>JBBTVI010000001.1:0-31195 GCA_038063315.1 Patescibacteria group bacterium
GACTGCGCTCAGGATAAACTCCGCGAGGGATCGTCTGACTCCTCGCAATGACGGCACAGAGTACGCCTTGATTTGTCTTTTACGTTTTTTATGCCTTTCTCTCCCCAAAAGAAAAAACTTCTGATCATCTCAGGCATTGTTCTCGGCGTGACTGCGGTCACGTTGCGGACCGCGCAGATACTGCGCGAGGAACGGCGTAAAGTGCCGGAACCACGGCCGGCGGAAGAAAAACGGGCGCGACCCGTGATTCCGCCCGAGGCAGTTCAGCCGATTCTTGAGGAGACGGAAAAGCGGCTTGAAGAACTTGAGGCGCTGACGCCGGAGGAAGAAGCGCGTCGGACCGCTGAGCGAGATATTTTGACGGCCGAGCGCGTTACCGAGGATGTGGTGATCCCCGGTGTTTTGGTGCGGACCGAGGGAGACAAAAGGATTTTGCGTAATACCGTCGAGAACTACCGCATGGATTTCCCTGCGTGGCTTCTCGTAGCACGGAGCGTGGCGAGCGACTGGATAGAACTGCATGATGCCAAGACCATGTGTGCGGGAGATCCCGCATGTGATCCGGTGCTCCGCATCCGGGTTGCGGCAACGAATCCCCGGGGTTTGACGCTTGAAAAATGGTTCGCGGCCGAGGAGAAAAAAGCGGGTAGCGCGATTTATTCTCCGCGAAAAAAATTGACGTTCGGCGGCGTAACGGTCTGGCGCGTTACGGAGACGATTCCGCGCGTTTTCGACGGCTACTATTATTATTGGAGCCGCGGCGCAAAAATTTACGACATTCGCGTCGCGGATATTGATGACGCGCGGCTGAGGCCGTCTATTGAGACGTTTCGGTTGGAGTGAGTGTAAAGCGCAAAACGAAAAGCGAAAAAGAACAACGTAAAATTCAAACCTTACAGTCGTCATTGCGAGCGACCCCGACGGCGTCGAGGGGGCGCGCGGCAATCTCCGCCTACGCTGAAGCTACGGCGGACAAGCAGGCCTCTATTCTCACCATGTTTACTTTATGCTTGCCCGCCGAAACCCTGTGAAGGCGGGGATTGCTTCGTCGTCCCGCTGTGGGACTCCTCGCAATGACGTATGGAAAAGCACTGTTTTAGCTTTTGACCTTTGCAGTTTGACTTTTCGCGTGTCTCTGCATGCTTCATTTCCTCGTATTTCTCGTTTTTTTGTTTTTCTCCCCACTGTGGGTTTCCGCCCGCACTTTTTCTTTTTCTCCGCCGACACGCGGGGAAATCACCGCGGCAATACGCGCGGCATCGGAAAAGACCGGCGTCCGGAGTGCGGTTTTGTATGGTCTCCTGGGGCAGGAGACCGGATACGGCAGAAATGTGGGAAAAACAGCGGCCGAGTGGAGCGCTTTGTGTGTCGGTTCCCAGGGACCCGATTGCCGAAGGTGGCAACGCTATGATTGCAAGGCGACGTACAATAACGCCCGCCATTTCGATGACATTCTTCGGGAGATCGGATTTATTGACGCCGGAGGCAAGGCGGATCGGAGTAAAATTCCGACATCATCCACATGCGCGCTCGGTCTGACGCAATTTGAGCCGAATACCTGGTGGAGTACTCTCGCGTCCCGAAAGGACAGGGCCTTTGATCCGTGGAATGTCGCCGATGCGGCGCTTGCGACCGCGTATCATTTGCGCGATTCGGGAGCGGATTCGAGTGATGTCCTGGCGTCCGGGGAGGTCATTGGCGCGAAAGACCGCATCGCGCTCCAGAAATATTATTGCGGATCCTACTACGCGCACGCGGAGTGCGTGGCATACGCAAGCGGCGTGGAGCAGAAAGCGCGTCGGGCGGAGACAGATCTTCTCCGGTTTGATCTTGAGCAACAAATCCGCCGGCTGCGGAGTATTCCGCCTCCGGCCGCTTCGCCAGAGCTTCCCGCCGAAGGCGAGGCTCGCCAAAGGCGGCAGCGAGGCGAGCCGTCCGCAGGAATTTTGGCCGAGGTCCGTATTGTCGCGCCAGCGACTGATGCGATTGAGTCGAGTCCTGTCTTGATACGCGCGACGGTTTCGGGTCCGGCCGACATCAGCCGCGTTGTATTTACGGTGGACGCGGATCGCGGCGGGGGGCGGATTGACGCAACGGATCGCGATGCGCCGTTTGAGGCGACAATGGCGCTTGAGCCGGGGCCGCATACGATTTCTGCCGAGGCCTATGACAGCGCCGAGCGACGGTACCGGTCAGGCGAGCGCCGGTTTACGGTTTCCGGAATCGTGGAGCGGAGTGCCCCCCGGACAAGCGCGCGGATTGAGCCGTCCGCGCCACCAGCAGTTTTGCCGCGGACGGAGACGCAGAAAATCGCGGATCCGGTTCCGGTCAATCTGTCAGGCGGAATCGCGGGCAAGCCATACGAGGCGGCGTTGACATTACCGCAAAGCAGCGCCGTCATAGAACGATGGGAGATTGTCATCGGCGCAGGGAATGTCTTTCCTTCGGGTTTCGCGCTGGATCCGAAATCAGGGAAAATTTCCGGAACGCCGCAGGAATCCGGCATCTGGATTTTTAATGCGTATGCCGCGGAGGCGGACGGAAACCGGCATGTTGCGCTTTTTCGCGTTGAGATCGAGGAAGCCCTCATCATCACAACCGCGTCTTTGCCGGGCGGGAAGATCGGCAAACCGTATGCCGCAACGCTTGCCGCAAGTGTCGCCGGGAAACCCCCATATCGCTGGGAAATAAATGACGGTGTGCGCTTTTTTCCTCCGGGCCTGACGCTCGATCCCGCGACCGGGATTGTGTCCGGCGTTCCGTCCGCTGAAGGCGCGTGGCCGTTCACGGTTATTCTGACGGATGCGCGGGAAAACCGCGCGACAAAGGAACTGAGTATTAGTATTTCTCCCGCAATCGCGATTACGACGGAAAAACTTCCGGAGGCATTTGTGGGGCAATCGTATCGCGCGACGATTAGGGGGCAGAGCGATGCCGCCCCCATTGTCTGGAGCGTTTTGCGCGCCAACGAGACATTCCCTCCGGGTTTTGAACTTGATCCGCGGACGGGGGTCATCTTCGGAACTCCCGCAACACTCGGAGCATGGACTTTTTCCGTTGAGGCCGTGGATAGTGCGGGCGACAAGGTCCAAAAAACGCTGACCATTGCTGTCGTCCAACCCTTTACCATCGCAACAGAGACGCTCGCGCCCGGCGTTGTCGGTAGTCCCTATATGATTGAATTTGCCGCGGAGAACGGGACTCCTCCGTATATCTGGAAAATGATTGACGGGCTTCTTCCGCACGGCTTCCTTTTTGAGCCGGATCCGGGTCTTCTGTCCGGACTGCCGGATTCAGCCGGAGTGTCATCGTTTACCATGGAGGTTGAGGATCAGGAAAAGCGCCGCGCATCCCGATCCTTTACACTGGAGATTCGCGAGCCGTCTACGCCTGCCGCCACCGGAACTCCGGCGACCCGCGCGCCGTCTCTCTGGCGCTCAACCGCCGCCGGGATCTTTGATGCGTTCCGCGACCTTTGGCGCCTGTTGCGGGGGAAGTGAGTAGCGGCAGGCGAGTCGCGACGATCTTGACTATTTTTCATATCTATGCTTTACTGCATTTACGTTCTTAAACAACGCCCTTAGCGCCGTCTTGTTTTCCGGCGATTCGGATTTTTTGGCATTGGTCAATTATTTGAAGCATGGAAAAAAGAAAGTGTACATTTACTCGTCGAAAAATAACATTTCGGAAGAATTGCGTACCGGCGGAGACGGCTATACCGATGTATTAAAAGTAACGGGGGATATTTGGGGGAGGGAATTGAAATATCGCGGGCAAAGAGAACCGAAATAAAAGCAGTCCTCCGCGAGGAGGGCTGCTCTTGGATGTAATACCCTTCCAGTTTATGTCTAAAACTGGAAGACATTGTCAGTATAGCAAACTTTGCTTGAAGGTCAAGGGATATGTGCGGCATACATGGATTCAATTTTGTTGATGAGCAAGCGGCGCAGAAGATGGTGGAGAGGACGCGTCATCGGGGGCCGGATTCAAGCGGCGCGTTTTTTTCGCGTTCCTGGTCGCTTGGATTCAACCGCCTCGCGATTATTGATCTGAGCGAGCGCGGCAATCAGCCGATGAAGAGCCGGAGCGGCCGGTATGTGATTGTTTTCAACGGCGAAATCTATAACTTTAAGGAACTCCGCGACGAGTTGAGGGCGGACGGATATGATTTTTCCTCCGGGACCGACACGGAAGTGATTCTTGCGGCATACGAGAAATGGGGCGAGGATTGTCTGCGGCGTCTTAACGGCATGTTTGCGTTCGCGATTCTGGATACCGAGACCGAAGAGCTTTTTCTCGCGCGGGACCGGATCGGGATCAAGCCGCTTTATTTTTCGCGCGCGAACGGCAAGTTCGTTTTTTCATCCGAGGCAAAAGCGCTTTTTATTCACGAGATTTCTAAAGAGATTGATCCGGACGCGCTCAACATGTATTTCCGGATTCTCTATGTGCCCGCGCCGATGACGATCTGGGCGCATGTGAAAAAATTGCAGCCCGGACATTTTCTCCGCGTCTCTCAAAATGGAGTCCGCATACAAAAGTACTGGGGGTACGAGGATCGTCCGGTTATCACGGATCGCGGAGCAATAGAAGAAGAAATCCGGCGGCTCCTCGCGGATTCAGTCCGGCGCGAGATGATTTCGGATCGTCCGGTGGGCGTGTTCCTCTCCGGAGGAATTGATTCAACAATTATTACGGGTTTGATGAGCGAAGAGTCGCAGAATGTCCGCACATTTTCGGCCGGATTTGAGGAGACCGAGGAGTCGGACAAATACAACCGTGATTTTCATCTTGCGCGCCGCACCGCAGCGCATTTCGGTACTGCGCATCACGAGTATCGTTTTACAGCGCGCGATGTGCTAGACAAACTTCCCGCAGCGATCTGGCACATGGACGAGCCGGTTTCAAACCATATTCAGACGATCACAATGCTTCTTGCGCGCGCTGTGGCGCCGGAAGCGACCGTGGTGCTCGGTGGAGACGGCGGGGACGAACTTTTCGGCGGCTATGAGCGGCATTACTATTTATATCTGATGGATCGCCTCCGGCGGCTGCCGGAGATGGCGCGAAATAATTTTTTTGCGGCTGCGCTTGCGCGTGCTTTCAAGGCGTATGAATTTTATCGTTTATGCAATGAGAATGACGTTGTCCGCCGCTATCTTTATTTTTTCGCGCAAAAAGAAAATATTATCGCGACTTTTCTCCGGCAATCCGTGAACCGGCCGGGCGTACTGGAAAAACGATTTGTCGAGATTTACGCGTCCGATTTAGGCCGGGAGGGCGAACGCGATTTCACGCGCCGCGCCATGCGCCTTGACGTCCGGTCGTGGCTCGCGGACGAGTCGCTCGCGCGCTCGGATAAGATGACGATGGCGGCAAGCATCGAGCAGCGCGTGCCGTTTCTTGATCATCGTCTGGTCGAGTTTGCGGATCGGATTCCCGTGCGCTACAAAATCGGGTCCAAGGGTCTCTATTTCGCATCCGTCGGGAGGCATTACGAAGGCAAGGTGATTTTGAAGAGCGCGATGAAAAAGTATTTGCCTCCGTGGGTTCTCGGCCGCGACAAGTGGGGGTGGTTTTCGCCCGCGGCAAAATGGATCCGCGGGCCGCTTTTGCCTCTTTTTCAGGAAGTGTTGTCGCCTTCGTATATTCCGGAGACGAAAGACATGCTCGATTTTTCTGCGCTTCAGAAAATGTTGGAGGGCCATGTCTCCAAAAAAAAATACGCGCTCACTCCGCTTTGGGCCGCGCTGACGTTTCAATTGTGGTATAAGGAATTCATGAACAAGTAAAGCATAATCCCTATTGAATTTGCGGCGGAAGAAAGGTATGATGGGGCTATGGCAAAAAGGCCAAAAAAAATCAAAAAAGAGATTTTGAATTTCAATGCGGTGTTTTTGGAGGAGCCGGAAGGAGGATATAGCGTCAGCGTTCCGGTATTCCCCGGTTGTTTTTCCCAGGGCGATTCTTTTGAGGAGGCGGTTAAGAATATTCAGGAGGCAATCGAACTCTATTTGGAGGATGATAAGAGCGCTGAGCGGCAAAAGAAATTCTCATTGTACCCGATCATAAAACGGTGAAGAAAGGCACGCTCTCCGCCATTTTGAAAAAGGCGAATATGACGATTGGTGAGTTCAAAAAATTTCTATGATTGGTGATGCAGAAACAAGAGTTTGTCAAAATTGCAAAAACACGTTCCGCATTGAGCCGGAGGATTTTTCGTTTTATGCGCGTCTCAAAGTGCCGCCGCCGACATGGTGTCCGGAGTGCCGGATGGTGCGGAGGATGGTGTTTCGGAATGAGCGGGTACTATACAGGCGGCATGTCGTCGGGCACGACGAGCCGGCGCTCGCGCTTTTTCCCGAGTCATCCGGATTCAAGGTGTACTACCAAAAGGACTGGCAGTCCGCGGATTTCGACGCGGGTGACTTGGGAAAAGAATACGATTTTTCAAGGCCGTTGTTTGAACAGATAAAGCGGCTGATGCATGAAGTTCCGTGGCAGCACAGTTACAATCGAAACGCCGTCCAGAGCGAGTATTGCAGCAATGCGCTTGATTTGAAAGGATGCTATCTCATGTTTAATTCGGGGATGAGCGAGAATTGCGCTTACGGAACGGACGTTTTGTACGGCGCCGACGCTTTGGATCTCCTTGACGCGTCGCGCGCCGAACGCTCATACGAGCTCGTGCATTCCGAACGGTGTAGCGGGTGTCTTTTTGGCGCGGACTTGCGGGAATGTACGGACGTCTATTTTTCTTTTGATATGACGAATTGCCATGATTGTATCGGGTGCGTCGGGTTGCGGAATAAACAATATTGCATCTTTAACGCGCAGTATACAAAAGAGGACTACCTGAAAGAAAAAGGGATAATGAATCTGGGATCGCATCGGATGCGGATGGAGCTCCTGGAAAAAGCGGAAAATCTGCGCATGCGTCGTCCGGTTAAATTCATGCATGGGTTCAGTAATGTGAATGCAACCGGAGATTATCTTCAGCATTGCAAGAATGCGCGACAGAGTTTTATGTCGCGGGGGCTTGAGGATTGCGCGTATTGCCAAAAAGTGATTTTTGGCACGGCCATGTTCGGAGGGAGCGATCGCGATTCGTACGATCTGACTATTGCCGCGGGAGAGCGCGGATATGAGAATTGTATCGGCGGGGGATACCAGGTGTTGTTTTCCTGGCTTTCGATTTTGCATTCCGATATCGTGTATTCGATGAATTGCATGAACTGTACGCATCTCTTCGCCTGTATCGGCCTCCGCAACAAGCAGTACTGCATCCTGAACAAGCAATACACGAAAGAGGAGTATGAAGCATTGGTACCAAGGATCATCGCGCAGATGAACGAGATGCCGTATGTGGACGCGCAAGGAAGGACATACCGCTACGGCGAATTCTTCCCTCCGGAGCTGTCTCCGTTTGCGTACAACGACACAATCGCACAAGAATTTTTTCCTCTTTCAAAAAAAGAAGCCCAAGAAAGGGGCTACCGCTGGCGCGATCCGGAGGAGAAGAACTATACAATCACGCGCCGCGCCGACGACCTGCCCGACCATATTAAAGACGTTGACGATGCGGTACTGAACGACATTATCGGCTGCGCGCACGACGGAAAATGCCAGGAGCAGTGTACAACGGCATTCCGGATCATTCCCCAGGAGTTTCGCTTTTACAAAAAGATGAACGTACCCCTTCCGCGTCTGTGTCCGAATTGCCGGCATTTCCAGAGAATCAAACAACGCAATCCCCTGAAACTCTGGCATCGGACATGCATGTGCGCAGGGACGGAAGATGCGGGCGGTTTATACAAAAATGCGGGCACGCATTTTCACGGAGCATCACCGTGCCCGAATGAATTTGAGACGAGTTTTCCTCCTCCGCTGCCAGCTTCGGAAGGGCGCGGCTCCCCGGACCGGAAAGAGATTGTCTATTGCGGGGAGTGTTATCAACAAGAAGTATCTTAAAGTAACCCCTCACAGCCCGTATCAAGACCACCATTATATGCGTCATTGCGAGGAGGCCTGCCGCAGGACGACGAAGCAATCCAGCAGAAATACTGGATTGCCGCGCGCCCCCTCGACAGACTCGGGGTCGCTCGCAATGACACCTGTGAGGGATTACGGCTTAAGGGATTGTCTCTTTACCCACGGTGGGGTACTATGTAAGCAACATGGCGACAGAGATGGCGGTGAAAAAATTGACGAAAGAAATAGA
This sequence comes from Patescibacteria group bacterium, assembly GCA_038063315.1. GTDB lineage: Bacteria > Patescibacteriota > Minisyncoccia > Sungbacterales > HO2-52-23 > JBBTVI01. The sequence goes on from JBBTVI010000001.1 coordinate 8,222, forward strand.
AGCGCTCAAAGAAGAGGTTCATGAAATAAGGCGCTTCCTTTTGATACCATCCGCAGATGAAGAGGGGGGTTATAAAAAAGAATTTGTTAAGAAGATACTCAGTCGCGCTCGGGGCAACGGGCCTTTCTATCGGTTTGCCGATAAGGAAGCGTTTCTGAAGCATGTCCGTTCAAAGCAATGAAGTCGTCTATGACGATGCGTTTGTGAAAGATGTCCGTCGCCTTCCGGCTGAAGTCGGGAAGAAGATTGGCGCATTGATTGAGATTTTGAGAGAAGATCCGTTTGATCCGCGACTTCACACAAAACCCTTGAGCGCGCCGCTTCAAGGGATATTTTCTTTTCGTATCGGCAGAGATTACCGTGTTGGATTTCAGCTTCGCGCGGCGCGCATAATTCATTTGCTCATGGTGGATAAACGCGGTGATATTTATCGCCACCCGCAGCGAAAGGCGTAATTTATGATTCTTCTTGTTGTCCCAAAACTGGATAAAAATGACGCGCGATTCGGATTTTTGCATCGCTGGTGCGAGGAATTTGCGCTCCGCGCCGAGAGCGTTGTCGTTATTGCGGACGTGATTGGCGAGACGGATATGCCGGCGAACGCGCGCGCGTGGTCCTGCGGCGGAGAAAAAGGGCGCGGCTGGCTGCGGCGGCTGTGGAAATTTTGGGAGCTATTTTCTTTTTACTATGCGCGTTCGGATGCGGTGCTTTTTTACGATGCGCCCCGCCGCGTTGTCGCTGCAGCTCCGTTTTTGCTCGCGCTCAAGAAAATGTCCGCTCTTTGGTATGCGGGGCAAATCACGCTGGCGGTTCGCCTTGCGGAGCGCTTTGTGTATTTTGTCTTTACCGTATCGGACAAGAGTTTTCGCCTGCGGTCCAAAAAAGTCATCGCTGTCGGACACGCCATTGATATTGATGTCTTTCGTCCGGTGTCCGACAGGCCGCAATCGGACACGCTTCGGCTGCTGACAGTAAGCCGTATTGCGCCGGTGTCGGATATAGAGACAGTCATTGCGGCCGCCGCCGCGCTGAAGGACATACTGCGGAGAAAGTGGACATTGACGATTGCGGGTTATCCGTCCTATCGGCGCGATGAAAAATATCTGGAGGCTCTTGAAAAATTTGTGGACAAAAAGAATCTGCATGATCGCGTACAATTTCTTTGGCCATCCGCGCCGTCTGAACTTCCGCGAATCTATAACGAACACGATATTTTTCTATCCATGTCTAAAGGCGCGGATACGGATACCGCGGTGTTTGAGGCAATGTCATCGGGCTTGACTGTGATCTCGGCCGGGGAGCAATATAAGTCAACGCTTCCCGCGCCGTATTTTCTGGAGCACCGTAAACCGGCGTTTCTCGCGCATCGCATCGCGGAGCTTGCGGATGATCCGTGGCCGAATGCGGCGCTCCGCAAAATCGCAGTTGAACGCTTTGATGTTAAAAAGGGAATTGAAAAAATGTGGGGGATGTTAAAAACGAGTAAAGAGTAGAGAGTAAAGAAGGCAGAGTATGAAAAAGCGGATAGGAATGAAGAAAATCTTTATTCGTTACTCTTGATTCTTTACTCACGTCCTCGACGTTGTGACTTATCCACAGCCCTTTTATTTTTTATGTGAGCGTGGTGTGGTATAATAATAAAATAAATAAAGTCGCTATCTTTAAATTTTTAAATCAAAATTCAATAATATTTTATGTCCTTACAAACTTCCGTGTTTTCGTTTTTTCCGGTGCTCGCGCAGAAAATCCGCGCGACGCGTTCGTGTATTGGATTCGTCATCATCGCGATGGCGTTTTTTGTTTCTTATTGCGGTCAGGCCTATGCCGCAATTACTGTCGAGGGGCCGCCCATTGATGAACTTTTTCAGAATGTGACAGTCGGGGGAGGCGCGATATTGCCGATGGTGCGTTTTCGTCTGACGCAGTCAAGCGGCGCGGATACGGTCTCCAAAGTAGGATTTACAATCAACGCGTCCACCACAATGACGCAGGGCGAAGTTGCCCGCGTCTCGCTATGGATGGAGTCCGGAACGCAGCCGGGTTTTCAGATTGAAAAGGATACGTTTCTTGCGGGCGCGGCGTCAACGAGTCCGATGGTGGACGGGACGCTCATCGTGTTGACGCCGACCAATCCGGTTTCCGTGGGCTCGACGGGTGGGGAATTCTATATTATTGCGACAACGACTGCGGCGAGCGGCATCACCAACGGTCATGGATTTGACGTCCGCATGAGCGCAAATTACGCGAGTACAACATCCGGCGGTATCGGTACGGCCTTCACGCCGCAGAGAAAAGTGACGCTTAATCAGACCGCGCCGGTCAAAATCAGCGAGGTGCGGATGGGGACGGTTTCAAGCGCTGCGGATGAATTCGTGGAACTCCACAACACGAGTGAGGTGGATATTGATATGAGGCATCTGGGATTGACGGCCCACATTTTTTATGCGAATGGATCATCATCGCCCGTCGCGCTCAAATATTTCAAGACCGTCCTTCCCGAGCACGGCTATTTTCTGATTGCGGCCGAATACGGTTACGGCGGCGCGGCGGTTCCGGATGCGGTTTTTTCCACAACCACCGCGGATATTCTTTTTGCCAACGGCGGATTTTCCATTGCGACGACAAGCGGCAACGGCGCGACAAGCACCGCGATTGACCGCGTCGGTTGGGGAACGCAGCAGGCGGCGAACTGCGAGAATGCCGATACCGCTGGAACCGTATGCGCTCCTGTTCTCGCCAATAACGGCGGCAGTATTGAGCGGCTGGCGCTCGGCTATCCGGACGCGACGTCTACCGAGACAACCATGGCGATTGGGGGCACGGACGCAACCAAGGGTAATGGCATAGACCGGAATGATAACTCCGCGGACTTTATTGCTCAGACAATTTCTGTCAACCCGCAAAATAGCGCCTCCCCGCCGGAATTCTCATTCGGCGGGGGCGGCCAGGATAGTGAAAAGCCGTTTGTCGTCGGGTCGTTCCCCGGTCAGGGGAGTACGGGAGTTCCTCTTGATCTGGGATTCATCGGTTTTGGATTCAATAAAATGGTCGCTTCCGGGACCATTCAGTCCGGCTCAGCAACCACCACCGTCACACTGACGGGCGGCTCTTCGACGAATCTCTGCACGAGCGTGACGTATAATCCGTTTCCTTCAAATTATGAGCCGCCAGCAAAGTGCAATCTCTCCGCGAGTTTGAGCGCGAATACGACGTATACGTTCGTCGCGACGAGCACGATCTATGACCTCTCAGGTAATGCGCTCGATCAAAATAGTTTTTCCCCGGGAAATCAGGCCTATAGCGCGACATTCACGACTGGTGCGGCCGGGCAGACACAGACAAATATCACGCCGCCCCATGTGCTCGGGACCACGCCGTTTCAGGGGAGCATCAACATTCCGACGAATCTCGCCAAGATCGCAGTCAAATTCAACGGCAATATGGATGGGACGACGCTGATCTCGACAAACATTACGCTCGGCGGCGTTTCTCTGTCGTCGTTTTCTTTTGACGCGACAACCACAACGCTCACTTTTGTCCCGGGAACTCTCTCGGCAAATACGGCATATACCCTGACTCTCGGTACGGGCGTAAAAAACTCAAACGGCATTGCCTTGCCGGCGGCTTATACATCCACATTCACGACAGGCGCGTCCGCGGATTACACGGGGCCTGCGGTGCAGGGCGTGATTCCCGCGCTTGGTTCCACACTCAAGCTCAATGCCGTCAACTTCATTGTGGTGACGGATGATGCATTGGACTCGACGACCGCAACAACTGGCGCGGTGACGCTCTCTTATGGCGGCAGCAATCTGCCCGGCACGGTCAAATACGACTCGGTTTCGGGCGAACTCTTCTTTACGGGAACCAACCTTCTTCCTGTCAATACGACAGTCACGCTGACGCTTGTGGGCGGCGCGCTCAAAAACATCACGGGTAGCAGTACGTCCAATCAAGTGTTTAACTGGACTACGGAGACGACGAATTCCGACAGCACGGGCCCCACGGTGCTCTTCGCCAATTGCGACTCATTCGGCTGCGCCATTACTTTTGACGAGGCGGTGAAGGAGGCGGATGCGACGACGCTTGCCAACTACGCGCTTTTTATGAATAGCGCGACGACCACGCCAAGCGCGCTTGCGGGCCACAGCGCTTCGTACGACGCGGCGCGGCGCACGGTCAAGATCTCCGGACTGCTGTTGGCACCCGGGACCGCTTATACCGCGACCGTGTCTAATGTCCGCGACATCAGCGGCAATGCAATGTCCGGCTCAGCATCGGTGAGCGGGACCATTTTGTCCTACGCGTCGTCCGGCGGTTTTCTCGGGCCCGGTGAGCAGACCGGAAGTTACGGCCCGAATCTGACGGATTTCTCGTCTTCCGGCATCGGATTCATGCCCGGCTTTATGGTGATGGCGATGAATGCGTTCATATCGGCATCCACCACGTACGGATTTGAAATTCCTTTGTCCAAGCAGATTCCCGCAAACGGCACTATCGTTGTGTCATTTCCTTCTACGTCCGACTACGACCTCTGCTGTGCGGCAACATCATCGGCGACGAATCCCTTTGTCAGCGAGTCAAACCGCGACATCAACGGTCCTGGCGCAGGAACCATCGGTGTTAAAACGATTGCGGTCTCCAATACGGCAAAAACCGTTACATTGACTTTGGACACCGCGACGCGCTCGGAATCGAGCGATACGCACGATTTTTTGCGCCTTGCGCTTGTGGACATCAAGAATCCGTCAATCGCAAAGGGCATCAATACGTCCGGCTATACGATTGAACTCAAAACCAAAGACGCATCCGGCGTGGTGCTCGAATCATTCACGTCCAATCCGGTGTTTATCAACGGCGGCGGCGCGGGAAGCGCTACCACGACCGTGAGCGGCAATGTCAAGGGCAACGGCACCAATCTTGTCGGCGTCACGATCCGCATTATGTCCCCGCAGATTGGAATGCTTGAGTCAACAACGGATAGCTCCGGTAATTATTCTTTTGCCAATGTCCCGGTTAACACGATCTCGTCCTATGGCAATGCGGGGAGCGAATACTATCTTTTCACGGATCCGGTGGTGCGACCCTCGGCGACGTCGGTCGATTTCTTCGGTGAGACCATCCCGACGCCGGTGCTCGCCACATCGTCCACAAGCACGGTTGTCCGTAATTACACCCTGACGCCGACGTCTTCGGCGATCACGTTTACCGTCAACCTGACGGGCGACAATTCGTCAAACGGCATTTTCCGCGCAGGAGAGCAACTGGATGTGTTTGCCGGAGGCCCGTCGCGTTTTGTGCTGCAGACCGTTACGTCGGGGGCCGTCAATTACAGCGGGACATTTTTGACGAAAATTCCAATTCCTCAGGTGAATGGATCTTGGGGTCTGGGTATCGGGCCCGCAATGCCGAAGGGAATGGGAAGCATGGATTTCGGGCCTCCGCCCGCGCCCGGGTGGGTGGTGCCAAGGCCGGTTGAAATTATCGTGGCCGGCTGCCCCAGCGCGTGTGCTGCGACCATTGATGGCGCGGCCGCGAGTTCTCGTACTTTTACGGTCTCCGCGGCGGATAAAACAATCACGGGTATTTTGCAGGATGACAGCGCGAAAGTTCTTTCCAATGCCGATGTGTTCGCGTTCTCCGCGGCCCAGGGCGTGGGCAACCGCGCGCAGACGAGTCCGGCCGGAGTGTTTACGATTAAGGTCGGCGCCGGGTCATACAATGTCGGCGCATTCATTCCCGGCATGGGCAATTCCCGCGAGGTCCCTGTTTTGGTGGATTCGTCCGGTAATGTCTATGTGGATGGTTCAACTGGGGTTTCGACCGGCGCCACCGGCGGAAATCCTTTTATCCTGAAGATGAAAAAACCGTCGTATACGATCACGGGGCGCGTCTCGGACGGAACAAGCGCGGTTGCTAATGCGCCGGTGTTCGCCTACCGCACGGATTTGCCGGGCCATACGGACGCGCTGACCGATTCCTCCGGCAATTACACGCTCTATGTGGACAGCGGCTCATGGAAAGTTAACGTCTTTATTCCGGGATTTGGCGCGATGAGCGAGCAGACGGTGACGGTCACGACCGCAAGCAAGGCCGACATAAATTTTTCTCCGTCAACGGCAACGACATTTTATCGGATTACGGGAACCGTCTATGAATCGGCGGATGCCGATATTGCGACTTCGACCGAGACGGTTTCCGGTGTGATCGTGCGCGTGACAGGCACGAACGGAACGAACGAGGCGGTGACGGGGTCGGATGGGACGTTTACGATCCGAATCCCGGCCGGAAGTTACACGATTGCGGACATTTTCAAGCCCGGGTACGGACGGATTGCCGCGCTCGACCAGAATCTTGCGGCGATCGGGACGCTCAACGCATCCGCCGGAGACGTCTATACGCCGATCCGTATCGCGACGCGAAGGACCATTACGGTCAACATTAAGGATTCGTCCGGCGCGGCGCTGACGGTCGCGCGCGCATTCATTGATCTTTTTGACGCGACAAAGAACTTCGGCAACCACGCCGAGATCACGAACGGCACAACGACAACCATGCAGATTGCGGACGGGGCCTCTTCCACAATCCGCGTCTTTATTGAAGGCGTGCCGCCGACTAACGTGTCTGCGGCGTCGGACGATGCGGGGACGCTCGTGCTTTCCGGCGTGCTCCAAGTCAACGGGAACGAAATAATTAAAATCACGATCAATACAAATACCGCCGCGCTCTCGACCGTGACGGGAACGATCTATTCGGGCAGCGCATCGGCCGGGAATGAGCTCGCCGAGGCGTGGGTGCAATTTGTGGATGCGACCAATAACGTGCACTTCGGGACTCAGGCAACGTCGAGCGGCACATATTCTATCCGGGTTGCGAACGGTACCTATCAGGTTGTTGCGACGAGGCCGGGATATGTCGGGACGCCGACGTCGCTCACGGTCTCGGCTGACACGTCCACCGCGAATTTCGTCGTCACGCAGGCCGCAGCAGTGATTTCGGGCACCGTCAAGCGCGCGGGTACCGCGGTCTCAGACGCCTTTGTCTGGGCTGAGAAAAAAGGCGGCGGATTTGCCGCAACGCGTTCCAGCACTGACGGGACATATACGCTCCGGGTGGACAGCGGAACATGGGCGGTGTATGCCGCCGCCGATGGGTATCAGAAAGCGGCATATGCGTCCAATCCGGTTGCGGTCGGGTCAAGCGGCATTGATTTCAATTTGACGAGTACCGTGAGCATCAGCTCGAAAGTCGTTACCTCCAACACATTCACGGATTCGTCTACCGGAACAATGGAGGACACGACGCTCGGCGTTACGGTTTCGCTTGATTCCGGAGCTTTGGGCAATTCCGGCACAAACGGCTATATCTCCGTCAAGGAGACATCGAATCTGCCGGAGACCCTGGATACGAATCTCATCAATGATACGGGTTTTGATATTGACGCGGTCAACGGCTCGAGTGCGGTGACCACGCTTCAGACCGGCAAATCCGCGGAAATTTCCCTCACGTATACGAAGGCCGAACTTGCGACAGACGGGATTGATACGACAACAGAGGTGGCCAATTTGAAGCTCGTGAGCTGGAGCGACGACAAACGCGCGTGGGAGTCGCTGACGACAGTCGCGACGTATCTCGATTCAAGCGGCGCTCCGGTCGCATCCCCGTCGTCTGATCTGTCTAATGTCTCAAGCGTCCAGTTTACGACCGCATCCGCGGATCACTTCTCGGAGTACGCGCTCTCCACGCCGTCGGACGCTTCGGCTCCGGCAACGCCGACGGGTCTTGTGGCAACGCAGTCCTCAACCAATAAGGACGTTGCGGTTTCCTGGACCGCCAATACGGAATCGGATCTTTCCGGCTACTATATCTATCGCGATACAACGCCGTCCGGCAGTTTCCCGCTCCTGAAAAATAATGGAAACTCGGCGAGTTACACGGATCCGGATTTGACGGCGGGGACATCGTATTATTACAAAGTGTCGGCGTACGATACGTCATCCAACGAATCCGCAGCAAGCGCGGCAAAAACCGTCAGTATTGAGGCGCGGAGCGGAGGTGGCGGGTCTGGCGGCGGATCATTGTCATCCGATTCCGGTGGGGGAGGGGGTGGCACAACAGCGCCTCCGCCGCCTCCCGCAGTCCCGCCGCTGGCACCTGCTCCTGTTGCTGCTTCAACGCCGACTTCACCGCCCGTTGTGCCCATTGTAACGCGGCCTCCGCAGCCGTCATTGTCGATGCAGACGTCGGACGCACCATCTATACGTTCTGAGATGATGCAATTGACATCCCTTTTCTTTATTAAAAATTTCGAGCGCGGTGCCCAAAGTAATGATGTCCGCCGTCTCCAACAGCTTCTTGCAACGGATTCTGAGGTTTATCCGGAAGGCCGTATAACCGGGTACTACGGCACGCTCACCGAGCAGGCCGTCAGACGGTTTCAATTGAAATATGGAATTATTGCATCGGAAAAGGATCCCGGTAGCGGCCGCTTCGGCCCGAAGACGCGCGGGAAAGTCCATGAAGTATTCGCTGGCAGGCTACCACCGTGGCCCATGACATCCGCGCCGGAAAGAGCGAAACCGTCACCGATTGCCGTTGAGGTCTCTCCGGTCTTTACCTCTGGACTCGGACGCGGAAGCCGAAGAGAGGACGTCCGCCGTCTCCAGCAACTGCTCAATCGTGATTCGGACACGCAAGTTGATACAACCGGGGTTGGAGCACAGGGAAATGAATCCGATTATTACGGTGCATTGACCGAGCAGGCGGTTGGGCGCTTCCAGGAAAAGTACGGCATCGCGGGTCCGGGACGTCCGGGTTACGGCTATGTGGGTCCGGCGACGCGCGCGAAACTGGGCGAAGTGTTTTTCCAAGGAGGGCCTGGATTAGCGCCGGAAAGTCAGAAACCGCCGTCCGGAGCGGCCCCAGGCGGAACGCAACCATTAACCAACGAACTCCGCGATCAGATCCGACGACTGCAGGAACAAGTGGATGCGTTGAGATACCCGCCTCTGATAATTGATTAAAGGATAATTGCGGGTGCGTATATGCCCACAATGAATTGGGGCATATATCAACGGCGCTCGCAAAAAATGAAAACGAATTTTCGCTTTTTGTTCGCTGGTTGATATAAAACCGCCGGGTACCCGGCGGTTTTATACTTGCGTCATTGCGAGGAATGGAGCGATCCCTCGCTTCGCTCGGGACAGGCTCCGCAATCCATTCACGCCTTGCCGCATCCGTAATGCTCTCAGTTTCAAGGACTTTCCCGCCAAAGCCATTCCAACGTCCGGTGCCGAATCCGCGTTTTTTCATCCCGAGCAATATCTTCGGGTGCTGATGAATGAGGCATAACGTCAGAATCTTTTTCATTTTTTACGCGCGTGCAGAAACGTTTTTAAGTCGCGGCGTGTTTTTTCGGTGAGGTCGTATGTGAAGACATTTTGCAACGGTATCCAGCTGCAATCGGCTCCCTCCGTCAGATGTATATCGGCCTTTTCGACGTCGCTTTCGGCAAAAAAGACGTAGCGATATGTCTGTAATTCTTCATTCAGATAGTCGGTGAGCGGTTTGATTTTCTGCGCCGGAATGATAATACCCAGTTCTTCACACATTTCCCGCTGAAATGTTTCTAATGGGGTTTTGTCTCCTTCGTTCAGGCCGCCGAAAAACGCCCATTTGCAGGGATTGATCTTTGTCTTATCGTCGCGTTGGTGCAAGAAAACAGAGTTCGTTTGCGGGTTATAGAGGAAACCGCCCGCCCAAAATTTATTTCTTTGTGGCATTAATGGAGGAAGAATAAATGATAACCCCTTCGTGTATTTGATTCCCGTTAATTTTTTCCTCCTCGATCCGCGCGCCGGTGGCGTAACGTCGTAACGATTGAATAAGATGGTGGGTTTGAGAAAAGATAGCCACCCTTGCAACGGTTGCCAAATCGTCTGGGGAAAGTTCGGACCGGACTTTTTCCAGTACGTATCTGAAAATATCCGCATCACCTTCTGTCGCCCAGGACGCACTTAAAATGATAGTCCATTTATCCGTTAGTTCATCCATCTTTAACAAGGCCAACATGGTCACGTCGCCTTTTTCTTGCTGCATGTATTTCAAGATGATTTTGAATTTTTCTACCATTTTTCCTTGATCTTTGTTATGATGCCATTTTTCGGGTGCGTCAGATTTTTATAAAGTGGCGGCGCTTTAGCGGCGTCAAACTGTTGCTGCTTATTATAATCATATCTGATATCAGACCAGCTACCGGGAAATTCTTTTGTAAATTCAGACCAATTTCGCACTATTTCGGGTTCGCCTGAGGACGGACTGAAGACTTCGTTTAATCCGGCAAGAAGTTTCAGTTGTTCAAATTCATGGGTGTAAAAGATATTGATGATTTTGTCGTTGCGCATACTTTTTGGATCGGGGTATGCGCGTAAATTGAGTGTTTTGCAAATCGCCGCCTTAAGCGCGCATTCCAACGTCATTGCCATTGTATAGGAAGCCCAAAACCAATCATGATGCTCGATTAAAATCTGTGCACTTTCCAATCGTCCATTCGTGATAAATTGTAATTCTTCATTTGTCATTATAATACGCCTTTAATTTCCGTTTTGCTATGGTTATGTTCGCCGCCATATAAGGTGTAAAATATTTTGCGTTACCGCTGCAGTCGGGCGGCGAGAGCAAATTGCGTAAGATACACGTCAATATCTTTGAGCGATGTGTTGTATATGGTATCTCCGGTTGCCGCGGCGCAAAAGAGGTCGCGCAGGCGCGCAATTTCCTTGATTCGTCCGCGGTGGCGCGGATCGTTGAGCGTCAGATCAATCAATTCAAGGGCGCGGCGGACCGCCAGGTCGAAATCCTGGTTATTTGCGTTTTGAGCGGATGCCGCGCGATGCGCCTCACCGCCGATATTGCCCATCTGTTCGGACAAGGTCAGTTGAAACCATTTTCCCGCGCCGAGTTGTTGATGTTGGAGTGTCATTATGCAGTAATGAGTTTTGCGATGACGTCTCGGATGCGCCTCTGAATTTTTGGATCTTCAACGTCGCGGGAGAAATTCCTTTGCGATGGCCGGATATTGATCATTGAATCAAATTCAATCCAATCATCGCCGGTGCGCGCCGGATAGACATTGATTCCCCATAAGTGTTCTTGTTTCGAGTCCTGATCAATGAGCGCGGCCTCTTCGTCAGCATGCAGTTCGCCGCCGATCGCCATGATGCCGCGCTCGATATCCACAACGACTTTCACGAAATTACCGAATTGTTTTTCGGCAATTTCCGCGAATTCACGGCGCGTCGCGGCTGCGGTGATTAAACGTATGGTCATGCTCTTACTGTATCTTACGGGACGCGCTTGTCAACGAGTTTGGCGCATAAGACATTCGAACGCGCCAACGGATTGCCGACCGCGACAGAACATTTTTTATGGTGAACGCCCCGCGACGGATGAGCATATCGGTGAGCGCGCGTTTGGGCCGGGAAATATTTTCCACTGCGCCGCGGCGGAGCGCGGCAATGACGTCTTCCGGGGTTTTCGCGCGCGCGTCCACAATCGCGTAATCGTCGTTGAAGTGTCGCCAGTAGTGGGTGTCGGATGTCGCGATGAGAGGCAGTCCGTGCGCACGTGCCGTCTCCGCGGCGCGGAGATTTCTGTTGAATCGGCGGGAATAAAACCAGGAGTGTTCTATGCCGTCAAAAAGATCAATGTGCGTGTTGAGCAGGCGTTTCAAACTAAAATTCCCGTAAAAATACGGATGCGGAGCAAGGACAAATATATTCGGGCGTTCTTTGCGGTAGGAACCCAGGTCGTCGAATGTCCGGATCGCCTCGGCGTCCGCATCGCAGTTGAGGATGATGATGTGTTTTCCCGCGCCGCGCGCCTCCGCGTCTTCCCGTATATTCAGCTCGATTCCCGGAAGCAGCAACAATCCTTTTTGCGCCGCATAGTCGGAGTCGGCACGGGACCAGACGACTTTGTTGTGGCAGGTGACGGCAAGGACGTCGAAGCGATGACGCGCGGCGTTGTCAATTCCTTCCTTGAGCGTGTAGGAAATAAAGTCATGGGGATCATCCCCGCAATGAAAATGAAGATTTGTTTTGAGTTGCATGATAGGCGATAAAAAAAGAAAAGGTCCCGTGCGCATTAGGCGTGGGACCCGTCAGAATACGATGCGTAAATGAGCGTTGCGATCGCCCCGCACGTTCCGGCAAGCATCACGGTAAAATACCCGGTGAGGAGCGCGGAAACCGGCGGGAAAATCGTCTCCCAAACCGGGGCCCAATAAACGCCGATGAGCATCAGGTTGCCCGCGCCGACATGGCAGATTTGGCGGATTTTTGCCACGGTGTGTACATACGGCGGTTTTTCCTTGTGGACATTCAGAGAATGGAGGATCGCGATGCCAATTTCCAGGATGATCGATTAGCCACGCGACGCGCCAGACGGGGAGCGTCAGCGCAATATTAACGATGACGAGGAGGCCCAAAATTCTGTCGCGTACCGGATCAAGGATCTTTCCGGCATAACTATGCTGGTCGAGCCGCCGGGCGAGAAATCCGTCCGCCGCGTCCGTCAAAACCGCCGTAAGAAAAACAAGCGGGATCAGTTTTTCGTTTTGTTGCGTCAGCAAAAATAACGCGTGGATGCCTGCAAGAACAAGGCCGAAAGACGTGACTATATTGGGAACGGTGAGCAGCCGGTGATGTACGGTTATTCCCGCCGGAGGCGAAAAAAATTCTCGTACAATGCTTTGCAGAAACAATGGCCATCTTTTCATTGGGAACCCCCTTTCCGTTGATTTTCACTGTACGTACACGCTATTTGAATAGCGAACATCAATGGTATAACGTCTTTTGCGGCCGCGGAGTTACAGTCGTCTGGGTATTTTTAGTGAGGCCGAGTAACCTCTCAGATTCGTCATTGCGAGCGAGCCCGAGTCTGTCGAGGGGGAGCGCGGCAATCCATTTCGACCGTCATTGCGAGGAGCAGCAGCGCAGAAACAATCCGTAAAGACAGAAATGCTGGATTGCTTCGTCGTCCTGCAGCAGGACTCCTCGCAATGACGACTCCCCATGGATTGCGGAGTCTGTCCCGAGTGAATCGAGGGATCGTCCTGCGGCAGGCCTCCTCGCAATGACGCATGTAATGGCGGTCTTGATAGGGCTGTGAGCAGTTACAATGCGAATGCTTGACTAATACTTAAAAAAGCGATATATTATTTTATGTGTTTTCTGAATTTGCTACTTTGACAATTTCACTGGAAGGACGTATGAGTACCTACGCAAGATGGATTTTATGGGTTGGAGCCAGAAATGAAGATATCGATTACGATCAAATCACGGAGGAGGGCAAGGGTTTCTTGGAGAAATTGTCTGAGGGCGTCAACATCATGGCCGAGTATGGGACGTTACAAAAGATAGAAGAAATCCATATGCACGGCCGCTTGGTGGGGCTTGGCATAGTGTGTGGTAACTTGGACTGGACGACGGACATAGAAACCGAGAATGAATTTCACGTTCCGGGCGATATCGAACTGGAGATAAAAAAGCGGGTTTTGCAAAACGACCTTGCGCGATTCGGAATTCGTGTCTCGCCGAAGGTCTATCATCACATTGATTTGGGCGGATAGGGAGAGAGAGGAGGGGTATATTTTCTTGGGCGGTCATGCGTGGCCGCCTTTTTTTTGTGGCCATAACGAGAAAACCGATATAGCAACTATTCCGTTGTACATGATAATGAACATTCCGTTTGTTGATCTTGGCGCGCAGTATAACCGTATCAAGCCGGAGATTGATGCGGCGATTGAGCGTGTGGTCAGAAATAGCCGTTTTGTTCTTGGGGAGGAGGTGGAACGGTTTGAGGCCGATTTTGCGCGTTATTGCGGAGCGCAATACGCTGTGGGGGTTCAATCCGGAACCTCCGCGCTTTTTTTGGCGCTTGCGGCGCGTGGAATCGGACCCGGAGACGAAGTGATCACGCAGTCCAATTCTTTTATCGCGACTGCCGCGGCTATCTCCCATACGGGCGCTACTCCTGTTTTCGTTGACGTTGACCCCGCGACCGGACTGATGGATCCGGCGCTTATTCAGGCGGCGATCACCACGCGCACCAAAGCCATCATTCCCGTGCATCTCTACGGTCAGATCGCGCCGATGTACGACATTCTTGCTGTCGCGAAGAGGCATCATCTTTGGATTTTGGAAGATGCGTGCCAGGCGCATGGCGCTTTGCAAAACGGGAAGCGCGCAGGGTCATTTGGCGATGCGGCGGCATTCAGTTTTTACCCGGGGAAGAATCTCGGCGCGTACGGCGAGGGCGGGGCGGTCGTAACGAGCGACGAAGCATTGGCCAGTCGGATCCGGCGGTTGCGCGATCATGGCTCGCCGGAGAAATATGTGCACGCGGAGATCGGATACAATATGCGGCTCGAGGGACTCGCGGGCGCGGTGCTCGGCGTCAAACTCGCGTATCTTGATGAATGGAATACCGGGCGGAGGAATAATGCGAATCGCTATCACGAAATGCTCTCCGGCATTGCGGGTCTTGCGCTTCCGGCGGCCGTTGAAGGCAATGAGCATGTCTGGCATCTTTTCACAATCCTTACCGAGCAACGTGATGAATTGCAGAAATTCTTGAAGGAGCGCGGCATTGCAACCGGAATCCATTATCCGATTCCCATTCATTTGCAAAAAGCGTATGTAGGTCTTGGTCATGCTCATGGGAGTTTTCCGGCCACAGAACGGATGGCGCGTGAGACCCTGTCGCTTCCCATGTATCCGGAACTGACGCAGGAGCAGATTAGGTATGTGGCGACGGCCATAAAGGAGTTTTTCCACGCGCTATAATTTTATGAGTAAGCAATTATCCATCGCTATCATCGGCGCCGGATACTGGGGAAAAAATCTGATTCGTGTTTTTAACGCCGTGCCGGACGCACGGATCGCTGCGGTGTGCGACGCGAACGAAAAGCGTCTTGTTCCGGTCCGGGCACAGCATCCGCATATACTCGTTACGAAGAGTGCGGACGATTTGTTCAGTGACCGATCCATTCAGGCGGTTCTCATCGCGACTCCGCCGGCAACGCATTTTGATCTTGCGCGTCGGGCGCTGGACGCGGGGAAGCACGTTTGGATTGAGAAGCCCATGACTGAAACCGTGGCCGACGCCGAGGAGCTCGCGCGCCTCGCGCGCGTAAAAAAGCACATTCTCCTCGTGGATCATACGTTTCTCTATACGGCCGCAGTGCGGAAAATGAAGGAATTGATCGAGCGCGGAGAACTCGGTGCCATCCGGTATCTTGATTCCGAGCGCATCAATCTAGGCCTTATCCAGCCCGACGTCAATGTGATCTATGATCTTGCGGCGCATGATATATCAATTTTCAATCATCTTTTGGGGTATGCACCAGTAGCGGTTCATGCCATCGGCGCAAGCCACGTCACAAAAAAAAGCGTCAATCCCCGTGAGGAACTGGCGTATGTTGGCCTGCGTTATCCGAACGATATTATGGCGCAGATCCGCGTGAGCTGGCTCTCGCCAGTCAAAATCCGAAAAATGCTCATCGGCGGATCCAAAAAAATGATCATCTACGATGACATTGAGCCGACGGAGAAAATCCGTGTGTATGATCATGGTGTCGAGATTGATTTTGAAAAAGACACCGCGACCGACCCGACGTATCGGAGCGGCGATGTTCTCATTCCGCACATTGAGAATAACGAAGCACTCCTTGATGAAGCAAAGCACTTTGTCTCATGCATCCGCGAAAAGAAGCAGCCTCTCACGGACGCCGCAAACGGCATTGCCGTGATGAAGGCGCTTGAGGCGGCGAATGTCTCGCTTAAGCGCAACGGAGAGATGGTCGCGATTGCTTGAGTCATTTTCTTGGTTGTCATTCCCGCCCCTCGACTGAGCTCAGGGTAAACTCCGGCGGGAATCCAGGTTTCTCTTCTCCAACCGTCAATTAAAAAAGAGGCGTTGTTTTTGGCATGCCTCTTTATGGACGATCCGGCTATACGGCGGTTGTTGGCGCTTACCGTTCATCACCGAAGAAAAGTTCAAACAACTCCTCGTGGAATTCTTCAGGAGCCGCCAAGATGTGTTTATCGAATATAGTGTATTGTTCTCCTTGCCAGTTTGTTACTTTCAATCCCATTTCCTGCAGCATGAGAAGCGCCGCGCCACAGTCGTGCGGTTGAACGCTATTGTGGCAATAAGCGTGATTGATACCTGCTGCTGTCCATGCGAGCGGGAGCGCGACGTGACCTTCGATACGCAACGTGTATCTGTTGACGAGTTTTGCGTAGAGGGGAAGAAGTTCTTGCGGCGACTTTCCAAACGCCCAGTCCATGGCGACGACGCGTTTTGGAGTTTGGGGTAGGGGCCGTCGTGTAAGTTTTTCGTTATTCAGGAAGACGCCGTGTCCTCGCTCGGCATAATACAGCAATCCATGGAGTCCGAGTTGCGGCGCGAATATGCCGCTTGCGATTGGTTCGCCGTAACTGTGTAGACCAATGGAGATGGACCAGGTCGGCTTTCCGTTGACAAAATTCATCGTACCGTCAATTTCGTCCACAACCACGACCCATTCGTGAGCAGAAAAATTTTTGTGGGTGACTTCGATGCCGGCTTTTATTTCTTCAGAGATAAAGGCGCAATCATGGCCGGTGATTTCCCGTGCAAAGGCAATGCGGATTGCGCGTCCGCTCGCGAGATCCGCCTCGGAGACAAGATTGCCCACTTCTCTGTTTTTCAAACGTACGTCAAGATTTTCGACACTCGCAATGCTTTCTGTCGCATCATAAAGCGCATCCTCGATTGTCCGACGCATGTCTTTCATGGTTTCTCCTTGGAGACGCATATAGGGGAAAAGCGCTTGAATTTTCAAAGAGCACAACAATATGGTACGTCGAGATGGCACTGTTGTCAATCGGCTTTGACAATGCGTGTGTTTAATGATACTTTGGTCTGCAGGAAAGCGAGCGGTCGTACAGTAGAATTTTAACAAGGAGGGAAATCAATGGTTTCGCAAAGCGATAGGATTCGAATCGGTATCGTTGGCACGGGGCGCATGGCGCGGATACATGCGGAAAATATCAAGAATCATCTCCTGGGTTTTGAATTGCGGTCGGTAACGTCGCGGTCTCTCGATCGGGCAGCGCGGTTTGCACAGGAATTTGGTATTGTGACGCATAGTACATTAGTGCCGCGAACGGAGCTTGACGCGATACTCATCGCGACCGATCCTGCAACGCATCCATCATGGATCGCGGACGCAACATGTTCTGCGGCAAAGCATATTTTCTGCGAAAAACCAATCGGACTTACGATTGATGCGATCCAAATCGTGCTCAAAGTGGTAGAAGGTTGCGGAGTAAAACTTTTTGTCGGCTTTAACCGGAGATTTGATCCGCATTTCAAAACCGCCATCGGAGCCCTTCGTCGCGATAGCGGCATCGGCGATCCGGGCATCGTTTCCATTATTAGTCACGATCCGAAAGGGAAGGTGATTGTTGATCCCGCCATGCGGAAGGGAATGCTCTTTTTTGGAACCGCGGTACACGATTTTGATATGGCTCGCCACATCTTTGGTGATGAAGCGGTCACGGTCCATACGATGGCGGATATACTCGAGTTCAAAATCCTAAAGGATCGAAACGACGTAGATACGGCAATTACCACGCTCCAATTTCGCAATGGCGGCCTTGCCATCATAAGCAACAGCTGGGTTGGTCATTACTACGACCAACGTCTGGAAATCCTTGGTTCGCGCCGGATGCTTGCCGTGGGGAATATGTTGCCCCATGCTGTTGTCACCGCTGATAATGGAATGGCGCAACTTTCCGTACCGCGAGGATTTTTTGCGGAACGGTATCAAGAATCGTACCTCGCCGAATTGCAGGAATTCGAACGATGCATCCGAGAAGACAAAGAACCATTGGTCACCGGCCACGACGGTCTCATGGCGGTGGTGCTCGCGACCGCGGCAAAAATCTCCGCGGAAACCGGCCGCACGGTTTATGCAGATGAGATGCAGTCGTGGCTGGGGAACGTTGGCTAACAGTTTCTTTCCGATAGACCGCAAGGCAATACTTTGCGGTTTTTTTATTGCTAAAATCGCTTCAGGTCATTGCGAGCGCCCCCGAGTTTGACGAGGGGACGCGCGGCAATCCAGGATTTTGGATTGCTTCGTCGTCTGACTCCTCGCAATGACACCTTTTGTCGGCTTCGTCATTCAAAGAAAACTATAAGAAGATGCCGCGTGTTCTATACTATATAGGTATGTTCTCGACAAGCTCGAACGATATTCTTCGAGCGAGCGAAGTCGAGCTGCGCTCGACGAAGCGAGTCGAGAAGTACCGACAGAATCTGCTCAAAATGATACCATGCCCGCATTTACCCCTTATATTTCAAAGGATTTCGTCATCCACGGCAGTTTGTTGGAATTGAATCCCGAGGCCGCGTGGGAAAAAATCCATAAGCGCACGCGAACCGCGATACGGAAAGCGCGGACATACAATCCGCGCCTTATTAAAGTTAAGGGGAACGCGGATGACATCGCGGCGTTCCGTGCGTTTTGCCCGAACCGCGACGATTTGCCCGTGGCGCTCTATCCGGAGCAGCACATGTATTTTGCGTATGTGGGCGATACTCTTGCGGGTGGAATTATCGTCACGGAATTGGCTGATCGCCTGTACCTGCATTTTCATGCGGCGACCGAAGAGGGAAAGCGCCATAATATTCCGAGTTTGCTCTTATGGCACATCGTGGAGGAGTTTGCGCCGTCGCGTTTTTCCTATCTTGATGTGGGCGCATCGTACCGTCCGTCGCTCCAGAATTATTTTTCAAGCTGGGCCACAAAGCGTTATCCCATTATCATGCGGCCGCCCGAGTACAAGCCCCAGATTCTGATCGGTCCGGTTGAGAATACGCATCTGACGCATCCGGAACACGCGGCGGCCGGGGATACCGATACCGCGCGGCGGCACTTACGCGATTTTTTCCGGACGGACGAATACACATTTTTCCCCCGCGGGATGTATGCGATCTACGCGCTGATGAAGTGGCTCGCGCTTGAAGGGCGCCTGCGCCTGGAAGACGAGGTGTGCATCCGCACGACAACGGAGTCGCCCTATATTTCGAGCTGCGTCACCACCGCGATCGAGCAGATATGCCGATGGAGCAGGGAATTGACGGATCGGACCAAGGCGATTTTTGTCATCCACGAGTTCGGGTTCGTGCATCCCGATATAAAAGAACTCCGCCGCATCGCGACGGAGCGCGGCATTCCTCTTATCGAGGACTCGGCGTATGCGTGGGGAAGCGGGGACGCGGGGCGCTACGGCGACTATACGATCTATTCGCTGACCAAAATTTTTCCCGCGCAGTTCGGCGGGTTTCTCGTGGGGAAGAAATTCGACCATGCCTACATGTGGAAAAATTTTGGCTGCGCCGATAGCGCGAAAGAAGAGATCGCGCTCAAAACCCTCGGGATGCACCTCGCGGGTTTCGACGCGATCGCCGAGAAGCGAAGAAAAAATTACGATTATTACCGCGACGTCTTCGGAGACGAGAGAACGTTTTTTGGCGCGCCTGCGGCGGGCGTGATTCCCGGGGCGTATATGCTTCGCATGGCGGATGAGGGGGAGATGCAGGAGATATCCGCGTTCGTCCGACAATTCGGCATTGAGTGCGGCAACTACTGGAAAAACTCCGCCATTTTTCTCCCCGTGCATCAAAATCTCACTCCGTCTCAGCTCGACTACATCGCGGGCGCGGTCTACGGGGCGGGCGGCTACGAGAAGATTGCACAACGATTTAAGCATTAAACCAAAAGCCCGCATTTCTGCGGGCAATGGTGGAACTAAACATAGCGCCTTATCCAGCTTCTCATCTAATAGCATTATATGCTCATCTAAGCCATTATGTCAAGTATAACTTGTGTAACCCCTCACTGGTGTCATTGCGAGCGACCGCAGGGAACGCGGCAATCCAGTGTTTCTTCTGGATTGCTTCGTCGTCTGACTCCTCGCAATGACGCATGAAATGGCGGTCTTGAGAGGGGTGTGAGGGGTTACTAACCTGTGCATACAATTATCAAAATGCAATATTCCGCAGCAAATGCCTCGCATCCTCTCTACATCGCTAATATCCGCATGCCGACGGAAAAAGCGCACGGCCTGCAGATCGTCAAAATGTGTTCGGCATTCGCCCGGCTCGGCATGGAGGTGGAGCTGGTGGCGCCGTTTCGTTTTAACCACATCGCGGTTGATCCGTTTTCGTATTACGGCGTCCCTCGGACATTCACGATCCGGCGCCTTTTTTCCATTGACCTGGTCCGATGGGGTTTTTTGGGTTTTTTGATTCAATCGCTCTCGTTTTATATATGCGCGTTGGGATATACTCTTTGGCGCAGAATGCGTCGTCCAGGATCCGCGTGCGTGATTTATTCGCGCGAGGAATTGTTTTTGGGGATCGCGAGTTTTTTCATTCGCGGATTTTTCTGGGAAGCGCATGAAGCGAAAAATTCGTTTTTGGCGCGTCGCGCGGCCAGAAACGCGGCGGGCATTGTCGCGATCTCCCGCGGGTTAAAAGAGTATTATGTCGGGCAGAATGTGGCGGCAGAGAAAATTTTTGTTGCGCCGGACGGAGTGGATCTGAAAGAATTTTCTCTTGACATTTCAAAAGAGGAGGCGCGTAAAAAACTCGATATACCGGTTGAGACGCCAACGGTGGTCTATACCGGGCATCTCTATGGTTGGAAAGGTGTTGATACGCTGATCGGCGCTGCAAAAAAATTGCCGGGCGTTAACGTCTATCTCGTGGGCGGGATTGAGCGGGATATTTCCGCATACCGGAGAAAAGGCCTTCCGCCGCATATTCACATTGTCGGCCAGCGCCCGCATAGCGAAATTCCGCTGTGGCTTTGCGCCGCGGATGTTCTTGTATTGCCCAATTCGGCAAAAGAGGCCATTTCGCGCCTGTATACGTCGCCGATAAAACTTTTTGAATACATGGCAAGCGGTCGGCCGATTGTTGCATCGGATCTTCCGTCCATCAGGGAGATTTTGAGCGATGAGACGGCGGTTTTCGTGGCGTCGGATAATGCGGATGCGCTCCGCGATGGTATCCAAAAATTATTGAGAGAAAAGGAGTTTGCTGCTACTATTGCAATGAACGCTTGTAGAGAGGCCGGGCAATATACATGGCATAAAAGAGCAGAGCGCATTATTGCATTTCTGTCTTCGCATGGACGTCCTTGAGGCCATAAAAAAACGTCAGAGCATCCGCGAATATGCGGAGCGGAAAGTCCCGCATGATCTCCTGCGAGAGCTTATTTCGTATGCGCAGTGGGCGCCGACATCGTGCAATCTGCAACTTACAGAGTATATCGTCGTGGACGATGACCGCGTGCTTGCGGAACTCGCGAAGAACGCGACGAGAAAATTTCTGTGGGGGTCCACGTTTATTGTCTTTATTTACGATCCGCGCTTTACGGTCAAGCGCGGCGCGACGCTCACGAGTTTGGGGGCGAGCATCCAAAACATTCTGCTTGCCGCCACGCACTACGGTCTTAGCGCGTGCCCCATGGCGGGATTCGGCAAAGATGCGGCTATTAAGAGAATTTTGAAAATTCCGGGTGTATACGAAATCGGCCTGATAATGTCCATCGGATATGCAAAAAATCCGTCTGTGAAAACACGCGATCGTCTGGGCGAAGACAGGGTTTTACACTGGAATGAATACACGGATCGCGGAAATCTGCTTAATGATTCAACGAATTTGGATCGCTGGAGTTTTGATGATCTCGTAAACTACCGTTCTCGAATGGCGCCGGTGTATCTTTATAATAACGTTTTTAATCTGAGTATTTTTTCAAAACGGACGTTCGGGGAAGCGTATCAGCGTCTTGAGGCGTACCTCAAATCGGGGATGCGGATTTTGGATCTCGTCAGTTACGACGGGACGTTCGTCAAAACGCTTTTTGAGGCGCGGCCGGATATGCGTATCACTGCGTCGGACATCATTCCCTATACGTTGCGGGTGCTCAAGGAAAATTTCCCCGGAATTGAAACGGCGATTCTCCGAAACAACTATACTGTGCCGTTCGGCAACGAGGCTTTTGATGCGGTCACATTCGTCCATAAAGCGGAGTTCATGCCGGATATCGAGACCATTGCGCGGGAGGCGTATCGGCTGCTCAAGCCCGGCGGTATTTTTTTCATAACGTCCACCGATGAAAAACCGCTGAAACAAATACTGAGGACGCTGCATGACGCCAAACGGAAATACATTGATCGCGAGGTAATGAATGTGTACGAGAACAGTCCGTATTACCGCATCGGTCCCATGAAAGCGCGGAACGGCGCGTTTCTTGAACGCACGGCCCGCGCAGCCGGATTTTCAATGCTCGACGGCGGATTGGTCACTGTCCCCGAAAGCGGTACGGTCCCGCACCGCTTTTTGTGGAGGGTGTTTAGGAAGTGATGAGAGCTTAGAAAATCGCTCCCCCTCCTTCGCGGCAAAGCCGCTACGGAAGGGCAAGCAACCTCCCTTTTTCAAAGGGAGGGGAGGAGAAGATGCTTCCCCCTTTGGAAACGGGGGACTGAGGGGGATTTTGTGTTTGTATAAATAGTCATAAAAGTGTATTCTTCAACCATGAATATCGTCCTTGATAAGAATTTACAAAAGGAACTTAGGAAGACATCGGCGCTCACCGGACTCGACGAGCAGGAATTGGCGCGCCGCGCCATCATTTTGTACTTGGAAAGCATGCGTGGAATGACGGATTTCGTTTCGGAGCTACGCGCGTGGCAACAGCTTGACGGCGAGTCCTTGCGTTTGCTGGATGCATCGTTAAGTGGGTCCTACGCGCTGAGCGAGGTAACCCCTCATAGCTCACTCTAACGCCGCCTTTTTATGCGTCATTGCGAGGAGTTAGATCCCTCGCTTCGCTCGGGACAGGCTCCGCAA
>JBBTVI010000002.1:0-5799 GCA_038063315.1 Patescibacteria group bacterium
ATACAACGCCGAAAAGCCCCGCGGCGCTTCCTTTTAACCACGATAAAGAAAAAACAATAACCGCAATGTTATTGCTTTTTCCCCATCAATCCTTTCCGCAAACCATATTACTGGCCTGCGATAATCACCAAGAGCCACGCGATGCTCGCGAGCAGCGTGCCCGCAATGAAGCCGGACAACGAAGAGGCGATGAGCGTTCCGATCTTGAAATGATAGATCCGCCGATCATCGCTCACGAAATCGCGCATGATTTGATCTCCCATAATACGGTTGAATTAATTAATGATTTACCCGCCGCGTCTTTTATTTATTATAAAGGCGAAAGGCCTATGCGACAACTAAATGTTATCCACAACAGGAACAAAGTAACCCCCTCACAGCCGTATCAAGACCGCCACTACATGCGTCATTGCGAGGAGTCCTGCCGCAGGGCGACGAAGCAATCCAGAAAAACCCTGGATTGCCGCGCGCCCCCTCGAGGAACTTGGGGTCGCTCGCAATGACAGCTGTGAGGGGTTACGGAACAAAGGTTTGTCCATCCGTCAAATCCGTGGTATTTTGATTGTGCCGCATTGTAATCCGTCCAGTTCGTCTTTCCGCTTTTTGCGGGCCTATAGCATAGTGGTAGTGCACCCGCCTTGCACGCGGGGTGCGGGAGTTCGATTCTCCCTAGGTCCACCACTTCGCTCCTCGCTATTGCTCGGAGCTTCGCGGTGCAAGCACTATATAAAATTAAGCAGATTGTGTTATTACTCGGCGAAGTGGTGTGGCGCGAAGCTCACATCGCACGTAGCTTCAGCGAAGTGCGATTACCTTATGTTCTACGTCTATATTTTACGAAGCGAAAAAGATAACAGCCATTATATAGGCGTAACCATTGATTTAAAAAGGCGCTTGCAGGAACATAACTCCGGCTCCGCAAAATATTCAAGCACAAAGCGGCCGTACAAACTTATTTGGTGCTGTATCTTTCCAAATAAGAAAAGAGCCTACGAGTTTGAAAAGTATCTTAAGTCCAGTTCTGGCTATGCCTTCACCAAGAAACATTTAATTTAGGCAGAGGGTATTCCAATAGCGATCTTGTTGGTCCACCAGTTAATATGACTCCGAGCCTTTTCGCAGTAAACACCAACCTAAATATAAATTCCGAAAAGAAACTGAGTCAAAAAAGTGATTTGAGATCTCTATTTCTTATACGGGAATCTAAAAATGACCATCTTTGCTTTTTTGTAGCTCTAAAAAACAGTGGCGACAAAATTATTAACCAAATATGGTTTACGGCTTTTGTAGGTATAGGTAAAACGGGCGTCGCTCCCGGTTGGGACGATCAGGATAATTTCTATTTTAGAACTTTTCTTGGCCAGTATTTAACGGGATATACGAAAGAATCAGTTAAATTACCTCCGGAAGCGATTTTAGAAATTCTCTATTTCGAAATCCCTAAAGATAAACTATCCGAGGCAGGATCATTAGAATTTTATTATGGTTGTGAATCTGTAAAAAAGTTCTCTTTTGCCGCGACTTGGGAAAAGGGAGAAATAAGCAAGCACCTGGCCGAAGTTAATACTCAAAATTTCATAAATTTTTTGAAATTCAAAAATCAAAAACATCTATTTCAAAAAATTAGTATACTTTCTGTACGGATTTACAAATGTTTAAAAAAAATAGCAAAAGGTGCCAAAAAAATTTTTGTTAGAGAGAAGAATTTTTGAGACCCACTTCGCGGGCGAAATACTTGGACTCCCGCGAGGACGGAACGGGGTGGGGGAATTCCGTCGCGCCCGACTTGTTCGCCGAAGTTTCAACGCGGGCGGAGCGTTCCGCCGGAGCGAAGCAAAGGCGGTTAATCAGGGTTCTCCGCAAAATGGGTTCTGACTTTTTCAAACAAACACCACAATCGGAGATCTCTTACGGCGAAGCATTTCCGATGCTCGGCTATTTTGTTAATTGATGAAACCGATGGCTGCGGCGCGGAAACGGCTTATCCTGCCGCCGGTTCAAGGGGCTAAAAAATTCAGCAATGCGTCTCGGCGGGAGTGAGGGAAGTTTTGATGTGGGGAGCGGTTTGCGGGTCAAGCGTTCAATCGCACGAACCTCCCGTTCTTCTCCCGGCATTGCAAACGTCACGGCGTGTCCTCCAGCTCCTGCGCGGGCGGTACGGCCGATTCGATGCACATAGTCGTGTGAAGACGAGGGCAGATCGAAATTTAATACAAGTTCGATTCCCGCGATATCAATGCCGCGGGACGCGATATCTGTTGCGACCAGCACCCGGTACTTCCCTGCCTTAAATCCGTTGAGCGCTTCTCTGCGTTGCTGCAATGAGCGGTTTGAATGGATTTCTGCGGCGGCGATGCCGACTGCTCGGATTTGCGCGGTCACTCTTTTTGCGCCGTATTTCGTCCGTGTAAAAACAAGTGTTGGACCGTGATACGTTTCAAGCAATTTTTCAAGGAGGGAATTTTTTTGATCCCTCGAAACAATAAAGAGTTCTTGCGTCACGCGTCCAACGGTGGTACCCGGCGGCGCAATTTCCACCCTGACAGGGAGCTGCATGTATGAGGCCGCAATTTTCATGATCTCTGCCGGCATGGTGGCAGAAAAAAGCATAGTCTGGCGGTTCTTTGGAAGCGCGGCAAAAATCTTTCGGATTTGCGGCATAAATCCCATATCCAGCATACGGTCTGCTTCGTCCAGTACCACGATGTGAACGTCGCCAAGGAGAAGATTTTTTTGACGCAGGTGATCGATAAGCCGTCCGGGGGTTGCGATAATGATATGGGGAATTCGCGAAAGCGCCCGTACTTGCGGACCAATGGCTTGCCCGCCGACTAATACCGCAGTACGAAGTCCCGTGCCACCGCCGATTTTCTGGAGTGTCTCATCCACCTGGAACGCAAGTTCCCTTGTCGGCAACACGACAAGTCCTTGCCCTTTTATTTTGGCAAGTTGCTGGATCATGGGTATGCCAAAGGCAAGGGTTTTTCCGGTTCCGGTCTGGGCGATTCCTACTAGGTCTTTTCCCTGGATTGCAACGGGAATCGCCTGCTCCTGGATCGGAGTAGGAATGCGGTACTGAAGCCGAGTAAGGGCCGCAAGTAGGGCGGGTACGATTCCCAGCCCAAAAAAATTACTTTGAGTCGTATTATGCGATTTCATAATGCTGAAGGACAACCAACAAGTTGGTCGTTCTGTCGCGGGATTACCTGCACGCCGTCACCTTACGGGTGTCGGATGTGCAGTGATTTTCCTTTCTATGTTTATAATGATAACACAAATAAAATAGAAAATCAATAGTATTGACATTTACACAAATCTATTCCATGATAAAAGCAAGTTTCCGGAATAGTTTTTTTCAAAGAAAGGAGGCGCCAAATGATTCTATAGTTTTTCTTTGTTATAGCAATGTTAAAACAAACCGTCCTTTCCTCTTCTGTCATTCCCGCGCAGGCGGGAATCCGGGTTTTCCTCTTTGATAAGGCAGAACCTGGACCCCCGCCTTCGCGGGGGTGACAACCGGAGAAAATTGTGGTGTTGCCGAAACCGTCATTTTGTTTTTACAGGGCTATAGATGAAAATCAGAAGAAAGAATTTGTAGAAGAAGGCTACGCCCACTATGGTATTATAATGGCTGGCTTTTTGGGTAAAATAGTACCCAATATGACAATATTCGCGGACCTTACTAACTTCATACTCCATATAGATATTCACCTGGGCGAAATAATTGCTCAGTACGGAGTGTTATCCTATGCGATTCTCTTTGCCATCATCTTCGCGGAAACGGGATTGGTGTTTACTCCGTTTTTGCCGGGCGACTCGCTCCTTTTCGCGGCCGGCGCTTTCGCGGCGATAAATTCTTTTAATATCGTTGCCTTACTTTTATTGATGTGGACCGCCGCCTTTTTGGGTGATACGGCGAACTACTGGATCGGGCATTACTTTGGACAAAAGTTAATTGATAATCCCAAAATCCCCATTAATCAGAGGCATCTTGGCAAAACCCGGAAATTTTACGATACGCACGGCGGCCAGACAATATTCCTCGCGCGTTTCGTGCCTATTATCCGAACATTCGCCCCGTTTGTCGCGGGCATAGGAAAAATGGATTACGGGAAATTTGTCTATTATAACGCCGCGGGCGGTTTTGTTTGGGTTTTCGGGTTTACGCTTTTGGGGTATTTCTTCGGGAATCTGCCCAGCGTCAAGGAGAATTTCTCTCTCATCATTATTGGAATCATTTTACTCTCTGTCACTCCAATATTGGTAGAACTTATAAAAAATAAACGCCGCGGTTATCGCAATCAATAATTCTTCACTTGATTTTTTTCTGATCTTCATGGAAAGTGATTTTGATACTCCATAAGGAATATCCGGCTTCATTCGTTCATTTCCAACCAAAAAAGGAGTTGTTCGTGACGCAAAAAATGACCTATGCCGGAACTGGTGTAAATTATGACGCAATTGATCCGTTCAAACGCATGGCGCAACACGCAGGCCGGGAGACGGCTCGAAACATCGCGCGATTCAGCAACGGCGCGCTTCGGGAGGTTGGGATGAGCCGCGGTGAGAGCGCCTACCTCATTGAAACGCCTAAGGATTACCTGGCGCATGTCGAAGAAGGATTGGGGACAAAAAATCTCGTTGCCGATGCGATGTACCGCCTGACCGGAAAATCGTACTACGACCACATCGCACAGGATACCGTCGCAATGATCGTCAACGACATGATCACCCTGGGCGCCCACCCTCTCTCCGTGGCAATGCACCTCGCAGTTGGCAATACGAAGTGGTTCGACGACGAAAAGAGGGCTGGCGATCTCATCGCGGGTTGGCAACGCGCCTGCAATCTGGCGCGATGCGCCTGGGGCGGCGGCGAGACGCCGACGCTCAAAGGCGTTATCATGCCCGGGACCGTTCTACTTTCCGGTTCCGCGATCGGCCGCGTCAAACCAAAAAAACGTCTCACCACAGAACAGAAGATCCGGCACGGCGACGCGATCATCCTCATTGAAAGTTCCGGCATCCACGCCAACGGTCTCACCATGGCCCGGGAGATCGGAGAACGGAAGGACTCGATCCCGCAAAGGATCTCTCACTTGTTTTTTCCGGATAAATTTCCGCTCAGCGCATTGCCCGACGGCTATCTCACACGGCTCTCCGACGGACGAACGTACGGCGAAACACTACTCGACCCCACGTCTATTTACGTCGGGCTGGTTCAGGACTGCCTCGACTGCGCCGTTGACATTCACTATGCAGTCAACATCACGGGCCACGGCTGGCGTAAACTGATGCGCGCAACGCGGCCGTTCGCCTATATCATTGAGCAACTTCCCAGACAACTCCCGATTTTTGACTTCCTACTGGAATACGGCCCGATTGATGACACGGAGGCGTACGGCAACCTGAACATGGGCGCGGGCTTTGCGCTCTATGCGCCGGACACCGAGGTTGACGCGATTCTCAAAATCGCCGCAGTGCATGAATTGGGCGCCTTTCGCGCCGGCTATATCAGGCGGAGCAACGAAAAGAAAGTTATTATCCGGCCCAAAAATCTTGAATATTCCGGCATAACCCTCGGCGTACGGTAATTCGTGGACTCCAAGAGTAGCGGGCCCGCCGTCGCAAGACAGCGGACCCTTTTTCTTTATCCCCGCGCCTGCGGCAACCCCTCACGGCCCCACCAACGCCGCGCCATTACATGCGTCATTGCGAGGAGTTAGATCCCTCACGGAGTTTATCCTGAGCATAATCGAAGGGCTCGGGACAGACTCCGCAATCCAGGGGGAGTCGTCATTG
>JBBTVI010000003.1:0-9070 GCA_038063315.1 Patescibacteria group bacterium
CCCCCACCGTCCATTCATCACACTCCAGTCCAAGGAATTGACGATGCCGTCGGAGTTGAGGTCGGCGCGCAGGGAGGAGGACGTGATCTCATTTTGCTGTCTGAATTTCCCAGTCCATTATACGCTACCCTTGATAGATATTATAACGTGAGCGCATGAACCCAACTGTAATTTCTCACCCCCTCGCTCACGAGATAACTCTCTTTCGACGCAGAGATGATGGCGCGCGTTCCCGTCAATCCATCCAGCTCTTTGCGCATCCGCACAAGAGACGCTGCGTGTTTCGGCAATATGGTGGCCGCGCTCTTGATTTCAACAAGATGCAGCTTCCCTCCGGTTTCAAGGAGCGCGTCTATCTCAAGACCGTCGCGCGTACGAAAATAGTACAGCGCCGGCAGTTCTCCGAAGTGTAAAAATCGCTTCAGCAGGTCACTGACCACCATGGTCTCAAACAAATTGCCGAAGTGCGGATTCTGGAGCAGTGTTTCCGCGTGATGTATGCCAAGAAGGTATGAAGCAAGCGCCGTGTCGTTAAAATAGATCTTCGGGCTTTTAATGAGGCGTTTACCGATGTTGCGGTAATACGGATAGAGCAGGTACACCTGCCCGCCGGCCTCGAGCACCGAGATCCAGCGTTTAACGGTAGGCGCGCTCACACCGATGTCCCGCGCAAGATCGACGATGTTGAGGATCGTGCCGGTGCGCGTCGCGCAGAGACGCACAAAGCGCTCAAACTGGCTCAAATCGCCGATGTTCGTCAGGTTGCGGATATCGCGCTCAAGGTAGGTCGCGATGTAGGACCCGCACCAAAGTTGTCGGTCAACATGCGGATTCGTCGCGATTTCCGGATAGCCGCCACGGAGGATCCACTCGGCGAGCGGAATGTTCCCGTGTGATTGCTTCGGCAGAGACGAAAGCGCAGAAATCCAATGCGCGGTGTCATGAGCGGACTCCGCCTGTCCCACCCGCTCGGCGTAGGAGAATGGAAACAGCGTGAGTATAGCTGCGCGCCCAGCGAGCGATTCGCTCACGCCTTGCATCAAGCCGAACGCCTGCGAGCCCGTAAAGAGCCATTGACCCGGTATACGATGCTCGTCTATTCTCGTTTTGATAAAAGAAAGCAACTCCGGCACATACTGAATCTCGTCAAAGAGTACCGGCGGCTGATGCGCGTCCAGAAAGCCCACCGGATCCTCTTTCGCGCGAATGCGCGTATCCGGATCTTCAAGAGAGACAAACTCGTGCGTCGCGCCAAAAAGAGTACGCAGGAGCGTGGTTTTTCCTGACTGGCGCGGACCGGTAACTACAATGGCGGGAAACGTCTTTATTGCTCTTTGCAAGGTCTTTGTGAGAATACGGGGCCTAAACATATCCCTATACTAACCCCGCTGATGTAACATGTCAAATTGTATATGCGGGTATAAAACGACTCAAATAGGCGAGCGGAATGTAAGGATATACAACCGGCGTTTATCTTATAGGGTTAACCGTTAACCTTTAGGTATAATAAAACTCCCCCGAGGGATGCGCAATAGAAATTATCCGCAGACAAAAAGGGAGCGCGCCGTTATATCACTCATCCGAATGTAAATGTAAACGCCTTAATGCCCGGATCTTTAATAATGATCTCAAGCGTATACTCGCCATGGCCCGCCGGGTCCTCAATCAGGCGATAGAGGCCCGCGTCGAAAACGCGGACAAACGTCGTGCCGTCCGGACGCGTTTGGACGTGCTGCCCGCGCTCTGCGCCGAGCGGCCGGCCATCGCGGAGAACATCAATTTCAACCGGATGATCCGCGGACAAAACCGTGAATACTTTTTCCGCCTGATACCGGAAAATAATCTTAGCGCCTGCGCTCTTATTTTCCGTAAATTCATCCGCAAAATTCCACTCTCCGGCAAGATACAAAATGTTTGTCTTGATTCCTGCGGGCTCCGCAAGCGTCTGCGGACCAGTTGCATGAGATCGTCCGTTCCCAAGCCAGTTGTTCCGCAGCGCGCCGAAATAAATCTCGGGGCTCCGCGGCAATGAAGAAACATTTTCAGATTCTTCAACGCGCGCCATCTTCTTCGGCATCTCCTCGCGAACACCAAGTGCGACGCGTCGCTCCTCCAAAAGACCGCGGATTTTTTCTTCCGTCTCGTCATAGGCGCCCTCGCCGATATGGTCGTAGACGATAAATCCGTCAATATCAATCAGGTATTTCCGCGGCCAGTAGCGGTTGCCGTAAGCGCTCCACGTTCCGTAGTCGTTATCCAATACAACGGGATAGGCGACTCCGAATTTCTCCGCGGCGCGGCGCACATTGGCATAGTCCTTTTCAAAATCGAACTCCGGCGTATGAACCCCGATAATCACAAGCCCGCTATCTTTGTATCTTTCGTGCCACGCCTTCAAATACGGGAGCGTCCGCTGGCAATTGATGCAGCTATACGTCCAAAAATCCACCAGCACGACACTCCGGCCGACATGCTCCTGCACCGTAACGCGCTCCGTGTTCACGAATCCGGCGGGCCGGACAATCTCTTTCGCGGCCTCGTATTTTTTTCGTTTGGCCGCGATGCGCTCTTCACGCGTCGCAACCAATTGTGATTGCTGTTCAGCCATAAGTTTTGTCTCACCCGCAATAGTTGACGTTGCCGCCTCAGCTCCGTTGGCTGCCGGCCCGCCGACGATAACGTCCGCGGATTCCGACGTGCGGAGCGGCGCACCCGTTTTTGCCGCATCCAAATACCAGATCGTACCGGCGATCAAAATAACAGCAATAATAAGGATGACTGTTTTTAACGGGATCACGCGGATAATGAGTTTGGTGAATAATGCATTTCTTATGTCACCCCCGCGAAGGCGGGGGTCCAGGTTTTGACTCATGTAACTAAACTTTGGCAAATTTTCGGCGAATTTCCAAAATATGGCTTAAAATCGTAAAATGACGTACGGATGGCCGATGGTCACTCACGAAAATAAGCCTTATTTTGAGCCATTTTGAAAATTTTTGCCAAAGTTTAGTCATGTAAGAAATCCAACCTGGATTCCCGCCTGCGCGGGAATGACAGAAAGCGACCTATTTCTGTATTCTTCACCAAACTCGATAACGTATTATCGCAGCAGCCAGCGGTTCAACAGATCGAAATTGGCGATCACATTGAGCCGGGACGTAAAGACGAGAATGCCGAGAAGAACGAGAAGAATCCCGAAGGCGACGCGTACGTACTGAAAAATACGGGAATAGCGCGCAATCCATCCGCCTGCCTCAGCCGTGAAGAGACCGACCAGGAGAAACGGCAGGCCAAGCCCCAGCGAATAAGCCATGAGCAGTGAAAATGCGGCGCCGGGCGTTGCCGCGGCAAGACCCAAAATTGCGCCGAGCACCGCGCCTACGCACGGCGTCCATCCGGCCGCAAACGCGAATCCGAAGAGCAGCGAGGTGAGATACCGAGAATGCGCCCGTGTGCCGATCCGGAATTTGTACTCGCGCTCAAGAAACGGCATTGATACGAGTCCCGCGAGATACAGCCCGAAAAAAATGATGATTGCCCCGCCCAAACGCCCAAGCCAACGCTGCACATCATAGGCAACACCGGAAAGAATGGTGTTGAGCAAAACCCCGAGAACGGAGAAGACAATCGAAAAACCGAGAACGAAAAAAACGCTTGCGAGAAATGTCTCGCGCCGCTTTGCTCCGCCGGACATCAAACCCTCCCGGGTCCCTTCGCGTGCGCCATCGGCCGATGAAACCCCCGCCAGATAGGCGATGAATCCGGGTATCAACGGAAGAACGCACGGCGCGAGAAAAGACACGAGCCCCGCGCCGAATGCAATAAAAATGGAAACATCAGACATGACAAAAGGGAAGTATGGGATTAAAAATCGAAGTTGCGAACAATATTTTCCAGAAATGTCTGGATAGTCTCTCGGCTTACGCCTTCACCGGTAAAATCAATGGTATCGGTTGGTATATCTTGTAAAGAAACGAGTTGACCGAGAAAAAGCCGATCATTAAAGTCGTGACCGTACTTTTTCTCGGCGTGCATCATCACCTCTTTTAAAAAAACATGCCCATCGTGTAGCATAAAAAACCAATCGACGTAATCCTTGTATGCCAATCGTTTGCCGATGGCGAACGCTTTCATCGCAGCGATCTCACGGATACTTGCCAGCGAAACGTCGCGGTATTCCACAAAAGGATCTATGACGGGGTATGGATATGAGAAAAATGTTGCATGCACTCCGTCTATGATAAGGTTTAACTGTTCAGGTGCGTGATACGTTTGCTCAAACGAAAACTTGCTGAAGACGCGTTTTACTTTCATCAACAATCGCGGAGAAAGTTGCTGTCCGGTAAACAAATCAAAGTCAACCGAAATCCGGTGTCCGATTTGAAGTGCAAGCGCCGTACCGCCGACAAGGTGGAACTCCTTGAATCTTGAGAGAAGCGGAAACAACGTTTTTGCCTTGGCTGTTAATACTTCATCGTGCATTGCGAAAGTGTGGAATTGAAAATAACACCCGCGCTAAGTTGCGCGATTCGGGATGAAATTCAGACTCTAGCCGATGTTCAAGGATGGAGCGAATCGTCTCCTTACCATAGGTTTCTATAATCCATCGCCAGTGTGCGAGCGTACCTTCGTTTATCGCCGCAACGATAATCGTTTCTTGATCTTTTTCAAGGTCAAGCGCATCCCATTTTACCCACCACAGCAGTGGGCGCAGGGACTCGGGAATGGGTATATGTCGAGGTGTTTCTGTTTCCATAATGTATGTTATTCTTCCACAATCAACTTCCCGACCATTCCCATCTGCCGGTGATTCCCGACGCTGCAGTAATACTCAAACGTCCCCGCCTTATCCGCGACAAACTCCACCGACGTATGAGTTCCTTCTCCTCCGCGCATCGTCCGCGCGTTAAACTCATCGAGCACCAAGTCATGAAATCCCTCTGCGACATTGAGATTGATTTTCACGCGGCTTCCCTTTCGGACGCGTATTTCGGCAAGCGAAAAACTGAAGTTTTTTGCAGTGACGTGGAACGTCTCGACCGGCGGCTCCTCAACATCAGTGATGCTGACCGGCCGGCTGCCCGGCGTCGGATTTGCCGCGGTAGGCGGATTCACGATGCCCGCATCCGCACCTTCCTGCGGCTCCGCCGATTCTGAACCCGATCCATCCCCTCCAGTATCCGGACCTTGTCCCTTATCTATTATATCCGTTGCGGGACTGTTCTCTCCAGTCGGAGACGGCACCTCCTCAGATCCCCGCCCCATGAAATAAAACCCCGCGGCCCCGAGCAGGACAATTGCCGCAATGACAATTCCGATCAGCGCACTGAAACCGTTTTTGTTTTTGAGTGTTGTCATAAAAAATTTGAATGATGAAGCTTGAATTATGTATGGTGGGTTCGGAATTTTCCATAAGAGACCGTCTAAAAAGTCATTGCGAGGAGTCAAACGACGAAGCAATCCATACATTCCCCTCATTATATGCCGTATACACTGGATTGCCGCGCGCCCCCTCGACGACTCGGGGTCGCTCGCAATGACGGATGGGAGGTTTTTAGACGGTTTCTAATACATATAGTACATATAGGCCCTACGCAAAAGTGATAAAAAGGGCTTAAAATAACAACATTGTGTTCCGTATTTAATGGCTTAAGTACCCGGCGTGACTGCGATTTTGCGTAGATCCTAACATAAATAAATTACCGGATTGTTTTAACCTCTGCATAGCGATGTCGACATATTCTTTATTACTGTCTATGCCGATGTATCTTTTACCTAAGTTCTTTGCAGCGATAGCGGTAGTTCCGCTTCCGACAAAAGGGTCTAATATAATTGCGTCTTTTGCATAAGTCGAGAGAGCAATGAGATGTTCGCATAATGCTACTGGTTTGACTGTCATGTGGGTATTGTAATGCCCTTTTTCTTGTTTTGACGGCTTAGGGATCAAAAAGTATTTATCGATGGTTTTTGCAATTGCTTCAACAGTCATCACATTCGAGGGAAACATATTATTGCCAACTTTTATTCTTGTATTGAAAAGACCAACTTCGTTATCAATCATATTTTGCAGAAAAGTTCCTGAAGGCGGTTTTTGACCAACAGCAATCGGCTCATAACAAGATTTGATTTGCGGGGTTTTCCATCCCTCGAGTTTTTTTCTAAGTTTTTCTTTAGCACTCTCGCTGATCGCGAGTTTGGCAATAAAATGATCTAAGCTCATTGCCTTCACTTGGTTTTGCGTATAAAGCCAAAGGAATGCATCCCGCACCTCAAGGCCAGCGTCGTCAATTGCACTGGCCATTCTGTGATAAAGCCGCGGGCTTGAAAACGATAGGAAAAATCCCCCTGGTTTAAGGATACGATAAATTTGTTTTGAAATCTCTAAATACCAATCGTAGAATCTGCGGCCCTGTTCAGGGTCAAATTTCATTCCAGCTGGTAGGGACTTTACCGTATATTGGTTTCTTTTATTTGAAACGACAGCATATTTCCAGTTTTCATCAAGTTTATCCAAGAAATATGGCGGGTCGGTCAACACAAGATCGATAGAGTTATCTTCTAACTCATTGAGAAGATTTCTTGAATCTCCAAGCACAATTTTATTTATAAATTTTTCGCTAATTTTTTCATTCATCTTGATATGGGCTTTTACCCCTAAATTCTTTACAAAGTATTCTATAAATTTTCCGTCTCACGCTTTGGTCGAAGTTTTTTACAAAGTTGGCATCGGCCAATTTGATAACCCTTCCCTTGTCATCATAAATCCATCTATTTCTATCTCCCCGATTACACTTTTGGCACTGCGGGATTATGTTGCCAGCCACCAGCGGTTTATTGGGGTCTTTATGTGCTTTCTCAAGAACGGTTTTTGTTCCCTGCCAATGATAATGTGGCTCTCCTTCTCGTGATCCACAAGTCGCACACCTATATCCGTATTTTGCTTTAATTTCTTCCCAGTCAGCTGTATCGCTAATCCTGTGCCCCTTTTTGAAATTGGGGTATGGTTCCTCAAGTTTATATAACTGGTAATTTCCTTTTTCTATTTTAAGGACTATGTTATCTCTGCCGCCCGCAACGATCCACCACCCTGCTTGTGCGCCTAGATGTCGTGCCTGTTGCACATCATTTGTGTCTGGATAGTAGTTCCGAATAAATTTTGTGAGTTCTGTTTTCGAAACCTTGCGGGTCTTTGGATAACCCATTGATAGGTAAATAAGAACAAGGGCATCTTTAGTGAAATTTCGAGATCCAGTATATAGATTCGGCATTGATACGCCATATTTCTCCAAAAACTTTCTGTGGTATTCTTTAAGTAGTTTATGCTGCTTCACGATTTGTTCTTTTGATAATTTTATGTATTCATTTTGCATCTTTTTATTTTGCATATGTTTTTGATTCATACCCCATAATACGAATTATTTTACACCTATTATAACAGCCCTGCAGGGGAAAATGCAAAACACGCAAAAGTAGCCCATCAAGACCCTATCAAAACCGCCCGTACACGCGTCATTGCGAGAAGTCCTGCTGCAGGACGACGAAGCAATCCAGAAGAAACACTGGATTGCCGCGCTCCCCCTCGGCAAACTCGGGGTCGCTCGCAATGACGACTGTCAGGGGTTACACAAGTGGGTAGCCGGGAGGCCTCACGGCCTCCCGGCCCTCCGTTGTGACCGTACGTGCAGATTTCCCGCATACGGCCTCCCCAGAGCGGTGCCCATAGGTAGGGAGCTTGCATGTCTGCAAGCCACGCTTATAGCTCTGCCATTAACAGTGGAGCTTTTTTTTGTACAGGTCAGTTCAAGAATCAATCAAAGCTCACCTGAACGGCACGTATGACAGCGTTCACTCCGGTCTACCCCTTCCCTCCACCGTGATTAGCGGTTTCGTCGGTACTATGGGTAGGCTGACTCCTCATGGTATGTGGCTTAAGATTTCGTGGGTTTCCCTTATACGTTAGCTACTCGGGTGTTTCCGAGATACCATGAGGTCTCCCGT
This sequence comes from Patescibacteria group bacterium, assembly GCA_038063315.1. Taxonomy (GTDB): domain Bacteria; phylum Patescibacteriota; class Minisyncoccia; order Sungbacterales; family HO2-52-23; genus JBBTVI01. Next base: position 7,999 of record JBBTVI010000003.1, read on the forward strand.
GCTTCATTGTGGTACTTTCCATCCATCCCGAGGATAATCACCGCTGCGGCATCGTCATTCTTTGTGTCTGTTTCACTGGAATGACGGCACTGGACTTCCCCGTTTTTCGGGCGGGTCGTCTACCGCCTCGGCCACCTCTCCTTCACTGTTGTTTCGGGCTGGAGTTTTGCCTCGGTCTGCTTTCAGCCATCACCTTACGGTGATAACCTTGACCAACGTTGGAGCTCATCTATGATGCCTCCAACGCACTTGTATTCTGGCTACGAGGGTATACAGACAATTCCCTCGACAGGACTTTCACCTGTAAGCGCCATCAACTGTCACGGCGCACCAAAAAACCGTCGCGCGATGCGCAACGGTTTTCCAAAATCCACTGCCGTAAGCCACACTTTATTCCTTCGGCTCCAAATCCCGTTCAATCATCGCGTGACAATCCGCAACGGACATAAGTGGTTCCCCCTGATGCTTTTCGGCCATGTGAGAAGCAATCATCTCCGCGGTCATCATCCCCTGCAATTTCGCAACAGCATCCGAACGCGTCTCCGCTTCAACCGGCATCGTATCTCCGCACGAACACTTCATTGTATATGTTTTCATAAAAAGAAAAATTATTATTGCGCTGACGTCCCATTTCCGGTATTTGCGACCTTTGCGCTTGCCACTGGAATCTTTTTTCCTTTAATGACGCCACGGCGCACAAGGAGATTATGCGCGGACGGGGAAACGCCTGCTCCCTTGGAAATCCAATAAGAAATGCGTTCGTTCTTAAGAACGGTATGCTTGGTTTTCGGATGATAGGATCCGAGCTGTTCAATGCCGGATGTCTTGGGTTTGGCGCGCCGTTCCGTCACCACAAGACGGAATGCGGGATCGTTTTTCCTGCCGACGCGCTGGAAACGAATCGTAAGCATGGGAGTAAGGTAGCATGGCAAAAGACAACCGTCAAATGGACACTGGATGCAGTAACCACTCACCGCCGTCATTGCGAGCGACCCCGAGTCGTCGATGGGGCGCGCGGCAATCCAGGATTTGGATTGCTTCGTCGTCCTGCGGCAGGCCTCCTCGCAATGAC
>JBBTVI010000004.1:0-3683 GCA_038063315.1 Patescibacteria group bacterium
CCCCTCGACAGACTCGGGGTCGCTCGCAATGACGGATAAGAGGCTTTTTAGACGGCTTGTTATATCTCCGGCGAAGACGCAACCAAATCTTCCGCAAGACCATGAATCGTCCCGGCGCCCGCGATCAATAAAACATCCCCCTTCCGGGTATTTTCCGTAATGAACTCTTTGGCCCCTGCGAATGACTCTTGATAATGCGCATTTTTCCCGCGATCCACCAATTCACGCACAAGATTCTCGGATGTCATTCGACCCTTTCCCGGGTTTCTTTTTTTCTCGCGTCCCGCGACCTCATAGACCGGCAAAAGGACGATCGTATCCGCGCAGTCGAAAGCCGTGAGAAATTCGTTCCAAAGAAGCCGGAGACGCTCGCCCTGGTGTGGTTGAAAAACGCACCAGATGCGGCGCAAAGGAAACCGCTCGCGGGCCGCATCAATCGTTGCCCGAATCTCCGCCGGATGATGAGCGTAATCGCTGATGACAAATGCCCCGCCCGCGATTCCCATGAATTCAAAACGGCGCCACGCCCCGCGAAAACGCGCGAGCGTATAAAGAATCTGCGCCTCCGGCACGCCGAGAAGTTGCCCCACGCGCCGCGCCGCGAGCGCGTTTGATACATTATGCGCGCCGGGAATCGCAAGCGTGCGTCGAACGCGATCGACATCCGGATCGCCGAGAGAATACCAGACGACTTTGTCCCTGAAGCGCCCCGCAACGCGACGTACCCTTTCGTCATCGCGATTTGCGACGATTCGTCCGTCCGGTCGCACGCGGCCCAAAAATTTCTCAAACGCGCGCTCCACGGCCTCCACGTTCTTATACGTATCAAGATGCTCCGCATCAATATTCGTCACAACCGCGATATGGGAGGTATAGCGCAAAAAAGACCTATTGTATTCGTCCGCCTCCAAAACCAACCACTGGCTGCGGCCGCGGCGGAAGTTGGATCCGCCGAACTCCGTCAGTTTCGTTCCGATAATCACCGTCGGATCGCAGTACCCCGCCTCGAGTATCAGAGCGATCAGGGCAGTTGTCGTGCTCTTGCCGTGCGCGCCCGAGACGGTAACCGTTCTGAAATGGCGCGTGATGGGTCCGAGTGTGGCCGCATATGATTTCACCGGAATTTTTCTCCTGCGGGCCTCAGTGAGTTCCGGATTATCTCTGACTGCCGCGGCCGTCGCAATCACGAGGTCCGTGTCGGATGGAATGTGCGCCGCGCGATGGTCCCCTGTCGTGATAACGGCGCCGATCTCCAGTAAATCACGGGTGATGTCGGACGGCGCGATATCCGACCCGCTTATTGCGGCCCCGCGCGCATGATAAAACCGCGCCAACGCGCTCATGCCGATACCGCCGATACCGATGAAATGGATATGTTTCGGAATGGAAAATGCCATAATGCCAATATGTCCATTATACCGACTTTCGTGCATTCATTGAAGATAATGGAATAATGTAAAGCGAAAAGCGTAAAATGCAAAGTAGTATGAAGAAAGTAATCTCTCACAGTCGTCATTGCGAGGAGACCTGCCGCAGGACGACGAAGCAATCCAAATCCTGGATTGCCGCGCGCCTCCTCGAAGCTCGGAGCCGCTCGCAATGACGGATGGAAGGTTTTTTAATGGCTTCTTAGACCTCTTTTCTCATAGACCTTTCTCTGCTATCGTACACTCATGGACCTCCCTCCGAATATCCTCCGACGCGCGCCGGACAAACACCTCCATTCCAAAGAACACGTTCTCGCCGACGACCTGACGCGCATGATGAAAGAGCCGAAAAAATTCGCGGCCTACCTCGGCATTGCCATGCTTCACCATGAATCTGATCTCAGGGCCCTTGCGCGGCGCGTGCTCGAAAAAAAGGATCTGCCCGTATCCCGACGGGGCAAATATTTTTTTGCCGCGGTGTCGGGCCTCACGAAAAAAGCCGGAGTCCGCCTTAAAAGAGCGCGCCGACCATCCAAAAAAATGCCGCGCGCGAACACGCGGAATCGCCACGGGAAAAAACAGGAAAAAAGCCAAAAAAATGCCGATTGACATTCTCCCCATTGTCAAAAACCCAACCAAGGTTTTGCGCCGCCGAGCCGAAGCAATCCGCGCGGACGAAATTGCGACGCCAAAAATCCAACGCCTCATTAAAGCCATGAAAGCGACTCTTGCGGAAACACCGGACGGCGTCGGACTTGCCGCGTCGCAGGTCGGGGAGACCCTTCGCCTTTTTATCGTCTCTGCCGAGGCCGACCAGATCAATAAATCGGACGAGCAGCCAGACAAAGAAAAAGAGGGGCGCGCCGACGAGCGCGCCGAAATCCGTGAAAAACGGACATGGACGTATGATGTCTATATCAATCCCGTTGTCTTGAAGCAAGCGCGCAAAAAAATCAGCGATGCCGAGGGATGCCTGTCCGTCCCCGGTAAATTTGGCATCGTGCGGCGCGTGGAAAAAATCACCGTTGAGGCCCTGGATGAAGCCGGAAAAAAAGTAACGAAGGTCGGAACGCGTTTCGTGGCGCGCGTCATCCAGCATGAGCTCGACCATCTTGACGGCGTTCTCTTTATTGATAAGGTAGATCAATGGCTGGATACGCCCTGAAAAATTGCATGTCGCCACAGAGCAAAATATCAATCTCTCCCCCACCTGCTACACGCATCGTCTTTTTCGGCACATCAGCATTTGCGATTCCCGCGCTCACAGCATTGCAGGAACACCGATACAACATCGTTGGTATTGTCACCAATCCAGATGAACCCGCTGGAAGAAAACGCGCGCTCACTGCTCCGCCCGTCAAAGTTGTCGCCGTCGCGCATAATCTTCCCGTCTACCAACCCGAGAAATTAGACGCGGGATATTGGAAAAACGAAATGCCGGAAGCGGACCTTTTTATCGTCGCCGCATACGGCAAATTGATCCCCGGGCCAATATTGGCGCTTCCGCGCTCAGGCGCTCTCAACCTTCATCCGTCGCTCCTCCCGCGCTGGCGCGGCCCTTCTCCTATCCAATATACAATCTTAAACGGCGACACCGAGACCGGAGTGACCCTTATCAAAATAGACGAGCGCATGGATCACGGCTCGGTGGTTGCCGTAACTCCCTACCATATTCCGAACCCGCGCACCATCTCTTATCCGGAATTGCACGGGGTACTTTCCCGGCTGGGCGCAAAACTGCTGATTGACGCTCTCCCTTCTTATCTCAGCGGAGAAGCTCCCCTGAAACCGCAAGACGAAACAGCCGTCACGTTTTCGAAATTACTCAAAAAAGAGGACGGCAGGATCACATGGACTCATCCGGCCGACCGGATCGAAAGAATGATCCGCGCCTTTTCCCCCTGGCCCGGATGCTGGACATTGTGGCCCGGACGGAACCGGATTACGAGGATACGCATTGACCGCGCCGCACCCGTCCCGGATGAACCGCCCGGAGGCGGCCCCGGATACATTTGGAAAAATGCCGAGCACCCCCTTCTCATCAAAGCCGGAGAGCAAAGTATTGCTCCTCTGGAACTGACCCCTGGCGGCGCAAAAAAAATGATGGCCGCGGAATTTCTCCGCGGCCATCCGGATATCATCGGAGAAGTATTGGTTTGAACTCCATACGGCCCTAGAAAGCGGTGAAAATGCACTCCATCCGTCATTGCGAGCCGAAGGCGAAGCAATCCAGGGCTTCTGCGTTATGGATTGCTT
>JBBTVI010000005.1:0-14858 GCA_038063315.1 Patescibacteria group bacterium
ATCGTCTGACTCCTCGCAATGACGCATATGGCGGCAATCGCGGTGGGGCTGTGAGGGATTACGTAAAATCAATTGACAATAAGTTTATCTTAAGGTAAACTTATTATATATGGATACTCCTATTGGGCTTAAAGAATTGAGAAAAAACGTCGCAGCGTACGCCGTGCGCGCGCAAAACGGAGAGTCGTTTACCATTATGCGCCGATCCCAGCCCATCTTCCGACTCCTTCCTCCCGATGACGCCGATGAGCTGTGGGAGACCGTCGTTGACTTTACAAAATTTTATAAAAACGGCATTCCCGCACGTCAGCTTCTGAGAAAACTCAGCACCATCCGTGAGGAACAGCGCTAAAGAACTCAAGAAATTCTCTCCCAAAGAAACCGGGGTTGTCATATGCCTTGTGACAAAAATTGTGCAAACGGACTTCGTCGGTCTTGATTGCAAAAAACTCAAAGGACTGCAAAACATTTTTCGGGTACGCAAAGGGAAAATTCGCATTATCTTCGGAATGGGTGACCGCGGACAACCAGCGATTCTCGCAATTGAGCGTCGCCGTGAAAACACCTATAAATTCTGAGCCCGCGCCCCAACCTCGCGTCTCGCATCATGACCAAAGCCGAAGCCAAAACGCGCATTGAGCGACTCAAAAAGGAAATCAACCACCATCGGTATCTCTATCACGTGCTCGACACCCAGGAGATATCGGACGCGGCGCACGATTCGCTCAAGAACGAACTGGCCCGTCTTGAGGCAAAATTTCCCGATCTCGTGACACCCGATTCTCCCACCCAACGGGTGGGAGGTTTGGTATTGCCCGGATTTAAAAAAATCCGGCATCGCGTTCCGATGCTGTCGTTGAATGACGCCTTCTCCGCCAGTGAGCTCGCCGATTGGGAAATCCGCCTTAAAAATTTTCTCGCCAAATCCAGATCCACGGATACGAAACACGAAATACCAAATACGGGATACGACTATTTCGCCGAACTCAAAATTGACGGCTTCGCGGTCTCCCTGGAATACGAAAATGGTGTCTTTATCCGCGGCTCCACGCGCGGAGATGGCAGAACGGGCGAGGATGTGACGGACAATCTCCGGACCATCGAGGCCATTCCCCTGCGCCTGCAGACGCCTGTAGACGCCGAGCGCCACGATGAGGCGCGCCGTATCCTCAAAAAATTTCCAAACGTCCGCCGGGCGCTCTCAAACCTTCCCAGCGATATGGAAATCCGCGGCGAGGTCTATATCACAAAGCGCGCGTTCGACGAGGTCAACCGCGCGCAAGACGAGCGCGGTCTCCCGCGATTCGCAAACCCCCGCAATATCGCGGCCGGTTCCATCCGCCAACTGGATCCGAAAATTGCGGCATCCCGCCGCCTTGATTTTTTCTGCTACGGCGTCGCAACGGAGTGCGGACTTGAAACGCACGAAGAAGAACACGCCATCGCACGGATTCTCGGCTTCAAGACCGCCGAGCCGGCGCGCGTCTGTAAAAACCTCGACGAGATTATCCGTTTCCAGGAAGACATCGGCAAGAGGCGCGATGCACTTCCATTTCTTATTGATGGCGTTGTTGTCCAGACCAACGACCGCAAAACATTCCGCGCTCTCGGCGTTGCCGGGAAAGCGCCGCGTGGCGCCATTGCACTCAAATTCCCCGGCGCGGAGGCGACGACAGTCATTGAAGACATCATCATCCAGATCGGGCGCACGGGCGTCCTGACTCCCGTGGCGAAACTCCGGCCGTTTGAGATCGGCGGCGTTACGGTTTCCCGCGCAACGCTCCACAATATGGACGAGATCGCGCGCCTCGACGTTCGTGTCGGAGATACCGTCATTGTCGAGCGCGCCGGAGACGTCATCCCCCATGTTGTCCGCGTGCTTAAGAATTTGCGTCCGGGCCGCGCGAAGAAATTTTCCATGCCCCGCGCTTTTTGCGGCCAGCCTGTGATGCGCGAAAAAGGAATGGCCGCGCACCGCATTGCCGATCCCGCGCGCTGCGCCCTTGTCCGCCGCGAACAACTGTATCACTTCGTCTCGAAATACGCATTCGATATCTCCGGCCTCGGCCCAAAGATCATTGACCGGCTCCTCGACGAACATCTCATCCAAGACCCGGCGGACCTTTTCACGCTTGACGAAAAAGAGATCAGACCGCTTGAACGGTTTGCGGAAAAATCCGCGGCCAACATCATCGGCGCAATCCGGTCCAAAAAAAATATTGCGCTCTCCCGCCTCATCTATGCACTCGGCATCATGCACGTCGGCGAGGAAACCGCGCGGGACCTCGCCGAATATTTCAAAACGCCGGAAGAACTTATCCGTGCCACAGAAGCCGAACTGGAAGCGCTGCCGAATATCGGCGCCGTCGTCGCGCAAAGTATCGTCCAGTGGTTCCGTAACGCGGAAAATGCGCGTTTTATTGAAAAACTCAAAAGAGCCGGAGTCCGAATCAAACAAGAACGGGCGGAAGAGAGAGACCAACCCCTCCGCGGAAAAAATTTCGTCCTCACAGGAGCGCTGGAAACCATGGGGCGGGATGAAGCCAAAGGAAGAATACGCGCGTTGGGCGGAAAAATAGCCGCATCGGTGAGCCGGACAACCGACTATGTCGTGATCGGTCGCGATCCCGGCGCGAAACTGGAGAATGCCAAGACATTGGGCATTGCGACAATCACGGAGAGTGAATTCTTGAAAATGATCGCGTCATAGTGCACGATTGTTTTATATAACCCCTCACAGCCCTATCGCGAATGCCGCCCTATGCGTCATTGCGAGGAGTCAGACGACGAAGCAATCCAGAAAATCCCTGGATTGCCGCGCGCCCCCTCGATGAACTCGGGGTCGCTCGCAATGACGGCCGTGAGGGATTACTATGATTTTATGAGGTTTCACCTCGTAAGCGGCTTACGAGGTGAAACCTCCTCAAACGCTCTCGCTACCTTATTTATGCCTATCTCCCTCCAACACGTCGAACATATCGCGCGCCTTGCGCGGATTCGCCTTACTGAGGATGAAAAAGAACCCCTCCGCATGGACCTCGCGGCGATTTTGGGCTTCGTCGAAAAACTGAATGAAGTTGAGACAGCCGATATTCCGCCAATGACCGGCGGGACAACGCTCGTCAACATCCAGCGCGCGGATAAAGACGCCCGCCCAGAGACAGAGCATCCCGCCACGCTTCTTTCGGCCACGCCCGAGACGCAAAACGGATATGTCAAGGTGAAACAAATTTTCACCGCCATGCAATAATGGACCTTACCGCCTTCACAATCCAACGCATAGGAAGGGGCCTCTGCAAAAAAGAGTTCTCGGTGAGCGAACTCGTCGCCGCATACCGGCAATGCATCGGGGAGCAAAACCCCACCATCAATGCCTACCTTGAGGTCTTTGACGACGCTCGAGACCACGCGGCGCTCCGCGATCGGGAACTCGCGGAAAAACTGGAAAATAACGAGCGCATCCCTCCGCTTTTCGGCGTTCCGATCGCCATCAAAGACAATATTCTTATCCGGGGCAAAACCGCCAGCGCAGGGTCGCGGATGCTCGCCCCGTACACGGCCAGTTACGATGCGGGCGTGATACGCAAGCTAAAAGAGCAGGGCGCTATTTTTCTCGGCCGCACCAATATGGACGAATTCGCCATGGGCTCGTCCACGGAATATTCGGCGTTCGGTCCCGCAAAAAATCCGCGCGATGCCTCGCGCGTTCCGGGGGGATCGTCTGGAGGATCTGCCGCGGCGGTCGCCGCAGGGATGGCTCCGGCGGCGCTCGGCTCGGACACCGGCGGCTCCATCCGCCAACCCGCGGCATTATGCGGCGTTACGGGACTCAAACCAACGTATGGACGGGTAAGCCGCAGCGGCCTTATCGCCATGGCCTCGTCGCTCGACCAAATCGGTCCGCTCGCGCAAACCGCCGGAGACGCCCGGATTCTTTTTGATGCGATTGCGGGACGTGATGAATATGACGCTACATCATACGATATCACGGAGCGGGAAGCAGGAAGCGGGAAGCGGGAAGTAAAGGATTTCATAATTGGCGTACCAAAAGAATATTTTGAACAAGGGTTGGATCCTGACATAGAACAAACCGTGCGGAATGCGATACAGATGTACGAAGACGCCGGCGCGCATATTGAAGAAGTAACGCTGCCTCATGCTGAATACGCCCTCTCCGCATATTATATCGTGGTCCCCGCGGAGGTCTCGGCAAATCTCGCGCGATTCGATGGAATCCGTTACGGGTATCGCGCGGCGCAGCCGGAAAATCTCCTGGATGCGTATGAAAAATCGCGTTCCGAGGGTTTCGGACCCGAGGTCAAGCGGCGCCTTATGCTCGGAACGCATATCCTGTCGGCCGGATACTACGACGCCTACTATCTTACCGCGCAGAAAGTGCGGCGCCTCATCGCCCGGGACTTTGATGAGGCATTCGCGCGCGTAGACCTTCTCATGGGGCCGACGACACCGACCCCCGCGTTCCGTTTCGGAGAGAAAAGCGACCCGGTGAGCATGTATCTTGCGGACATGTATACCGTTGCGGTCAATCTCGCCGGAATCCCCGCCCTGTCCATCCCCGCCGGATACGTCCGGCGCGATAACGCAACTCTCCCCGTGGGTCTTCACCTGATCGGCCCGCGAAACAGCGAAGATCTGATTCTTGACGCGGGCGAGTGGCTGGAGGAACGCGTTAAAAACCATTAAAAGATTCTCTGCGTCATTGCGAGCGACCCCGAGTCTGTCGAGGGGGAGCGCGGCAATCCAGGGATTTTTCTGGATTGCTTCGTCGCTTCACTCCGTTTCGCTTCTCGCAATGACGCACATCATTTCACAATATCCAATATGCCTGACCAGGCGCCACAACCACAACAACCACAACAATCCCCGGATAATCTGACCAATCTCATCGGCATAGCACTTGCCGCATTGATCCTTTTCGGATTTTTCGGGACGTTCCTCGGTTCAATCTTCATCGGCTACACCAATTTTATCGAGCGCTTCTACGCCGGGCAGTTTTCGATCCTCGCGACCATTTTCAAAATTTTCTTTATCCTGCTCGATGCGTTATTTTTTGCCTGGATGGTGCTCGCTCTCAAACGACTTCGGGCCGTTCGCTTTGCCGCCCTCAGGGCAGACATGGCCCATTACGCGAAAAAACCTCTCACCGGAGAGGATGAATTCGGAAAAACATGGGAGAGTGTTGCCGCTTTTTTGGAGTCGGATAACCCTGCGGAGTGGAACATGGCGCTGCTCCGCGCCGACGCACTCCTTGAAGAGGCGCTGACCCAAAAAGGATATGAAGGCGCCACCCTCGCCGATAAATTGCGCATTGTGGATCCGCACCAGCTCCCCTCCATTGAAAGCGTCTGGTCCGCACACCGGCTCCGTAATATGATCGCTCACGATCTGAAAGCCGAATACGCGCGCGACACCATCCGGACCGCCATTGACGCGTATCAAAATGCTTTACAGGAACTCGGTTTTCTTGCAGCTCAAAAAGAGAATGATCTTCCGAGGTGAAACCTCGTAAAGCGGCTTGCGCCTTGGGCTTTCCCCACGAGGTAATCCCTCACAGGTGTCATTGCGAGCGACCCCGAGTCTGTCGAGGGGGCGCGCGGCAATCCAGGATTTCTTGGATTGCTTCGTCGTCTGACTCCTCGCAATGACGCATATAGCGGCAGTCGCGATAGGGCCGTGAGGGTTACCCCACGAGGTCTTGTTTCCTTCGCCCAAAAATGCTTTAATGCTGTATAGGGTGTGTTGCGGACGGTTCTTTCCATCAATTTATCATCGGACGGAGGGGACATTTTGAACGGAAATATCTTTCACAGACGGACTGTGGAACAGACTCTGCGGCGACAAGGAGGAAATCGCCGCAAAAAGGCAATACCCGTACAGATCGAGGGGGACAATATGAATGGAAACGGGATTGTCAAAGTATGGTACGCATACGCACAGCGGGAGAATTGCATTCGGGGAGGCGAATCGTTATTCATCACTTCCGACCATAGGGAGGCGTTGCGTCAGCTCGCCGTTCGCAAAATCGTCGATCAGGCCAGGGGCCTGAGCCGGCAATATATTACGGAAAGTTTTGCGGCGCCTGAGGAGGTCGTCGCGCGCTTCAATGCCGGCGCAATTGACATGTATGATGTCTTGAGGCATCGGATGCCGCGCGAAATTCAGTAAGCTCCCGTAACCTGCGCATTTTGACCGTTCGCAACACACACCAAACCGCATCCTCGACACAAAGCGAGGATGCTTTTTTTATGGAAAATCACCCAACGAGTAACCCCTCATAGCCGTCATTGCGAGCGACCCCGAGTCTGCCGAAGGGTCGCGCGGCAATCCATTTCGATTGTCATCGCGAGGAGTAACGGCGACGAAACAATCCGTAAAGGCAGAATGCTGGATTGCTTCGTCGTCCTGCAGCAGGACTCCTCGCAATGACGACTCCCCCTGGATTGCGGAGCCTGTCCCGAGCCAAGCGAGGGATCTGACTCCTCGCAATGACGCATGTATCGGCGGTCTTGATAATGCAGTGAGCGGTTACGGCGAGGCACTCCGGCCGGATGTTTTTTCGCCGGCACCGGTCTCCCGATACGCCGCATCATTAAACGGACCATCATCTTTCATTTTCCCGCTCCCCTGAACCGGCGCTACCTTAAAAAGATCCGAATCGGTCCCGGCGCTGAGCCGCCGATAAACAAAGGCCGAGGCAATCATGGTCAAGGGGATTGTCACAAGCAGTCCGGCAACCAACGCCATCAGTCCCGCAATATTGATCGCGATTAGCAGTGCGCCGAAAAAGAACAGTTCGAGTTTGGCGCCGTTCGTTATCCGCGCACTCCCATTCAAAGCCGCAAACGGCCCGAGTCCTTTGTCCAAAATCACATACGGGTAGTAGCCGAATTTAATCGCCCATATAATGCCCGGGACGATCAACAAAAAAAGTCCGCACGCGATGATAACCCAATAAAGAATGGTGGCTGCGATATACTTCCAGAGCAGACGGGCCGGAGAGAAAAGGTCGCCAAGATGCGCTGCTTTGCCGTCTGCCAGACAAAGCGCGATCCGGATTGTGCCGAATTCTATCATAAATGCGATGAGCGCGACCGCAACCATCCCCGCGGCCTTTACCGGAAGAGCGAAGCCAGCCAAAAGATCGCTGGTAGAATCCAACAAAACTCCGGTCAAAACCGCAGTCAATAAAACAATCAGGAGAAAACCGAAATGTCGTCTTGTCATCTCAAGCCCTACGCGTAACGCCTCTTTCTTTGAGAATTGTTTCTCCATTGCCTCCATTGTAGCAAAATATACCCAAAAATGAACGGGTTTGCGAAAAAATTGTGTATATATCAACGGCACTCGCAAAAAATGAAAATATCTTTTCGCTTTTTGCTCGCTGGTTGATATAATCCCGATGGGGTATAATAAATAGACTCGACCAATTAACTAAAATATTGTAACCCCTCACAGCCGTCATTGCGAGCGACCCCGAGTCCGTCGAGGGGGAGCGCGGCAATCCAGGGTTTCTTCAGGATTGCTTCGTCGTCCTGCAGCAGGACTCCTCGCAATGACGCCTGTGATGGTGTGGTCTTGATAGGGCTGTGAAGGGTTACAAAATATTTATCCATGAAACGATCACTGCATAAAGAGGAATCCGTTGACGAAACATGCGCCGGCCCATGCGCCTGCGCAGGCGGCGGATGGGCGATACAATCCTATCACCCGCGCAAAACCGCGGTGATGATCGCGCTCGCGTTCGCCGCACTCGCGTTCGGCTTTCATCAGTTTGTACAAGGGTTCAAGGAATTGTCCAAAACCGACCCCCCGCGCCAGCTCTTTGTCAACGGCGAAGGCAAAACCCTGGTGCGTCCCGATATCGCCGTCTTTACGGCTGGGGTCGTAACGCAAAGCGAACGCCTGAAGGATGCGCAGCTTGAACACACGCGCCGCTCCAATGCCGTCATCGCGTTTATCAAAGGCCGTGGAATCGCGGACAAGGACATCAAAACAACGCATTATGCGCTCACTCCCCAGTATCAATACGGAAACGGGCGCCCGTGCTATCAGTTTCCCTGCCCGTCCCAGACGCCTCCGCGCATCGTCGGATATGAGGTGCGATCCGGAGTCGAGGTGCGCGTCAGAAAATTGGATGATGCGGACGATCTCCTTGAGGGCGTGGTCACAAATGGCGCAAACGAGGTCTCCAACCTCAATTTTACCGTTGATAACGAAGAAAACGTCCGGCGCCAGGCGCGCGATAACGCAATTAAAGACGCTCAAATGAAGGCTCGAATATTGGCCAAAGACCTCGGCGTCCGGCTCGGCGATATTGTCTCTTTTTCGGAGTCGGGCGGCGGCGGACCGATATTTGCGCGCGCCATGCTTAAAGGCGAGGGAATGGGCGGCGATGTCGCGACGCCGACTCCCGCCATCGAACCCGGCGAGCAGGAAATCCGCTCCTTTGTGACTATCATCTATGAGTTTCGGTAAAACACCACAAGCATGGAATAGTGATGCCAATACTGCCCGCGTTTTACCGCGCAGGCAGTATTTTCAAATCATCTTGAAAATGGCTAAAAAAGCGGGTACTATTAAAAAGCAAATATGCCGAGGTAGCTCAGTGGTAGAGCGCATGCCTGAAGAGCATGGCGTCGCGAGTTCAATTCTCGCCCTCGGCACCACACCAATTATGTTTTATGTCTATGTCCTTAAAAGTCTCAATGATGACTTAGGATACATCGGTTCAACGTCAGATCTGCGACGAAGAGTCGCTGATCATAATTCCGGACTCGTAGAATCTACCAGGGCTCGCAGACCGCTCCAACTTGTCTACTACGAAGCCTATATGTCTGAAAAAGACGCTCGCAGACGTGAATCAAACCTAAAACTAAAGAGTCGCGCCTATGCGCAACTACGGAAAAGAATTATAGATAGTTTGAAAACATAATTGGTGTGGTGCCTCGGCACCACCAAGCGGGATTCGTATAGTGGTAGTACGCGTGCTTGCCAAGCACGAAGCGCCGGTCCGATTCCGACATCCCGCACTCTGGAGACTAGAAACTGGAGATCAGAAACTGGAAAGAGTAGACGCAGTAACCCTTTACAGGTGTCATTGCGAGCGACCCCGAGTCTGTCGAGGGGACGCGCGGCAATCCAGGACTTGGATTGCTTCGTCGTCTGACTCCTCGCAATGACACATGCAATGATGGGGCGGTAAGGGATTACTAGACGCACGGTAAGACCAGGCCTGCGTAGCTCAACGGTTAGAGCGTGGGATTCATAACCCCAAGACGGCGGTCCGACTCCTCCCGCAGGCAAAACAATAAAAAGCCCCACCATTTTTTGTGGTAGGGCCGTGCTGTGCGCTTCATTGCGCCAATTTATTCCTTTCTTAAGGAGCGTGATGAATTGGTCAACGATGTCTTTTTTGCCTTCATGCATGGCGCATAAATCGCGCCCTTTATATAAGACATCCATCAACTATGTCCATTATGTGTCGGACACGCCTGTCGGTCAAGCGGGGTTTTCCACAGGCCTTGAATCCGTGTCCGCACCGCTTTTTAAGCCCAAAATAGCGCGGAGCGTGTCGGACACAGCACTAATCTGCTGCGGCGTCCCTATCTGCAATCCGACAATGACCTCTTGGGGCTGTCCGATAACGCGCGTTGCCGCGTGCACCGTAACAGCATCCCCGGCGCGTTCCACAATAATCCAAATAGGGTACGTGGAGCGACCGTCGGGCTGATCCAAAGTTGTGAACACCGCGTATACCCCGTCGTCTCCCTCGACAGATCCAACAAGGCCGCGATCTTCATGGGGGATATACCGCGCAGAATTATATTCCACGTATAGACGCTTCATCTGTGTGTTGCAATCGAATGTCCGGCCTCTCCGGAGGAACTCTTGCCATATCGGATTCGCAAGATCCGTCAGTGGACGATTGTCGCGGCATTGATGCAGAAAAGCTTCTGTCTTCCATGGGTTGCCGTCATCAACAACCGTAACGAGAAAATGACCCTTACCGTCACCCTTAAGATGCAGAGCAACGGGAATAATGACACCGCGCGCATTACGCCACGCCTCAACATACTGCGGAGAAAGACCGGCCTTTCCTTCCAATAGTTCAACTGCGGAGATGGAATCCGCGCGTTCACCGGCGTCGAGGAGCTCTTTCCGACGTTGCGTCACCTTACGGCCATGTTCAATCCGACGCGTTTCTCCGCTACTCGCACGTTCGCCACTCTCCCGGGGGCCAATGCTGTGATATCCGATTGCACGGACGCACTTCCGCACCGCTTCCAGATGCGCAAATCGGGGATTCATCGCATACCGCGATCCGTCACACACGAAATCCGCGTGTCCCGTGGGATTGGCAAGGACAAGTTTCGCTGCGGCCATCTCCTCAACAATGGCGTCCAGTGCGGCCTTTTTCTTGCCACCCTCCGCGTCATACTCCTCTATACTCTCCAAAATCCGCGCTGCGGATTGCTGGGCGCCGTCAAGCGCAAACAGCAGAATGGCATAATCGGACTCCTTGACCGCGCCGATGAGATGGCGCACCGCATCACATTGCGCACGCAACGCCTCCCTGGCATCAATCCCGGCCTGAAGCGTCTTCCGTATTTCCTCCTCTGAAAAAATAGCCGATGACACTCCAACAGCGCAGGCCTCGGCATCCGCAATTTGGCGTTCGGCTTCATCAAAACTTCGATGCGCGGCGTAGAAAACTTCAATCAACCCCGCACATACGGCATAAGGGTTGGCCGTACCGCCCGCAAGCAAACCATCAACCGTGCGTTTCACTTCGATAACCCTCTGGGTCATTGAACCCTCGCCTAGCGGCTCCCTATACCCGGTTTCTCCTCGCGATCGTTCCCGTTCCATCGTAACCCCCTTTTTGTCTCAAAGGACATTCCCATTAACACCCACCTCCCTAATATCAAATATTACTTGAAATGTCAATATTTTCACCTTGTAACCCCTCACAGCCGTCATTGCGAGCGACCCCGAGTCTGTCGAGGGGGAGCGCGGCAATCCAGTATTTCTGCTGGATTGCTTCGTCGTCCTGCAACAGAACTCCTCGCAATGACGCATATGGCGGCAATCGCGGTAGGGCTGTGAGGAGTTACAGCACCTTAATTTGACAAAATATATTTTATGGTATATAATTATTATAGTTTTTTGTCATTGTTTTAATATGGCTGTGTTAATGTTTCTGGATGGATTACGGAGGGGATGTCATGGCAGAAGTTAACGTGCCGAAGAGTTTGTTGCAGAAGGGCGTATTACATGACTTTGGAGCAAGTGTGGGGCTGGAGCTTTTGACTGCGACGCTGGGAGCATCTGCGGCGGATGCGTTGCGTAGATTGTTGCAGCAAAAACAATCCGTTGGCCCATCTGGGGATGTGTCAGTAAAGAAGCTGGTGCGGCCGGAATTGTTGGTGTTTCATAAAGATATTCCCGCCGGAGACCGTGTGGAAATTCTGCAATGGATCGGCGCTCTCTCGGCGCCCACAAAGCGAAAACTAATGGAGCACGGTGAGGAGGACGCGGAAATTGTACGAGAGGTATTCCGCGCGCCACGCGAACAACGGGACGCGCTGATTCAGGCACTGGAGGGCGAGTCCACGATGGTGGATAAGGCGGCTGCCGCAGCTGCGGAGTGGCTCACTCAGCCATTGACGTCTGAAGAAAAGGAGCGGCTGGACAAGTATCTTACAAGGGCCGAACGTAATACTGGCAAAAAGAGGAGCTGAAAAACAATGGAGCGTTTCGCTTTGTTGGCCTATGAGCAGTGGATTTTGATGCAGCGGGCACTCGGATGTTTTACCGCGGCGGCGTTGGTTTTTCCCATTCTTGGAGCGTTGACAGCTATCGGATATGACGCGCCGCTTATTCATATTGCTATCGCGGCGGCGATGATTTATGTCGGCGCCTGCGGCGTGTTGAAGGATGAGCAGAAGCGGAGTATCCAAGCGGGATTTTTCCTGTTCGGCGCTCCGGAATGGATGCCGCAAAGCGCGCGGGTGGCGTTATTTGGGCTCCCTGCGGTGATCGGGGTTTTGGGCATACTGAATGCAACAAAACCCATGGCCGCATTCTTTGCGATTATCTTCGGAGCAATCGCGAATCTCGCGCTTTTGAGCGTCGCGTTCCTCGGCGTCTACGTCATCCAGATGTTTCAGGCGCCGACAGGGGCTGAGACGGCGGAAGGCGCAGAGGTGGAGGCGCAGGGAACGGCACGTGGGGTTGCGTCGTATACGACGATGATTTTTATCATCTCGGCTGCGACGGCCTATGTCGGCCGCGACATCCCGTTTGATGATGGCCTGTTTCTGTTTCTCGGGGCTATTGCCATCGGGCTCGCTGGAGCCGCGTGGGGGCTGACGAGCAAATTTGCGCAGAGCGGGATATATTACGCTTTGAGCGCACTTGTCGCCATTGTGCTAACGACTTTGGTAATTTTTCGGCTCATTGGTTTTGATCCGAAACACGTCACGGTCGGAGATGCAATACAGACATGGTGGAAAGCGATTGTTCTATGGCTCCCCGCGTGGGCTGAGTGGTCGCTACTCGCCATGGCCATACTGGCGGTTTTCGGTGTTATAGCTCCGTTGATCGTTAGTTGGCTTGAATTTCAGGAGCCGGCGCGGTCGAAGATCGGGCAGTCACTGGTGAGTTTTTCCTGGCGCGCAGCGCTTCTCACGTTGCTCGTTCCGGCGACGATGTGGTTTCTCAATAAGCCGTTTGAATCGGTTGTCGGACTGTCGCCACAGGAGTTTGTCAGTACATATATCGTGGCCGGAGGCCGCGGCGCGTACTGGCGCGTGATGATCTTTATCGTGGCCGCAGGGGTTGCAGGAAAGTTATTGCGAGTCAAACTTGGGTGGTTTGGGCTATGGCTCGCAGTGATCGGTGCCATTGTATTTCTCGGCGATTGGTTATTCTGGGGGCAGGGTTTGCAGGAAGTGCATTCCTGTCTTAAGGAACTGGCCGGTTGCCCGGAGAAACTGGAACCGTTTCAGAGATTTATAAAATAGGAGACAGTTGAGTTCTATTGGGGACTACCGAATTTCTACGGAATTCGGTAGTCCAAATAGTAAGGCGGTTCAGCCGGACAGGTTGACCGCCTTTTTTTGCGGGCGTATCGTGGAAGATATGGTTGAAGGAATGCCACAAGAATCCGGAGCGGTTCCGGAGTCAAAAAAAGAACTTGGTCGGTCCGGGCGCGTCAAAGAATGGTGGCGGGCGGAATTTTTGAAATGGTACGGGGGTAAGAGTGAAAAATCACAGGATGCGGCAGTGGAAAAAATGGAGGCCGGGCCAGTCGCGGGGACGGAAACCATTGAAAACGAACCCGCCGGGTATTTAGATTTTGTCAAGGCGCTGTGGCGGAACGAGATTGAAATGAATATGTCTGCTCGGGAGCGTGAACAAATGCAGGCCACAGCCGAAGAAATAGGAAAGATGGGTCTGATTGAGACGCTGGTTGCGCAGGAGTTGCCGACCGGCACGCCGATCAATGTTTCGTGGCAAGAGATTCGGGAGTGGATAGGTGAGAATAAATTGCCGGAAAAAACAGGAATTGCCGTCGGGTTGCTTTTGCTTGGCGTAACGCCATTGTATTACGGCGGGAAATGGGCGGCTGAATGGTTTGTGGGTCCGGATGGGGTGCGGACGTTTAAGCAATATTGGAAACTTGTTTATGACGCCGGGGACAAGTGGTTGACGCCGAAGGAGAAAAAAGAGGGCGGTGGTGGAGGCGGCAAGAAGGGTCGCGGAGGAGGCGGTGGTGGCGGAGGGCGACGCGGTCGCCGAGGTCGCGGCGGGCAGCAGGGACAACGGGCGCAAGGCGGGTCGGCTGTGGCGACGATGGAAGGCAGTTCAGAAGGAGAGGCGCCAGAGGGCGGTGTATCTTCGGCTGGCGCACCTGAGGGCGGCGGAGAATCGCAGGAGTCGGACACTGGAGAGGAGGAACAAGGCGGGACAGAGGGCGGCGTGGCTGGTGGGACCGCAGGTGGAGGTGGAACGACGACCGAAGCCGGCGGCACAGCAGCGCAAGAGGATGAGGATGAGGACGACGAGGAGACGACCGCGACACCTCCGGCGCCTCCGCCACGACAATCACCGGCTCGGCAGCAAAGACAGCCGCCGCAGCAGGAAGGGCGGCCCGGGCAGAACCAGCGGAGACGCCGTCGTCAGAGACCGCGGGGAGGACGAGGACAACAGCCATCATAGGCGTTAGGGGTTAGAACGGATAAAGAAAAAGATGCAATATCGGTCAGAAGACATGTGCTCATTGGAGGTTTAACCTCGTAAGCCGCTTACGAGGTTAAACCTCCTCATACGCCTCCATCAACGCGTGTGAATCTGGATTGCCGCGCGCCCCCTTGAGAGACTCGGGGTCGCTCGCAATGACGGATAAACTATTTTTCGTTCCTCTATACTTTTACTTCGGTATTTATCTTTATGGTCTCTATTGACGACGTCATACAACTCAATATTTTAAATATATTAGGCGCGGACAAACTCCCCGAGGAGAAACGCAAGCAAATTCTCGCGGATATGACGAGGATGCTTCTTGAGCAGGTGGTGATGAGAATTTCAGACGCGTTGCCCGCGGACAAAAAGGAGGAGTTTTATCGCGTGTTCGGCGGCGCGCCGTCGTCCGACGACGAAAAGCGCGCGTTTTTGCGCGCGCATGTGTCGGATTTTGATGAGATCGTCTTACAGGAGGTGATGGCGTTTAAGTATGCCGTGGCGCAGTTCGCCGAGGATAGCAAAATCACGGCATAGTAATTTTCACGTCGTTCCAAATCTGCTACCAAACATGTGGTCATTGGAAGTTTAAC
>JBBTVI010000005.1:14868-21005 GCA_038063315.1 Patescibacteria group bacterium
TTACGAGGTTAAACTTCCTCATGCGCCTTCATTGGCGTGTTTGATTTATTGCGTATTGCCGCGATGAGCGCGACCCATTCATCGGCATCGAGCTCTTGGGGCCGTTTTTTTTGCGCCTTAAGGGGCAGCGCGTCCCTATATTCCTTGAGGGAGCGCGCAAGCATTTTCCGTTTTTGTCCGAATGCTTTTTGCGCGATTGTAAAAAAATCAGCTGAATCAATAGCGTCTGCCGCCAGGAGCGTCCCGGGCCGCGGGGTGATTTTGATAATCACCGAGTCCACTTTGGGCCGGGGGCGGAAGCAGTCCGCAGGAACGTCTTTGATAATTTTCGCCTCGGCGTAGATTTGAACCGCAAGGCCGAGGAGATTCATGGATGGCGGACGGGCAACAATCCGTTCCCCGACTTCTTTTTGGATAGTCAGGACAATCGTCTCAGGTGGCGTCTTTGTCTCCAGGAGAGCGCGGATAAGCCGGGAGGTGAGATAGTATGGAATAGCCGAGACAATTTTGTATTCTGTTGATTCCGCTCCCTCCCTCCACCATTTCTCATTCCCCAATCTCCCTATCCATTCCAGTATATCCCCGCGGATAATATCCACATTAAGAATTCCACGCTTTCGGAGATCGGCAGCGAGCATAGCGGCCAAGCGGTCGTCTTTCTCTATCGCAATGACGCGGCCAGCCGAAGAGGCCAGCATATATGTCAGCGCGCCCATTCCCGGGCCAACTTCTAAGACAACATCGGTTTTGGTCAATCCTGCTGCGCGGCTCATCGCGTTCGCAACCCATGCGCAGCGGAGGAAATGCTGGCCGAGGGACTTGCGCGCGGCGATTGGGGTTGAGCGAGACGAGAAAAATCGACTACACATAAATGGTTTTCTTCGGGCGGCGTATTATGGGATATGAATTATGTATTATGGAATCCGTTAAATCCATAATACATAATACAAGCCCCATAATTCATATTTGTATAATTTTCTCCGCCTCGTCCATTTCCAGGAGGTGTTCCGGTATCTCGCGGAGAAAGCGCGACGGCGCATTTATCTGGATTGATCCGAACTGCGCGCGGGATTCGGCGAAGGAGCAGTAAACCTTGCGGCGTGCGCGTGTGATGCCGACATAACAGAGCCGGCGTTCCTCTTCGAGATCCGCGTCGCTTGCGAGCGAGCGCGCATGGGGCAGTATCCCCTCCTCCATGCCGACGAGAAAGACGACGTCGAACTCCAGGCCCTTTGCGGCATGAAGCGTCATGAGGCGCACCGCATTTTTATCCGCGGCCGCGGTCTCAGCGTCGGTCAGTAGCGCAACATCCTCAAGCAGCCGCTCAACGCCCGTCGGGGGCGGCAGCGCGTCGTATTTTTGGGCAAGCGCCAAAAATTCCTGCACGTTATCCCAGCGTTCTTCGGCATTTGTAAAATGGTCCTCAAGATATTTTCGGTAGCCGATGTCCTGGACAATGGCTTTGAGAAGCGCGGTTGATTTCTCGGTGGTCAGGGCCGAGCGGAAACGATTGAGGAGACGCGCGACCTCGCGGAAGGCGATCTCGCGGCGCGACCCTGTGAGGGTGGGCGCACCGCCGTACGCGGATTGGGTTTTGGCAAATGCGAGGAAAAGAGGGAATGATTTTTCCCCGATCCCGCGTTCAGGCACATTGATGATGCGTTTCAGGGAGATCACATCCCGATAATTGGTCAAAACGCGTAAGTACGCCACGATGTCTTTAACCTCTTTGCGCTCGTAGAATCTGACGCCGCCGATGAGGATATAAGGAATTTTCTCGTCCAAGAGCGCCTCCTCCAAAGCGCGGGACTGGGCATTGGTGCGGTAGAGCGCGGCGATATCCCACGGATGATGGCCCTTTCGGACCGCATCGCGGATCTGACGGCAGACGCGCCGGGCTTCGTCGTCCTCGTTTTCGGCCGCGATAACGGCGATGGACTCTCCCCCGGGATGGTCGGTCCAGAGGCGTTTTTGTTTTTGCAGGCGGTTTTTGGCGATGACCGCGCCGGCCGCGTCAAGAATCGTCTGAGTCGAGCGGTAATTTTGGTCAAGGACGATGACGCGGGCGTCCGGCCAGTCGCGCTCGAAATTGAGGATGTTCTGATAATCCGCTCCGCGGAATCGGTAGATGGCCTGCGCATCGTCCCCGACAACAGTGATATTCCGACTGAGGGCCGCCAGTTTCCTCACGATCATATACTGGCTGTGGTTCGTATCCTGGTATTCGTCCACAAGAAGATAGCGGATGCGTTTTTGCCACACTCCAAGAATGTCCGGATGCGTCTCAAAAAGAATATTGGTCTGCATCAGGAGGTCGTCGAAATCCATGGCGTTGGCGGCGCGGAGTTTTTCCACATACAGGGAATAGACGGCTTGAATCGCGCGCGGGAAAAGATCCTCGGTCCCGTATTCCTCGCCGTACCGCTCGGGGGTCGTCAGTTCGTTTTTTAAGGTAGAGATGGTATGGAGAATGAGGCCGGGCGCAAACTGCTTGGGATTGATATCGCGCTCCCGCATGGCGTCTTTGACGACGCCGAGAGCGTCATCCGCATCGAAAATTGCGAATTGCGGGGTAAATCCGACGCGCTCGGCGTTTTGCCGGAGAATCCGGACCGCGAGCGCATGAAACGTGCCGACAAAGGGAAGGATTTTTTGCTCACGGTTCACGGCTTCGGGTTGACCGAATTGCGGGTTATCCTGCCCATGCCGCAGAAGGTCCCCGATGCGATTTTTCATTTCCTCGGCCGCCTTGTTGGTGAAGGTGACGGCGATGATGTTGTGCGCGGAAACGCCGCGGGCCATAAGAAAAGCCACGCGCGCGGTCAGGGTGCGCGTTTTCCCGCTGCCGGGGCCTGCGATAATAAGAACAGGTCCATCGGTTGCGGTCACGGCTTCACGTTGTTTGTCGTTGAGCGATGCAAGGAGTGTATCGGTCGAATTCATTTTTTTGAAAGTGAGACGGGTGAATAATGCATTTTTTATGTCACCCCCGCGAAGGCGGGGGTCCAGGTTCCTGCTTCTATCAGGCAGAAAACCTGGATTCCCGCCTGCGCGGGAATGACAGAAAGCGGCTTGTTTTTGATTTATTCATCAAACCCAACGTGCATAACATGTGGAAAAGTAACTTGACCGGTTAACGGCCGGAAGGTATCCTTAAGGGGTAGAGTACTTGGGCGGATGAACCGGAGAAAAGCAGGCTTTTTGGCTTCAAATGGGCATTATTTCTTATTTTACCACATATTAGTACGATTCAAAAACTGCATACGGCGCTCTGTTCCGACTGGTCGAACACAAGCAATTTCCGTTATTTCTTCCAGCGCCTCCCTTTTATCGTCGGCATAGCGCCGGCGTTCCTCTTTTTTATATCGCCAGAGACCACACAAGCGGGTTTACTATCCCCGCTTTTTCGTTTTTTTGGCACGGAGTCGGTCAATGCCGGTGTTGTTCACGCGGAGCAAGGGAGCGCGGCCGCATTTTTGGCCTTGCCGCTTTTGGGGTCCACGCCCACTGCGGGAATCGGAGGGCCGGAGGAGGACGGCGCTTTCCTGGAGAGCGCTTTTGTGGTTGCCGACGCGAGCGCCCTTGTGGGTTCAAAGAATCCGTTGGGGGTTATCCAGGACGAGGACGAAGAGATCGGGGCTGCGGATCATATTACCACATACACGGTGCGTCCGGGCGACGCGCCGAGCGCCATCGCGACAAAATTCGGGATTTCTCTCAATACCCTGCTTTGGGCAAACCAGTTAAAAAACGCAAACTTCATCAAGCCGGGAGATGAATTGATCATTCTGCCGGTTACCGGCGTCCGCTATACGATCGCGAAAGGAGATACGTTGGGCGGCATTGCACGTCGGTTCCGCGGCGATATTGAGGAGATCGCATCGTTTAATGGAATGGCGGCCGATGAGCCGCTGCGCGCCGGAGACGTCATCATTATTCCCGATGGCGAATTGCCTGCTGTTTCGTCCGGAAGTCCGCGCCGCGCGGCATCCGCGCCGCGCCCGTCTGCAACCGTTGAAATCGAGGGGTATTACCAGCGTCCGATTCTCGGCGGGCGCCGGTCACGGGGGTTACACGGCTATAACGGCGTGGATTTGGCGCAGCCCTGCGGTCAGCCGGTTTTTGCGTCGGCAGGGGGTAAAGTCATCATTGCCCGACAAAGCGGCTGGAACGGCGGGTACGGCAAGTATGCCGTTATCAGCCATCCGAACAATACCCAGACATTATACGGTCATTTGAGCGCTTTGTATCCCGGCGTGGGTCAGGACGTGGAGCGTGGCGCCATTATCGGCGCGGTCGGCAGCACCGGAAACTCGACCGGTTGCCACATGCACTTTGAGATCCGTGGCGCGAAGAATCCGTTTTAAAAAAAGCGAGGCTGGAGCCCGGGCGCGCATCTTTGACCGTTCATTTCACACGAGAGGCCGCGTATTGAGCAAGCCACCAACCCTGGGATTTTAGTTCTTTCACATATTTCGCGGCCGTAACAGCGCCGCGCTGTCGGGCCAGATCCGTAAAACTTTCAAGGACAACCGGCGGCAGCGTTGGTTTCCGGCCGCGCAGGATATAGCGCGGCTGTTTTTTTATGCGCCAGACAGCCGGAACGTGGTTAAAAAAATTCAGGGCAAACGGCGATTTGGTTGCGAGGAGAAAAAGCATGCTTTGTGCGGAGTTATATGATTCTTCCTCCGCCGCCGAGTAACGCGCGAGAAACGTGATGCCGCGGCGTCCGATGAATTCCAGCGCCTCACCCACGCCTGCCAGATCCCGACCGTCCCCTCCGCGTACGGCCGAGTAAAGCGCGAGTACATGCTCAAAAGCCGGACACATATAGACCGTTGTCTCCAGCTGGTAAAAATGACGCCAGCCGCGTTCCGTGAGGTAACGAAAATATGATTGCGCAGTTCCGTTATGAAGCGTAGAATAAAACGATGGCCCCGGGGTGAGATAGAAGGAATTTGTCGCAAGCTTCGGAATCGTCAATGATTTTCCGTTGGAATTCGTGCCCGTCCCGAGGATGAATATCTCCCGCCGCGGCGTCCCAGTCGGATTAAAACAAAATGTGGAAATCGCGTACAGCCGCGATACCTTTGCCATAGATGACCAGTCATCCGCAAAGAGAATATCGCGGGGAAGCGCCGGGACCCCCTCCGCAACCACTGTCCGAGGCGGTTCTCGCGAATGCGTCAATTGATAGAGCAGCGTCAGCGCCGCAATGATTTTTTCTCCGCTACAGGACAACCGCGTCTCTAAGAGGCATGCGCGGCGCCGAACATCCCGGAGAAGACGCCCGGCATTTTCTTGCGCGAGAGCGTTATCGGCGAGAAGAATACCGAGCGACGTTGCGAGATGCCCGCCCGGAAAGACGAGGCGATGATTGCGGAAATCTTCTTCTATGCCGTCTCCCGGTCCCAACGATGCATTTTTGTCCAAAGAGACCGTGATGCGCTCAAGCATCCGGCCGCGCTGCCGGACACGATCGCGGTAAGCGAGCGCGCTCCAACGCCACGCGTCGGTCAGCGTGCGACCCGTCCGCGCACTGGGAAAATTGCGAAAATGTCGGAGTGCGTCGGATGTTATGCCGAGCGACCGGAGAAAATCATAAGGATACAGAGAATATGATCTGTCGCGGCCCGCTGCCGCGTTAAAACGCTGTTCGCGGTCGCCCAAAAGCGCGATACCCTTTTCCAGCGCGATACGGTCAATTTCTCCGCGGGAAAAAAGGGGGTCGCGCTCTGCGGCCGCGATGAAAATCCCGAGTTGCGGCCGCGCGAGCAGCGCGAAAAAAACGCCGCAAAATACGAATACCGCGAGAATCGCGGCCGCAAACAAAAGACGAACCATACGGTGTGACCTCGTAGCGAAAAGTATACTCCAACCGCCTTCAGCAGGAGAGAACCGGCCCCGCCTCTTGGACAGGCACGGCCGCGTGCAGCAGTTATTGCCAGGTCATACCAACTGTATGTACACTGAAGCTTACATGGACGAGACGCCCCAGTTCGAATGGGACGAGAACAATGTCAACCACAAAGAAGACCCCGCACGTTACCGTCGATGTCCCTAAGTTCCGGTCGGAAGGCGAGGAGGCCGGCTGGTGGGATGCCCTGCTGGCGGCGCTGGAGGGGGCGCTGGGCCTG
>JBBTVI010000006.1:0-46650 GCA_038063315.1 Patescibacteria group bacterium
GAAGGCGAAGCAATCCAGAATTTCTGTATTTATGGATATGGATTGCTTCGTCGTCCTGTAGCAGGACTCCTTGCAATGACACATATGGCGGTAGTCGCGATAAGGCTGTGAGGGGTTACCGCCGCGGTTGGCCCCGATGTGTCATACGTCAGCAGGAAAAAACGTCTTCAAAACATCGGCCATATCCGCGGGCAATTCCGCCTCAAAACGGAAACCCCTCCCGCCTTCCATGCTGAATGAAAGCCCCGCGGCGTGGAGAAGCTGACGCCCCGCGCCCGACGGGCAGCAGACATTTTGCCCGCCGTATAACCTGTCGCAGGCCACCGCATGCCCGATCGCCTTCATATGGACGCGCAATTGATGCATGCGTCCGGTGAGCGGATGGAGTTCCACAAAAGACAGACCGTCCGCGTCTTTCAAAACCCGGAATTCCGTCCGCGCGGGCCGCTCCCCGCGGATGCGCGCGCCCGCGAGCCCGACCCCTCTAAGGCGTGGATTCCGGGCGTTGCGGCCGATGGCCAAGTCCACCGCCCCTTTTTTGTCTTTGAAAACGCCGCAGCAAAACGCGAGATACGTTTTGCGGACACGCCGGTCCGCAAATTCTTTCTTGAGCCATCCAAAAGCCGCCGGATTGCGCGCGACCACCATGACGCCGGACGTGTCCCTGTCCAGGCGATGGACTAGACCCGGGCGCGCCGGATCGTCCCCGATCCCCGCGATATCGGGAAATCGTTCCAATAAAAAATCCGCGAGCGTGGGCTCGCGTATACCGGGACCTCCGTGAACCGTCAGCCCCGCGGGTTTGTTAACGACGATAATCTCGTCGTCCGTATAAATAATTTCGGGAGTAGACAAAAAGAGTAAAGAGTAGCGAGTATGGAGTAAAGAAAAAAACATGTAACCCTTCACAGTCCTACCGCGACTGCCGCCATATGCGTCATTGCGAGGAGTCATGCTGCAGGACGACGAAGCAATCCAAAAAAATCATGGATTGCCGCGCGCCCCCTCGACGGACTCGTGGTCGCTCGCAATGACGGCTATAAGGGATTACTAAAACGCATCGCGCAAAAATCTTTACTCTTTGCTCCTTACTCTCGATTTTTCACGCTCTGGAAATAATTTTCCCGCACCAAAATCCAGCGCAGCATCCCTTGCGTGAGATGGCGCAGAAGAAAGGCAATAAACACAACCGCGGCCAGGCTCAAAAATTTCTCGCCAGCCGATGCATGCGTAAACATGGAGACCGCAAATGCCGCGATCCCCTCGGGACGCGCAAAAAAGACCGTCAGCGCATTCTCCGCGATCCGCTGGACAAAGGCCGCCCGGCCAATCTGAAACAAAAGAAACGTGAGCGCCGCGACCTCGACGATGAGCACCGGCAGGAGCCGCCGGACAAGCCACACCCGATAAATTTTCTGGACGATCCGCCCCCGATGTTCGGCCGGAATTATTCGCGGCGCGGATGCCAGTTCTTGTGCTGTGGTCATGATGTATAGATGGATTCGTCAGTCAGTTTTTTGAACAATTTTTTTGCGCGAAAGAGCCGCATCTTAAGCGTCGGAATACTCATGCCTTCCTGTGCGGCAATCGTCTGATACGATTGATCCTCAAAATAGTAGAGTTCGAGAACCCGCCTCAAATGCCCGGGCATCTGGTCAAGAACCCCAGCGACCGCGGAACGCGCATCCATCTGGGTGCCGATCTCCTTCTCCTCGGCAACGCCCCCCTCCGCATCCTGAAACACGGACGGATCTTCCGTTGAAAACTCCCCGCGCTTCAGCTTCCGATAGTGCGTGATTGCGGTGTTGATCGTCACCTTATACGCCCAGGACTTGAATTCGATCCCTGCATATTTCTGGAACTTCTCGGCGTTTTTATACATCTTGAGAAACGCCTCCTGCACGATGTCTTCCGCCTCCTCCCGCTGCTTGACAACGCGCCACGCCGCGCGCAATAGCGGCTCGTGGTAACGCTCGACAAGCATCTCAAACATGGCTGGCTCCTCCAGAGACGCCCGCAAAATATCCTCGTCTTTTGCCCGATTTTCCGGCAAGGCCGCATCTTCTGCGGCCAAAAACTGGAAGTCGCGCCCGTTGTCGTCCATATCGGAGAAAAAGAGTAAGGACCGTCTATTAGAACGCCCGATCCAGGCAAACGGTCTCTCCGACATTATCAATAGCACACTTACCGGATTGCGTCAAAAATCGCCGGAGATGAATGCGGCAGCCGCGCCCTCCTACCGCCGCTTCGCATCTTCCGCGAACCTGGCGAGATACGCCCGAAACTCACGGCCGATATCCGGGTGTTTCCTGCCGTAATGGATAACGGCCTGCAAAAAACCGAGTTTGCTTCCGCAGTCATGCCGGATGCCGTCGAATTCGTACCCGTACATCACGCCGTTGTTTTTGATATAGAGATTAAAAGCATCCGTCGGATAAAATTCCATGTTCTCTTTGGGCGTCATACCCGCGAGCGTCCGATACAATTCCGGAGTGTAAATATATTTGCCGATCCCCGCCAGACGCGACGGCGCCTCACCCATTTTGGGTTTTTCCACCATTTCATGGATTGTCCAAAGTTTTTTATTCCTATTTGCGCGCGCGCCGCGGATCATTCCGTACTGCGTCACGTCCCGCGACGCGACGCGGTACAATCCGCAAACCGGCGCGCCGTACTCTTCATAGACGTCCATCAGCTGACGCAGGCACGGCACTTTGGCGTCCACCAAGTCGTCTCCATAGAGAACCGCGAATGGCTCATCCCGCAAAAGATTGCGGACGCAAAGCAATGCATCCCCCGGACCGCGGGGTTCGTTCTGGCGCACAAAAACAAAACGCGCAAGCCCTTCAAGGCGGCGCAGTGCGTCGGCGGTCTTTGTTTTTCCGCGCGCCCGCAGCATCTGGTCAAGATCCGCGGAATAATCAAAATGGTCCTCAATCGCGCGCTTATTCCGGCCCGTGACGAATATGATTTCTTCGATGCCGGATGCAACCGCTTCTTCCACGAGGTATTGGACGACCGGCTTGTCCACCACCGACAGCATCTCCTTTGGCTGAGCTTTGGTCGCCGGAAGAAAACGGGTTCCGAATCCCGCAACGGGAATAACGGCTCTGCGAATAGGTATGGGCATAAAAATTAGGCGTTAGCCGCTAGGAAATTAGGCATTAGGAATATGGGAGGACGAGACGTCTGATGCGTCCGTATTGATGCGGTAGACAGTCCGCTTCTTTGTCCCACCCTTCTCAACCACCCTCTGCTCGATCAAATCAGCCAAATCGCGCTGGAGCGTTCGCGCGCTCACGCCGTTGAACGCCGAGGTAAGATCGCCTATTTTAACGTCCCCATGACGCGATAAGTATTGCAGGATCTTTTTACGGCGATCAAGAAGCGCTGCCAAAATCGCCGCATTTGATACAATACCGCTCTTCTGACGTTTTGACGCGAGCCTGGCGCCACGGGACGTCGCGACTCCGTCAGCGGCGTCCGGACCCGCGCGACGCGCCCCGCGCCGCTTCGGCAAAACCGCTCGGCTATCGGAGATGGCGGTTAAGGGCGCTGCAGGAGACACCGGAACGTTACGACGCAAGGCCCGGTCGAAATAATCCCCTATAAGGCCATAGACATGGGTCATTGAGGAAATCGCCCGACGATCATCCGGCCGTTCGGCCGAGGCGAGATCGAACAAAGCGCGGATGACGGCGCATGCGCTGCGGATTCCGACCGCTCGATGGCGGCGCGCCTCTCCCTCATCCGGCGCATACGCGTATTCGATCGCAAGCTCCAAAATCTCGCGCGCTTTTTCTTTGATGCGCCCGCGCAGCATATCGGACACCCGCCGGTTGTCGGTGAAACGGCACACCGACATGGTTAGTGTAAAAATTTTTTCCCGCAACGCGGTGTCGGACAACATACGAAAAGACCATAGCACCGATTGGGGTATGGCGCAACACTCGCAAATACAACTCCTCACAGGTGTCATTGCGAGCGACCCCGAGTCTGCCGAGGGGGGGGCGCGGCAATCCAGTGTTTCTTCTGGATTGCTTCGTCGTCCTGCAGCAGGACTCCTCGCAATGACGCATACAAAGACGAGGCTGATGCACTACAAGAGATGATTCGCAAACAACAAGGGTTTTGCTATAATGAAGCGGTGAAACAAAAAAGATATCCTGCATTCAAAGACGAAACGGACGCGGAACGCAGGAAGCGGACGCGCCTGATCATATCCCGCCTCAAAAAAGCGTATCCCAACGCGAAAATCGTCCTCAACTTCTCCAGCAACTGGGAGCTTCTGGTTGCGGTGATCCTTTCCGCCCAATGCACGGACAAAAAAGTGAACGAGGTGACAAAAAAATTATTCGCGCGCTACCCCGCCATCGCCGATTATGTCCGGGCCGACCCCGAAGAATTTGAGCGCCTGATCCGGCCCACGGGTTTTTACAAGGCAAAAGCAAAAAACATTCTGGCATCCGCCAAAATCATCACGGAACGCTTCGACGGCAAAATCCCGAAAACAATGGAGGAGATGCTCACGCTCCGCGGCGTCGCGCGTAAAACCGCAAACGTTGTTCTGGGCAACGCCTACGGTGTGGTTGAAGGAATCGCCGTGGATACACATGTCCGGCGCCTCGCAACGCGCCTCGGCCTTTCCCCTGCGGATAATCCCGAGAAAATCGAAAAGGACCTGATGATCCTTGTTCCGCGCGGCGACTGGTTCAACATCACCTATCTCCTCATTGAGCACGGCCGCGCGGTCTGCGTCGCCAAAAAACCGCTTTGCGACATCTGCCCTCTTGCGGATCTCTGCCCGTCCGCATTTCAATTCCCGCATTTTAAGGACAAAAACCTCAAGCCAACAAACCGTTAAGAATCTGTTGAAAAAGTCATTACAACGAGCCACAGTGATCCTTCGCTTCGCTCGGGACAGGCTCCATAATCCATCAGGCATCGTCATTGCGAGGAGTTAGACGACGAAGCAATCCCCGCCTTCACAAGGTTTCGGCGGGCAAGCATGAGGTAAACATGCTGAGATATAGAGGCCTGCTTGTCCGCCGTAGCCTCGGCGGAGGTGGAGATTGCCGCGCGCCCCCTCGACAGACTCGGGGTCGCTCGCAATGACGGATGGTGGTCTTTTTCGACGGTTTCTTAAAAAAATGCGGCCTACGGAAAACCCGTCAGCCGCATTTTTGGCGTCCGAGACTTCTATGCGCCTCCGACCGTTGCCGCCTCACGCCGCGATACCGCCGGCTGTTTCCTGAAGGCCGCGCCGTCTTTGGCGAATATGACCTCCGTGCCGTCTTTGACGTCTGCCGTAACGCTCTCCCCGGACACGATGCGATGAGAAATGATTTCCGTTGCAAGAGGATTGAGAATATGCGTCTGGATCGCGCGCTTGATCGGCCGCGCCCCGTATTGCGCGCTATACCCCTTCTCCGCGATAAACGCTCTCAGCGCCGGTGTAAACGACATTGCGATCTCCCGCGCTTGCATTCGTTTTGCCAGCTCGCCGAGCTGTATATCCACGATGCGCTCCACCACCGCGCGCGTGAGCGACCGGAAAATAATAATCTCGTCGAGCCGGTTCAGGAATTCCGGGCGGAAACGCCGCTCCAGGGCCTTCCTGATTTTCTCCTGCGTCGCCTTCTCCTCTCCATCCGTCGTGTCCTCGCCTTCTCCGAGAAAACCGATCCTGCCTATCTCCTGGACATACTCGCTACCCACATTGGACGTCATAATGAGAATCGTGTTTTTGAAATTCACCACGCGGCCTTTTGCGTCCGTCAGACGGCCGTTGTCGAAAATCTGAAGAAGAATGTTAAACACGTCCGGATGCGCCTTTTCGATTTCGTCAAAAAGAATCACGGAATACGGCCGGTGGCGCACCATCTCCGTCAGCTGCCCGCCCTCCTCATAGCCCACATAGCCCGGCGGGGAGCCGATAAACTTGGCCACAGTGTGACGTTCCATGTATTCCGACATATCAATACGGATAAGCGCTTTTTCGTCGCTGAACAAAAACTCGGCAAGCGCTTTTGCAAGCTCGGTCTTTCCCACTCCTGTGGGGCCGAGAAACATGAATGATCCAATGGGACGGTTCTCCTCGCCAATGCCCGCGCGCGCGCGACGCACGGCGTTGGCGATCTTTTCGATCGCCTCGTTCTGACCGATGACGCGGCGCGTCAGCTCGTCTTCAAGTTTGGTCAGCCGCGACGCTTCGCTTTCCAAAATCTTTGTGACCGGAATCCCGGTCCAACGCGCGACCACGTCGGCGATGTCTTCCTCGGTCACGTCGGTCCGCGCCGACCCCTTTTCTTTTTGCAGCACCGTGAGCTCCTCTTCCGCCGTATGCAACGCCCTTTCCGTCTCCGGGACCTTGCCGTAACGCAGCTCAGCCACTTTTCCAAAATCGCCCGCGCGCTCGGCGATATCCGATTCCTGCCGCGCCGCATCGAGATCCCGCTTGACCGCCCGTACCCGCTCGATCAATTCCTTCTCGCGCTTCCATCCGGCGCCAAGGCGCTCGGTCTCGACCTGAAGTTCGCCGATTTCTTTATCCAGCTTTTTAAGGCGGATTTTCGCTTTCCGGTCCGTTTCTTTCTTCAGAGCTTCACGCTCGATCTCAAGATGCATGGCGCGCCTGCGAGTTTCCTCCAGTTCCTTCGGCATGCTGTCCATCACAAGGCGCAAGGATGAGGCCGCCTCGTCCACAAGATCCACCGCCTTGTCCGGCAAGAACCGCTCCGTAATATACTGAGATGAGAGGCGCGACGCGGCCTGAATCGCCGCATCGGTAATCCTCAGCCCGTGATGCGCCTCATACTTCGGCTTGAGTCCGCGCAAAATCGCAATCGTATCCTCGATGCCCGGCTCATCCACGCGTACCGGCTGGAACCGACGCGCGAGACCGGCGTCCCGCTCGATATAGCGTTGATATTCTCTCAGGGTTGTCGCGCCGATCGCGCGGAGTTCACCGCGCGCGAGCGCGGGCTTCAAAATGTTGGAGGCGTCCATCGCGCCTTCGGCCGCGCCCGCGCCGACAATCGTATGCAATTCGTCAATAAAAAGAATGAATTTGCCCTCGGCGCGATTGACCTCGCGCATGATGGCCTTCAGGCGATCCTCAAACTCGCCGCGGTATTTGGTGCCAGCAACAAGCGCCGCAAGATCAAGCGCGACCAAATCCTTGCCTTTCAGCGTTTCCGGCACGTCGCCCGAGACAATCCGCTGGGCCAGGCCTTCGACGATTGCGGTCTTGCCCACTCCGGCTTCACCAATAAGCACCGGATTATTTTTTGTCCGGCGCGAGAGAATCTGCATCACGCGGCGCACTTCATTGTCGCGGCCGATGACCGGGTCCAGTTTCTCCTGGAGTGCCAGACGCGTGAGATTCCGCGCGTATTTTTCCAGGACATTGTATTTGGTCTCCGGATCCTGATCCGTAATGCGCTGGCCCCCGCGGAGTTCCGCAAGAGCGCGCAACGCCGGCTCCTTCCGGATTCCTTCGCGCTCAAGTATTTCTTTGGCGCGCGTCGGCACCTCCAAAATCGCAAGAAAAAGATGCTCTGTGGAAATAAATTCGTCCTTGAGCTGCGCGGCTTCGCGATGCGCCTGCTCCATGATTTTGGCAAGGTCCTGCGTCAAATACACCTGGCCCAGCGGAGTTGCCATCATGGCGCCGCGCGGAAGGGTCTCGAGTGCCTGCAACAGGATATCCGCAAAGCGCGGGATATCAATTTCCAATTTCTCCAGAATCGCGCCGACGGTGCCTTCTTCCTGTAATGCGAGAGATGTCAAAACATGCAGCACGTCAATCTGGTGCTGCGAGCGCTCAAGCGCGAGGTCATGCGCTTTTTTGAGCGCTTCCTGCGCTTTAATCGTGAATTGTTGAAATGGAGGCATGAATAGGCGTTAGAATTTAGGCGTTAGGCGTCAAGGCTTTTTGGAATAGACGCCGGATGCACTCGGTATCTGCAGTATTTTTCCCCGCAAAATCGCATCTGTCATCTCACGGGAAAATTTTTGCGACGCATCAAGAATCTCAATTCCCACAATCTTTCCCTTTGGATCATAGTCAAAAATCACCCCGTCTCCCATTTCCACGCTTTCCTCATACGGAGCGTCATTCAAACGTATATAAAATGCATCAACATTTTTGTCGTAATGGAAACGCATAAATGAAATCACTTAAAATACTTCATAAGCTTTGACGTCATAAATACAGTGACAACCGTAATGACTCCTCGCACCTCACTGTATATCACAACCAAAGCGTAATTCTTTTTGTTTCGGCGAACCAATTGAGTCGCCCTCTTACGACCGTCGCTTTGGACGACAACGCGCTTGTACATTTTCAACGTCTCAATAACCGCGTCGTGTGAAATTTTCCGTTCCGCCATTTGCGCGACCGCGTGACGACTGAACACAATGTTGGATTCTTGCGCCTGCGCCATATTTTTCTATGCTCATTATATCACAAAAATTGCGGGAATCAAGTTTGAGTTAGCAAAAAGCCGCCGGATTTCACTCCATTATTGCAAAATCCATCAGCAGAGACAAGAAAAAAGGCCTGCGAAAGCAGGCCTATAGGGCGTTGAACGCAATCTTAAAAGCATCAAGAATATCGTCGGTGTCTTCCAAACCCACCGAGACGCGGAGAAGAAACTCCGGAATGCCCATCTCCTTCCAGCACTGGCGGTGCGTCGTACCCGCCGGACGACAAATATGCGTCTTTGGCGAGCCCAAACTGACGACCCCCTTGACGAATGTTTCCTTACATAACACATTCACAAATTTCTTCCATACCGCCGCGCCATCGTGCAGTGTAAAGGATAAAGTTCCTCCGCATCCGTTGGTCAGTTGCAACTCCACTATCTCACGCGCTTCGCCGCGTGCAAGACCGGGATAATAGACGCGTTCCACGCGGGGACTTCTCGCCAACATCCGCGCAAGAGTCGCCCCGCTTCTGTTATGCCGGGCCATCCGCAAACCAAACGTATCCAAATGGCCCGTCATGTCGCGTGAGTCCGCAGGAGACGGAACCGCGCCGAATGTCGCATACGCGCTTCTGATCGCCGCATATTCGCGACGCCGCGTAAATTCTTCGGAGAAAATTGCAACGCCGCCGATAATGTCCCCGTGGCCATTGAGATACTTGGTTGTGCTGTGAATCGCAATCGGAATCCGGAACTTCTCAATCAGCCGCTGGTTGTACGGCGTGGCAAACGTACCATCCACAATAGTGATAATCCCGTCTTTCTCCAACAAATCTCCGAAACCCCGAAGGTCGGTCATCTCAAGCAAAGGATTGGACGGCGTCTCAATAAAAATGCAACTCGTCTGCGGTTTGAAGTGTGGAGCAATATCCGACAGCGCATAAAATTGCCTGCGGTAAACCGGAATACCAAGACGCCTGAAATCGCGCGTGAGCAAATCATACGTTCCGGAATACAACACTTCTTGCGCGATAACCTCATCCCGCGCGCCGAGAAATCCTAACAAGCAACACGTGATTGCCGCCATACCCGAAGAAAAAACCAGCGCGGCGGCACCCCCCTCCAACGCGGCCAATTTCTGCTGCAGATCGCGGTGATTGGGATTGTGATCGGGAAGACGGCCGTACACATGGCCCCCGCCCGCCATCGCTGTCTCAAAATCATCCGCATCATCAAACACCCCGGTTGTCGTCCGAAACGCCGGCAATACTCCGGCATTTGGCCTGTATGTGACATCATCCCCCGTATGAATCGCACGCGTATCCAGCCGCAAATCTGAAAAATCCATTGTCCTGTCTCCTATCCCAAAAATTGCCAAAGAACAAAAAATGTAACCCCCTCACAGGCGTCATTGCGAGCGACCCCGAGTCTGCCGAGGGGGGAGCGCGGCAATCCAGGACTTGGATTGCTTCGTCGTCTGACTCCTCGCAATGACGCATGCAATGGTGATCTTGATGGGGCTGTAAGGGATTACTCAAAACGCAAAATCAAATCATTCACCCACCGCCTCGACTCTCGTAACTTCAGGAAACTTTTTTTTCAAAAATTGCTCGATTCCCATTTTGAGCGTCAGCTGCGACAGCGGACAGCCGCGGCACATCCCCAGCATCTTGACCGATACGACGCCATCTTCAAATTTAATAAACTCCAGATCCCCCGCATGCAACGCGAGGGCGGGCCGGATATCGTCTAATGCATTCTTGATCTGCTCAACACCCTCAACGCTATCTCGAGACATCATATGGAATACATCGCGAAGTATGGGTATGAACTATGTATTATGGGACTCCGAACCCATAATACATAATACGAGCCCCATAATTCATATTTCACGGGTATATCTGCTCCCCATTCTCATCGAAAAGCAGTATCGCCCGCGTCGGGCAGCTTTGCGCCGCAAGAAGTATGCTCTCGTCATCAGCTCCTTTATCGTTATAGACCACGGCTTTGTTTTCGCCGTCCAATTCAAACACGCCCGGCGCGACCGCGATACAAGATGCCGCGCCGATGCAGAGATTCCGGTCAACGACAATTTTCGCGATCTTTCGCGGTCCGTCTGGCGCCGCCTCCGGTTGTCCCGATGGTTTGTCCGTTTGATCGCTCGTCATTGCCATCCTATATTACACCGCTTTTTTGACTGCTTCAAGAAACAGAGCCGCGCATTGGTAGCGCATGGGCATGAGTGTAACGCCGAGGAGTGCGGCGATGTTTTCCCTCGCCATGCGGCGGATCTCAGCAATATCTCTTCCTATTATATAAGAAGACCCCAGAGACGCGGCGGCGCGGCTGATCACGCATCCTTTATTCTCAAAAGAAACGCCCGAAATAATGCCGCCATCCATTTTCAGCCGGATGGCAATAGAATCCCCACACGACGGATTGTCGCCCCGCGCCTCAATGTCAAAATCATCCCGCAGGCCGTAGTTTTGAGGATGGCGATAATGCGCAAGAATATGATCGCGGTATAATGAATCCATAAATATGCCCCGCGAAAATAACAAAACCTATGCGGGCGCTCTCGTATTCCTCATCGCCGCCTCAATACTGATACACATTGCGCCGTTTGTCCTGTACGAAGCGCACCCCTTGGGTTACGATACCGGTTTTTATAGGAGGTATATCGTCCAACAGCCGGATTTATTTCTTAATGCTTCGGTTCCTGGGCTGGGCGCTGATGCATTTGTGCCGCGCGTTTTTCTCGACATCCTGCGCCTAACCCATCTGCCGCCTGACCTTCTTCTATATGGAGCATATATAGCGCTTTTCACCACTCAAGCAATCGCGCTTTTCCTTCTCATCAAAAAACGCTGGGGCGCAAAAACAGCGCTATGGGCCGCACTCCTCCTCATTGTCTCACCAATCCAATACACCGCCTACTGGTTTGTGCTCTTCAAAAACGCCTTTGCGCTTCCGCTTATGCTCCTTGCATTTTTCGCGCTCGAAAAAGGGTCGCGGTGGGCAATACTTCTCGGCGTCCTCCTTGCGTTCAGCCATCATACGACGAGCATTATTTTTCTTGCCGCAATATTAATCTATGCGGTGCTGAGACGTGAGCGGCGGCGACTCGCTCTCCTGACCGCGGCCGTGGCAATTCCGGCGTTTTTATACCTCCACTATCCCGCTATTCCGGACTATGTCAATGCGCCGGTCGCCGTCTTCGTCCAATGGAAAGAATACCTCCTCCTGTCGCTTCCGCTTTTTATACTCGCCTCCTTCGGCATCAAAGATGCGGTCAGAAACGCATCACGCTCCACCGTGGCCGCATTTTTTATCGTCTCCGCCGCATTTCCCCTGCTCGGTCTTCCGTTCTACCAGCGCATTTTTATTTTTACCGATATCGCGCTGATTATTCCTGCGGCAGTCGGCCTCGTCAAAATCGCCGAGGCGTTGAAGAGCCGCGACCGCTCGCCTATAAAAATCGCAGCCGCGCTGATTGCAATTCTATCCCTTGCGTGGTTTGCCGCCAATACAGAAAGCCGGATATATCATCTTCGGCCACTCGTCTCAACAAAAGAAATTGAAGAGTTAAAATACATGGCGTCAAACATCCCGGCGGACAACGCGATTCTCACCTCGACACCACTCGCGCCGTGGGTCCACGGATGGACGCGAGTCCGCGTTATCGCTCCGGGCCTTCTTGGCGATACGCATAGCGCTCAGGAGTGGATTTCTTTCACCCATGGACCAGCCGGGGCTAAAATTGATTTTCTCAAAAATTTCCCGCGGCCGCTTTATATCTTCCTCGGGCCGCGGGAAAACGAAGAATTTTTGTCCGACATCAAAAACTGTGTAGACCAAAAATCGGACTACCTTTTCCGGTATACCTGCTAATCGCCTCCGAATAATGAACGAAACGCCTTCCAAATTCTCCCGAAGAAGCCGGGTTGTTCGGGCGGATTTGACAATGGCACGATTGCTTTTTCTTTCTCAGGCACCGGGGCGGGCTCGGCCGCCTTAATAGCTGGCCCGGAGCCGTTGACAATGCTGAGGGCCGCATCGCTGTCGTCCGTCCGACAGCCCCGACTCGGATAATTCGGCGGATAGTCACAGCCGATGCGCACATAGTAATCATTTCCTGACGCGATGTCGGCGGGTATGCTCCACGCTTCCTTGCCATCATTCTTCGTTTTATACGCCGCATTAGCAATCCAGACATAATCGCGCCCTTCGGCCGGCTTTTTCATAAAAACCGTAATGCTCACCAACATTTCGGACGGCGCATTTTTTGCCATCCATCCGATCTCCATCGGCGATCCGGCACGGAAACTCTCACCTCCGTTCGGAACCCTCACCGTCAACGCCGGAACGCCTTCGTTTGCGGAAGCGGAAGTCGGAGACGGCGGACGCGTGGCGGTTGTTTTTGGCTTAACCGGCACGGGCGCCACGACTGCGGGTTTTTTCGGCGCCGCAGTCGGAGCCGGCGCAGATACAACCGCAGGCGATGGCGGAGTCGCCGACGCCGGAGGAGACGGCGCGGCTTTTATCATGAACGTCCCGTCGCTTGCGTCAAGATTGCACGGGCGATCCGCCCATGTGCAGTAGTCGCCGTCAGAATTTTCGGAGACGACAACGGCGCGTATGACCCCGCTCGGCTGCCAGTACGACACCGGACGGCAATCATTCGCCACCACGCACAATTTTCCGTCCCATGAAACGGAACCGTCCGGAACACCGTCTTTTGTCACCCATGCCATCAGAGGATCGGTTGTACCCTGCCTGTATTCTCCATTCGCGATGCCGACCCATACTTTATTCCGCCCTCCGCTCCAGAAAATACGGATGGGCTCTCCCGGCCCGAAGACCTCTCCGCCATTGGGGCTTTTGACCGTAACGGGCGGGGGCGCAGACGGAATAATGCGGATGGGCGAGGTTCCTGTCATATCTCCGCCCGACGTCGCGCTGTAAATGATAACATAATAATCCCCGACGGGAACTCCGCGCTCCCTCGGAGTGAACGTGTATGAACCGCTCGTATCGTAAACCGGATAGCCGAAAACGCTCACCTGGTAGAGAACGATCGGAACGAAACTTTGCGGTATCAAATCAATCTGGCGTATGCCGGGGTTGCCCGGGGTCCAGCGAATCTCGATCGGCTTATCCACAAAAAACTTCTCGCCGCCGAGCGGCGCGATAATGGCTGCCGGCTGCGACGGCGGGTATGTCCAAAATACAATCCCCACGAACACAACGGCAATGACGGCGCCGATAATATAAAATGGTTTACGCATAAGAGATTTCATAAAAAAGAAAATTAAATACTATTCGCTGGCCGACCGCAAGCCGAAAAATCGTAGAATGAAATGCCACATACGCCCGAAAAAGCCGCGCCGGGGCTGAACCGGCGGAGTCGGCTCCTCCTTCGGCGCCGATACCTCTTGCTCCTTTTCCTCCGCTGGTTCCGGCGCGCTCATCTTCTCCTCTTTCGCTTTTTTTAACTCCTCCACTTTCCGCCATGTTGCCTCACCGACAACACCTGTGCCCCGGGACAGTCCCGCCGAACGTAAAATCTCTCCCGCATACTTTTCCTGAAAAAGAATGACCGCTTGCCTGGTATATTCGTCAAAATATCCGTTGACAAGCCCCGCGGGATAGAGCCCCTCGTCAGCGAGAATCCCCTGGACGATCCGCACGTTCTCGCCTGAACTTCCGACGCGAAGATTTTGAAATGCGCCGCCCGGTTCCACAACGGCCGCGGGTTGGCCCTCTGCGCGGGCCGCCAGCTGCGCCGCATTGAGCGATTCGTTGCCCGCCGGATCCACGGCGCGCACGATATAATAATACGTCGCGCCACCGCCTGTTTGTCCGTCAACAAAAATTTCGGACCGAATGTCGCTCGCCACCGCGACTCCGCGCGCGCCGCTTTGGCCGGAGCGGTAAATCTTGACATGGTCAAAATCGCGAAGGGGATTATCCCATGTCAGCCGGATCCGTCCGTCGTCCAACGCCTCTATGGAAGTATTGGCCGGAGCCAATGGAGGAGTAATGTCCGCCGCAGCCACAACCGCAAACCGCGTGAGGTGCCGGACGCGCGCCGTCACAATATTTTTTACTTTATCAACGGAAAAATTGTCTATCTTCGCCCACGTCTTTTGTTCCTCATCAAAATAACTTGGATAGATATCGTCCTCAGTCGCGCCCTGCTTCTTCAATTCCGTCTCTTTGTAGGGAAGCGCAATCTCAATCTCGCCCTGCAAATCGCGAATCGCCGCGCCCGCTTGATCCCTGATGGCAATGTCATAGACCGCGCTCAAAACCGCCACTGTTGCAATCTTTGGGGGCGGCGCGGCCGCGGGATTGACATCCACCGTTACAGTACCAGCAGCAAGCGCCGCTGCCGGCGCAAGCGTCACCCGCGCGCCGTCCGGAATCGCCACAACAATTTCTTCGGTTGCGGGCTTAGTAACGGTAACGCTTTGCGTGGCGGCCATCGCCGCGACTTCGACAATGACAATCGGATCTGTCCAAGCTGAGCGGCCGCCGCGGACGTCTTCGGCCATAGCGCGGATCTTATATTTCCCCGGCGTTGTCCACGCGTGCGATCCCTGATACCCATAATTGGACGGCATAAAATGACTCTCGGAGGTAGTCCCGTCTCCCCAGTCAAAAACGTATTTAAGCATATCGCCGTCCGGATCATCCGCGCTCGTGCCGTAAAGATGCATCTCCCCTGGCCGCACATAAAACGCGCCGTAGGGATAACCCGGAGTATTCGGAGGACGATTGGGTGCGGGAGTCGGCTCCACGATTTCTCCGACGCGGAACGTATGCACCGGCGAACCCATGGAAATATAGGGCACCCCGCCGTATGACGCTGTACCGACGACGGATACCGTATAGGTTTTTCCCGGATCCAGTTTCGGCCCGTCATACACATAAGAATACTCCTGAGGCAAAGCGGAGCGCATCAAACCGATGCCCTTGTTGTAGACCTGGCGCGTACCCTCAAAAATATCCAGAGAGTAGAGAACCGTCAACTTACCCGACGGCCATCCGGACGGAATTGACCAACGGAACGTAACCGTCTCATTTGCGGGGCCGCTGAATGTCGCGGGAAAAAGAATGCTCGGCTCAAGCGCATACTGAGACGCGGTCTCGGAGACGGCCGCCTCGGCGCCCGCCGCGTCAATAGCAACCAGATAAAAATCGTATTGTCCGGCGGGAAACGCCGCCACCTCCTCAAGTGTGGCTTTATGGACCGTCCAAAATCCGCCGGAACAAAAATGGATCAATTCCCAATCCCCCACGCGTATCTCCTTTCCTGCGCTTGAGGTCGCGCCGGGACATTCGCTGTAGATCAAGGACGGATTATTGAAATCCGCCACCGGCGAAAAAGCCGTCTTAGGCGGCGACTTCAGATAAAATCTAAACGCCTTAACCGAGGGAAGAGCGGATGCATCGTACGCAAACCGCATATCGTATCCATACTGGCCCTCGCGGGCGATAATCCAGCTTGGCTCAAGATTCGTCGGCGGCGGGAGAGCGGCGTGAGCCATACCGACGAAAAATCCGATGCTCATCAAAACAACGAGGAAGAAAACAAAGTTTTTTATCATGAAAGCAGGCGCAAAACGCGAGAGGCGAGTTTGGTGAATAATTCTAAAACAAGCCGTTTCCTGTCATTCCCGCGCAGGCGGGAATCCAGGCTTTCTCCCTCGTAGAAGCAAGAACCTGGACCACCGCCTTCGCGGGGGTGACACTAAAAAAATATTATTCACCAAACTCAAAGGCTATCGCTTTTCATTTTGCGCTTTATTCCGCATTGTACGCTTTCTTCAAGTTGTCCATCGCCGTTGAGACGCGGAAATACAAATCAGACATCTCGACCTGCGAGGTGCCCAAAAAATACCTGCCGCCCGCGATATCGCGCGCATTCATTTTTTCCAAAACGGCGCCGAGCTTCTTTTCAAATTCTTCAACCTCTCTGAGCGCTTTCTCCGCGCGTTGGTTGTCGGCGCGCGGTATCGTACTCTCGATTTTCGCAAGCGGCATTGTCGGCGCAAACGACATCACGAGGCCGCGCACAAATTCAATGTCCGGTCCGACCGTGGACCACGACGATTTGAGATCCGCCAGAGAGGAATCCATGAAATCCGGCACGGGACCTCCGAATAATTCACTACCCAATGCGACGGACTTTTCCAACGGCTCTCCCCAATGCTCCTGCAGAATGGAAACAGTCGCGGTTTCCGGCCGCAACATTGCCGTGGCGGCGGGCGGCGGCTCCCGTGAAGTTTTAAGCGCGGCGCGTAACTGGGGAACTTTTTGGAAAAACCGAAGAAGCGTCTCGCTGTGATCATTTGCCGCGGACGCAAGCGTGATTAAACGGGAAAAATCCGTATGGATCACCGCCATCTTTTTCGGAGGAGTAATTTTTGCAAGCGCGTCCTGAATTTCTTTACCCGCGCGACGACGCGCTTCAATAACGCGCAACGCACCATCGGCAT
This sequence comes from Patescibacteria group bacterium, assembly GCA_038063315.1. Taxonomy (GTDB): domain Bacteria; phylum Patescibacteriota; class Minisyncoccia; order Sungbacterales; family HO2-52-23; genus JBBTVI01. Next base: position 16,934 of record JBBTVI010000006.1, read on the forward strand.
CAGCCGCATCTTTGATTCCCGCATCCGACGTCAACTCCGGACTGCGAAATTTTTCGTAGATCGGCAGAACCACACGGGCGTATTGCATCGGCAAATATGATTCCGTGTAATAGTAATACGCCCCGCCGCCCGCGGCTCCGAGGATCAAGATGACCAAAGAAATAATGACGAATGTTTTCATGAAGCCGCCTTTACCGCCCCCGCACATTCCGGCCGCACTCCTCACGCATCATCGGCTGCGTGATGTCATTGCAGAGCGCGGGGTTACGAAACGCAGTATTCATGTAACACTGATCGCGCATGCTCACATTCGCGATCTGCCGGCACATCGAACCGTCCCCCTGCCGCGATGCCGCATTGGACAAACACGAGTCCTTTTTATCCACAGTCCGGATTTTCGTGCACGCCTCAGCCCCTAATTTCTGCGCCACGCCGTCATAGCATCTGTCGCGCGCCTCGCCTATTGCGCCCTCGCACAATGTTGCATCGCCTTTCTTGAGTGCAACGCCGGCAACGCATTGGCCCTGGAGTTCCGGTGTTCTGATCTTTGCGCAAATTTCCGAATCTCCCTTCTCGTCCGCGAAGACAATCCGACACACGTCCTGAGCGATATAGGGCATCTGCCCGCCGCTCGAACCACCACCGTCAAGCGACCCGCTGTAAAGCGGCAGAATATCGCAGACCTGTTGATTTGTCTCCGGCGCCAAAACCAACGGACCTTTACGCGCAAAATAAAATCCTGCGCCGATTGTCCCCACCAAAGCAATGACCAAAACAATAATGAGAATGTCTTTTGTCATTTGAGTGAAAATTAATTTTTATTGTGGCTACCCCTCCATAATCCAGTATACCATAAAGGATATAACGCATGAAACCGCATCTTTAGACGGAATTCGCCGGCAACACGGAGTTGCTCCGGCCGCGCCCACGCCACATCAGGAAACCCGCCGCAAGCGGAAGCAAAAGCACGAGTGTATTGAACATAAAATGGAGATAGACGCCGTCAAAATACTTCCCCAAAATTCCGGGGCACGGCTCGCACGCTGTCCGAACATGCTGGACGATTTTAACGGTATGCTCAAAAACGTGATAGCTCTGAATGATAACCGTACTATCGAGCAGTCGCGAACGCAGTCCATTTTTTCGCCACAACCACCACGCGGCCCCGAGCAACAAAAGATACCCTGTGTTGAACACAAAATGATTCCATTCCAAATCCAGAAAAAAGAGAATACCGTGCGATGCCTTCGCGGGCAATCCCAGCCACCAATGCTGGTATACTTGCGCAATGTGTTCGATCCAATGAAGAATTTGATAAGCGAGAGCGCCTGCAAAGAGATATGCGGCGAATTTCGATACGCGCATAAAAGGCCATCCTTAATTGTTTATCATCGGAGAGGAAATCGGAGAAGGCGGTGGAACTGCTGATCCCCGCTTGTATTTTTTGAATTGAAAGAAACCGCCGACGAATCCGAGGAGGGTGAAGAGAAGGCCGATGCCCGCAACCATAAAACTGCTCCACCCGGCCCCCGACTCGAGCACGGATTTCGCCGGGTCATCGGGGTCGTAAAACACGCGGACCTGCTTCCCCACGGGATATCGGCTCACGATCCCGCGGCCGTAACTCGGATCGCTCGTGCTATACTGCCCGAAGTGCACTGTGCTTCCGGTATGCGCGGCGCCATTGACCGTATAATCATACGCAATGCTCGCGCCATAAGTAACGCTCCCGTCATCGCGGTCCTGATTGGTCGTGAAATTGGATACCGTGATAACACCGTCCACTGTTGGCCACCCTTTACTCTCAAAGGCATTCGTGGCCATGGGGATCCCCAGAAAAATAGTCAAGAGCGCGCCCACGATACCCATGATAAACAGCGCGATCGTCGCCTTGCCCGGGGTTAACTGATGAACTTGCGGCTGAGGACTATACGACAAACGAAATGGTAATGCCATAGTTATTTTGCTGTGAATTATGAAACGCGCCAAGCGGCGTTTCGTGGTTCACGGCGCTTAAAACGAAATCATTTAGTGATCCAAAACCGCGGAGTCGCATCCATCATCGCAATGTACGACACTTTTGCGAACGCCACGGAGTCAAAAACCGTCGTGTTGACTGCCACATTCGCGACATATTTCTTTGTAGAATCCAGCTCCGGACCGTTATAGGTTGTTGCGGCCGTCGGCGCTCCGACGCGACTATAGACCCACTTGTAATAGACGTAGCTATACGACCCTTCGGGCATCACATACACCAAGAAAGGCATCTGTGATACGCCAGAGGGCCAACCGCTTAACGCCACAGTCCACTCAAACGCGAGCGTCGTTGACGCAACGGGAGATTGCGCCTCTGTCGGACTCAGAATCGTTGTCCTCTCAAGCGCAAACTGCTTCAAGATCGGCGTTATCGCACTTTCCGCGCCGTCGCCTCCGATCGCCGCGACATAATAATCGTATTCTCCGACCGGAAACGCGGAAGACGTTGATGCGACTTTAAGAGACGATTGCCAGTAACGATAAGTTGTGCCGCAATTAAAGTACAAACTCCACAAGGAATCCGCAGGGCTGTAGTTCACTCCGCAGGTCTCCGCGACACCGGTAAACATACCCGCTGCGCTAAACGCGGCATCCCCGGGCTTTTTCTGATAGAGCTTGAAGCTTGTGACGTCGGCGGGCTTACCATTGGCGTAGCCAAATCGCACATATTGCGAATACGTCGGACTCGACCCACTTCCGCCGCTCCAATATGCGCCGGTGTCGGGCTTCACCTCGATGCTTAACTCCTTTGTCGCGGCTCCGCCGAGGTAATCCGTCACTCCGACCGTAAATTTGAAAATCCCCTGCTGACTGGTCCAGCCGTATATCCTTCCGGAAGAATCCACGTAGAAACCTTGCGGCAACGCGCCGGAGATCAAACTCCATTTGTACGGCGCAAGTCCCCCTGCGGCAGCCAGTGTCGCGGCGTACGATGTCCAAATCATTGCTGCGGGTAAACTCTCCGTGCTGATGCTCACGGGCGGAGGCGGAACGTATTGGTCGAACCAAAACGTCGCAGTGCCTGCGCTCATCGCCATATGTTCGGTGCGCTGTGCCGATGTCGAATCAACGACACCGCGACGATAGCTTGCATGCGCCGTGTATTTTTTCGTCGGGTCCAGCGTCGGACCGTCGTATGTTCGGAATCCCACAGTATCGGTCGGCGCAGAAAGTCCCCACATCTGATGCACTTGTTTGCCCGTATATGCTTCCTGGATGACGACGCGGTATGGTTTCTCAAGCATTGGCGGCCAATCTTTTGGAATGGTCCAACGGATTGTCGGCGCGCCAGACGATGATATCGGCGCATCGGCCGCCGTGGGATACGTGATGGACGTCGGCTCCAATGCCCGTAGCATCCACCGCGCGAGAACGACCTCCCCGCCCGCGCTATCCGCCGCGCGGAACTCATAGCGATATTCCCCCGCGGGAAATTCCGATGCCGGAACATAGGTCGAATACTGCAGGGACCATTGCGGATTGGGATACCACGAAGAGCAGCTGAGATACAAATACCACTTACCCGATGAGATGCTTTGATAACAGGCCGGACTCGCAAATGTGCCGACAAGCGTCAAAGACGTCTCGCCCGGGTTTTGCCGGTAGAGCCGGAATGTCAGCGCTCCGGGATTGGACGATGTCGCATACTGAAACGATAGAGACGGGCTGTACTTTGCGCCGCTATTTTCGCTCCAACTGGCGTTTTGTTTGCCGAGGATGAGAAATGCATCGCTCTCGCCGTACACCGCCGGATTATTTACATCGGAAATGCGGATATAGTAGTCGTTGCCCGCAGGCAAGTCCTGATGAACCAGCCAGTTGTAGGAGTAACGGCCGGATTCTGCTCCTTGCGCAAACCCTGCGATTTTGCGCACAAAACGCCCGGCCTGGTACAGATCAAGCACAACGGAGTTTCCGGTAATGCCGAAGCTGTCCCACGAGACAGTGTAGGTGCTGCCCGGATACATCTCGACTCTCGCCTGCGGGTCAATCACTTTTATTGCCGCAACCTGGACGCCTTCCGTGGTGCGGACATCAAAACGGAGGGAATAATTGGGAACATAGTACGGATAGGTATTCGTCCGCGTGACGCCATTGACTTGTTGTGAATCTCGTGCGCGAAACACGGTATCATACACGCCGGCTTCTGTCGGCGCGCCAGACAGCGCTCCCGTGGATGACAATGTGACGCCGGGCGGCAAATTTCCGGCGAGCATACTCCACGTATAGGGCGCAACACCGTTCCACGCATATGCTGCTCCGGAAACCGGAGTGCCGACTTTCAAGATTTGCGGAGAGTATGACGCCGACGCATCAATCGAATACGGTTCCCATTGCGGCGTTTGATTGAACAACGACAAGGTTTTCGACCCAACACCCGGGCTCGCAGGGAGATTGAGCAACGGAGAATAATAGACATTGCCCGGTTTATCTTCTAAACGCACCCAGACATCGAGCGCCTGCGGAATCGCTTTCCATGCGTCGTGCGTATGACGGTACTGCGATCCGGTCCACAAATTCGTGGTTGATTGCCCGGTTTGGGCATTGCGATAGTTCAGACCATACTTCACGGGCATATCGGAAATAACGTAACTCCTGTCTACAACGGGCCAGAAAGGAATCTCGCCCATATCGATTTCTCCGGACGACACCGGAAAAGTAATATATCCTTTGTTTATGAAAGGAAAGAAATGGATATACGCATAAAGACCGTAGGCGTTGGAGTATATGTAGAACGATCCGTAGCTATGCCCGGTCGGATGCATCCAGAAGCTGTGCCCGCGCGACAAAAGAATGTCGGATGTTGTGGCTGTAATGTTGAATTCGCCGTTGGCATTCGTCCAATTATTGTACCAATTATATGATCCGTCCCAAGTGCCTATTGTTGTCGTGGCGAGCGGGACTTGAGTGAGATAATCGAACAACCTGCCTCTTACGGTCAAACGGGAGGGATATTGAACCACCGTAAATTTGCCGCTAAAGCCGCGCACCGATGGATTTCCGGCGTCAACAACTTCCACCGTATAATCCGTGCCAAAGGGAAGATCGCCCGGAATTGCGACTTTACGCCAAAACCAGCCGGTGGAATACGCGGTGCCGCCGTAGTAGAGCTGCGGGACATTGGACGCCAAACTCCGGTAGAAAAATCCTCCTTTCCACAGATTAATGCTGACCGCTTTTGACGGGACATTGACGCCATAGTAATAGACCGGGCCGTCAAAGCCGGCATACCAAATGCTACTCGCGTAGGGTTCATACACCTTGATTGCGGACGAGGCGGCGACAATCGAAAACGGGCCATCACTCGTATCGTTTTGCGCGGGCAAGGCAACGTCCGACACTTTCATTTTGTAATCCGCGCCTTCCGGAATGTCGTCCGGAATCACCCAGTTGGTGATGAACGCGCCGGTTTCCGCGCTTTGCGCGAACGACGGATAAACCGTCCGATACGGCGCGTCGTTTTTCAAAAGCTCGATTTTGACCGCTTTGCTTTTGAGATCAATGGTGGCCCAGCAGACGATGAAGGCCGAATTTTTTGAGCCGATCTCGCCGCCGTTCGGCACCACCACGGTCAACGCGGCGGACGGACTAATGGTGAACGCGCGGTCGGACACGTCCCAGTTGCCGGGGGTATTATCCACATCATTCCAGATAGTCAGCGCTCCCAGTTCATCTTCCGACAGCGCCATGATTTTGTAGCGCCCGGGGCTCACGGTCGTACAGACCGTCCCGTCCGCGCTGCAGACGGTCTTTACGTTCCAATTGACTGTGCTATTTGGTGCCGAGGAGGTCGCGATCCAGCCGACGATAAACTCACCCGGATCAGACCCGACCGCGGCGGCCTCTTCCACCAAAACGACATCAACGCGATCCGTGCCGCCGATCCAACTGAGAGTGAAATCAACTCCCTGCACCAGATTCTCTCCGCCGTTCGGAAAAATAACCGTCACGGGAGTGATCGTCTGAATGAGCAAAAAGGAAACCGCGTTTGATGTTCCGTTCGCATTCGACACCGACACACTGCACGCTGCGCCGATTTTACACGAGGTCCCGATCGGAACGGTAAACGTCAGGGTCTTTCCGTCTGCGGACGCGAGATTCGTCGCCGCCATCGCACCCGCAAAAGAAACGGAGTTTCCCGTCGCGGTAAATCCGGATCCGGTGATTGTCACGACTGTGCCGACTATTCCTTTAATCGGCGCGAGCACAGTGATCACCGGTTTTGGCGGAGACGCGACGCCGAAAGAAATCGCAAAGTCGTCTCCATTGGCGTTGCCCATGACATCGGCGCACCGCACATAATAGTTGTACGATTTTCCCGTCTCAAATCCGCTCACGTTTGACGAATGAGTTGTTGACGCCGTTGTCGCAAATGAGAGCGTCATCGAGGAATAACTCGTTCCGGCAGTCAACGCGTATTTGCACGTTGCGGTTTCATCGGTCGTGAGCGAAAGCGTTGCTTCTTTAGTCGTATACGCCTGCTCGCCCGTCGGCAGACCGCCGAAGCGCGTCGGCGGCGTCTTGTCGGAAAGGGCCGCACCGGTCCAGAAGGTCGTCGCGTCAACAGGCATAGCGCCATACACATCCAGGCTCAGTGAATCCTGATTAAAGATGTTCCGGCCGGTGTAGACAAAGGTGATATATTTTTTCGTGAGATCAAATGCCGGGCCGTCGTAGACAACCGACGTCGTGGTTGCACCCGTCGGCACGGAATAAACATATTTTTTCCAGTAGGGACGCTGCATATCGCCCCCTCCCTCGACAAAGACGCTCATGCCGTAGGTGTCGTAGAGAGATCCGTTGGGCCAGTTGGTGAGCGTCCAGGTGAATGTCGGGGTCTCGGGAGCGAGCGCCTGATCCGCCGGACTCAACACCTGCATCCTGGGCATTGCGTACTTTCGCAGTATTTTCAACGGAGCGCGCGTTTGTCCTGAAGGGGGAATAATGGTCTCCTGTCCTCCGGCGTCCACTGCGGCGATATAATACTCATAGGTGCCGACGGGATAAAAAGAAGACGGGAAGTTGGTGTTGCGTCCTATGGACCACGTATCCAGCGTCTTCGTCAAAGGATCAGAATAGCCGCATGTGAAGAAAAGTGTCCAGTCGCCGACACTCCAGCTGCGGCATGTCGGCAGAGATGGGATAGGAAACGTCACCAACGCCTGAAACGCGCTGTCTCCGGGACGTTTTTCATACAGGCGTAACGACGCGGCAGTCGGGTACACAGACGGGAGAAAGTAAAAACTCACGTTATCCTGAAACACTCCCGGCGGCCACTTCTCTGTCCATGTGGCGGCGGCGTTCAGATAGCCCACCCTGAACGGCCCGTCGCTCGCATCCTTTATCGCCGGATCAGTCGCGTCAGCGACTTCTATGGTGAAGCCGGTCTGATTTTGAATTGAGGCGGGCACATTCCACTCAAAAGTGAATGTTCCGCTCTCCGTGCCTAATAAGAATTGTCCGGACAATGTGGTGTGGAGTACGCCGTCTTTCAGGAGCCGCACGGATACCGATCTCGAAGCAATGCTCGCCGTGCTCCATGAAATCTTGACCGCTTCATTAACCGTCAGGAGTTCCCCGCCATTCGGATAAACAACAGTTATCGTGGGTGTTGCAGGAGGCGGAGTAACATTCGGCTCAGGCACAGGAGGTGGCGGAGGAGGTGGAAGGGGTGGTGGGGGTGACGTCGTATCCACGCCCGGGGGAATGAGCAAAAATTCAGTCAGCTTAAACGGCTTGGCATTGGAGATACCGTTTGCGTTGACGACTTTCACCGGACAGGCCTTTTGTGAGCCCACAGGGCACGGGATATCCGACGTCAAAAGAAAATCGATCTGCGTGTTATTGTCATACGATTTGAGACCGGTCGCAACGATTTTTCCGCGCACCATGATGAAATTTTCTTCATCGGTAAATCCTTTGCCGGTGAGCGTAACAGTGATGCCGACGGAACCCGACGAGGGCGTTACGTCAGTGATTTTCGGCGGCTTTTTCTTCTCGCCGGCGATCAAAAGCAGATTCAAAACCTCTTTGGTCTTCTCGTCAATCTCGCCGGTTTCTTTCAATCCGACTTTCCTTTGGAATTTTTTGACGGCCTGCTCGGTTTCGACGCCGTAAAACCCGCTTGCACGACCATTGGGATAGATGTCCGGAAACATTCCCAGAAATTCTTGCACTTTCTCAACGTTCTTTCCTGAAGATCCCCGCGTTACGGCCTCGTCAATCTCCACATTGCGATACGGATGGACGCGGGCCTCATCGGTTTCCAACCGTATCGGCCTTTTCGATTCAGCGGTCAGTTCCGCGAGTTTGGCGCGCGTTTTCGGACCCACAACGCCGGCCGGTTCAATCCCGTGCTTTTCCTGAAATCGCCGCACTGCGGCGTCCGTCCGCGCTCCGAAATACCCGGTCTCCAATCCTTCGGGATAAATATCCGGAAATTGCTTCAGGAATCCCTGCAATTGCCGCACGTCGTCTCCGGATGAACCGAGTCGAAGCGTCCGCTCTAATCGAAGCCCAACCGCTACGTCCGGAGCTGGCTGCCCGGGCCGCTCACCTTGCGTTGTTGTGCGCAGTTGCAACACTTTGTCTTGCAGGACTCTGATTTTCTCGCGTACGTCTTCAATAATGATGGTCTGCTCCTCAATGGAATACGGGGCAATATCGGGCGTGGCGGGTGTCGCCAGCCCCGCAACAGGAGCAGGCGGTGTGACGGCGGATGGCGGCGTGGAGAGCGAAGGTTCAACCTGCGGTGGCGTCGGAGAAGGTAACGGCGTAGGGGCTGCCTGATACGTCGCAGGCGGCGGAGGCGTCACTTGAATCGAAGGCGGCGCCAACGTTGGAGCCGGCGGAGGAGCGATGGGCCGTTTTTTTACCTGCCCCGGCGCCTCGTCCGGTTTTGCCGCAAGGAGCGACGCGACCGCCTGCTGAAGCGACGCCAACTGCGCCTGTAACTGCTGAATCATGTGCGCGTCCGAGTGATCCGCGAATGCGATCACGGGCACAAAAATAACGCTTACAAAAAGAGAAAGCGCCAATGCAATGGATGAGAAAAATTTTTTCATATACTTCTATTATATGCCACCCCCCCCAACATAAACAGAGAAGGTTTTCCACACCATCTACGCCTTCAAGATCCGCATCGCTTGTTCAACCCCCTTCCCCAGTCGTTCCACATCCTCCGGCGTATTATAAACCCAGAAACTGACGCGGGCCGTTGCGGGAACGCCGAGATAATCGTGTAACGGAATGGCGCAGTGATGTCCGGCGCGGATGCAGATATTGTCGCGATCAAGAATCGTCGCAAGATCGTGCGGATGGATGCCGTCAATGGCAAAACTGATCACGCCGCTCCGATCCTTCATATCTGACGGGCCGAAGATTTTGATTCCTGGGACGGCGCGTAAAAAATGGAGCGCACGGGACGCAAGATCCTCCTCAAGGGCGCGAATCTTCTCAAATCCGATCGTCTGTATGTATCCGATGGCCGCCGCAAGCCCGACGGCTCCTTCACCGTTGGGCGTGCCGCCCTCCAGACGATCCGGCAAATCCTTCCAACGGATACCGTTCTCCGTCACCTTCGCCACCATTCCCCCGCCACGGATAAACGGTCCAAATCGCTCGAGCAATTCCTCGCGGCCGTAGAGCACGCCGATACCCATGGGTGCGCCGAGTTTGTAACCGGAAAACGCCAGGACATCGCAGCCGATGTTCTCTACGTCAATCGGGAGATGCGCTGCGCTTTGCGCCGCATCAATAAGGAACAAAACGCCGCGGTCACGCAGGAGCCGGGCGATCTCGCGCACCGGATGAATGGACCCAAGCACATTGGAGACCTGCGCCGCGACAAACAATTTTGTCTGCGGTTTAAGCGCGCGCTCCACGGCCTCAACCGTCAAGAATCCCTCCTCATTCATATCCACCGTATCAACGAAGACGCCGCGCTCATCGGCGAGCATCCGCCAGGGCAGCATATTGGAGTGATGCTCGGCGCGCGGAACCAAAATGCGATCTCCGGCTTTTAAGATGCTCCGTCCGAGAGAGTAGGCCACAAGATTAATGCTCTCGGTGGTGTTCCGTGTAAAAATAATCTCGCGCGTGCTCCGCGCATTGATAAACCGCCGCACGGTCTCGCGGGCGTCCTCGTATGCCTCGGTGGCCCGGCCCGAGAGCGCATACATGCCGCGATGGACATTGGCGCGCGACGTCTCCCAAAAATTCCGCACCGCGTCCATCACAACTCCGGGCATCTGGGCGCAGGCCGCGGTATCCAAATAAATCAGGGGCGTCTCCCGCTTTTCAAAATGGGCGAAGATCGGGAAATCCTCTCGGTAATTTTTAGAACGATGGATGCTTGACATAAAAAGTGTATTTTGCTACTAATATATTCAGATCTTCCCATCTTCCCACAACCGATCTACGCAACGGACCGACCCTCTGAAAGGGGTCACACAAAAAGAAAGTGGAACCCAATGGCTGCCACGCTTAAGGCCAACGAAATGCCGCAATCCGCGCCGGAAAACACAAGCCAACAAACCCATCGTTGCATCGAGACCAAAAGTGTCGATTTTAACGGGGGACAGGACACCATCACATTATCATTATACAGCAATGGAGATATCAAGGCCCGCCATAGTTGCTGGGAGTCGCATCATGGAATTGGCATCGACATCCCGGAAATGGCTATCCGAAGACTCCGATCAGGATTTCGCCATTACGACAAGCCCCTCCATCGCAACATACGTCTTGCATGCACTGCCTGTTTTTGGAGCATAGACGTTGCGCTGTACGCTCCTCTCCTACAAACAACAGGACAAGCCGGAATCCAAGATTACGACTTTACTGAACTCAAAGCGGCTCTCTATGCATTGTCAGACCGCTGAGATCTCCAAAAAACCCGTTCAACACGACGCGCTCGGCGTCGTGTTTTTTCATGCCTCGGCTTTGGAGATAAAAGAGCGTCTCCGGATCAATCCGCCCGATGCTTGAACCATGAGACGCCTTGACCGCGTCGGTCTTTATTTCCAGATACGGATAAATTTCCGCGCGCGCTTTTTCTGACAACAAAAGCGCTTTTGCCGAAAGATAGGAATCCGCGCCAATGCCGCCTTTCTTTATATCAAGCAATCCGCGAAACGTAAATCGCGCCTCATCGTAAAGCGCGGCGCGCGCGGTCACACGAGCATACGTCTCCGGCGCTTCATGCATCACCGTAATATCCATGTCGGTTGCGTCTTGCCCCTTGCCCAAATATGCAATCACTAAATCGACGCGCGTCCGCGGCGCAATAAGACGAATGGCAAGACGCACTGCGCGAGGTAGTCGTTCCGTGAAAATCGCGGTCCCGCTCCATTCTTTTCCCGGTTCCGCGAGCACGATTTCCTCATTCCATTCGTCGCCTAAATTTTTAGAATCAATAATCACACCTGAATTACGAATCATAAAGTATGAATTATGGGAGAGATATAGCAATGTTAAAACAAAACGTCCCTTTTTCTTCTGTCATTCCCGCATAGGCGGGAATCCAGGTTTCTCTTTTTGATAAGGCAGAACCTGGACCCCCGCCTTCGCGGGGGTGACAACTAAAAAGAATCTTTATTCTGTAAAAACAGTCGTTTTGTTTTTACAGGGCTATAATAATAGAGACCAATCTTATCACTTCTTGTCCATAATACATAATTCATATTCCATAATTCATCTGTCACCCCACCGCCCCATCCATCTGCATCTCGATTAAGCGATTCATCTCCACCGCGTAATCCACCGGCAGTGTCTTGGTGAGCGCTTCAAAAAAACCGGAGACGATCAAAGACGCAGCCTGCGTCTCGGTCATGCCCCGCGAGCGGAGATAAAACAATTCTTTGTCCCCGATTTTTGACACCGTCGCCTCATGCTCCATGCGCGTCTCTTCCTCATCTATTTTCAAGGTCGGATATGTATCAGACCGCGACTGCGGATCGAGAATCAACGCGTCGCACCGCACTGAGAGCCGCGCGTTTTTTGCACCGCGCACCACGCGCGAAAGACCCCGATACGAAGTCCGACCGCCGCCGAAAGAAACCGATTTTGAGACGACGTTAGACCGCGTCTCCGGCGCAACATGGATCATTTTCGCGCCCGCATCCTGCACCTGGCCCGGGCCCGCAAGCGCGACCGAAAGCGTATCCGCGCGCGCCCCGCGTCCGGCCAGAATAACACTCGGATATTTCATCGTAATCTTACTATTGTGCACAAGTATGCCATTCGCAATAAAGTTATGAGATCCGCCAATCTCGATATCATAAACATCTTTTTTGCCAATCGGAGTTATCGAGGCCACCCTCACGAATTTCAAAAGTGGAGTCCGGCTCCCCATCTTCCTGCCACGAATTTTATCAAGATTTTCTCGCAGATTAAGGCAAAGATAATGGGTGGTATATTCTTTCAACCTCCCTTTGTATAATTTTCGTTCCTTCACGTATGATGAAATTCTCAACGGTTCCAAACCAACCGAGATCATCAGAAGTTTTAACTCCTCCAGCAAGAGCTTATTGCAACTGGCGAATATAATCTGACCATATTGAACATTGCCCACCATCTTCGATTGACGCGTGTAACCGTCTGCATCCAAATACCCTTCAATAAAGGCCATTTTTTGATCTTCCGGAAGAGAATAAAGCCACGCAGGAATTTTTTTAGTTCTGGCCGTACCAGCAAAACCCATAGAGATCACGAACTCCGCGAAAACCGACGACGGTACCGTTACACAAATTCCTTTTGGCTTCGGCACAACGGCGAAAATATCAATCAATAACCTTTCCAATTTGCTTCGCGCCCGATCCCCCGGGGGGACGGCGAAGTAAACCCGATTCGGCCTACCCCCACGCGATCGCTCAAGATAACCATCGCCGAGGTATAATCCGAGAAGCCACATCAGTTCTACCGTCGTATATTCAGGAATCTTCGGCCATTGTTTTATTCGTTTCCTTTCGCATATAAAATTTATTCGCCGTGGCGTCCCATCATCGGGCAGTTGATCGGCGATTGCAATCCAATCGCCCGTCTTTCCTGATTGCAAGTTACGCAATGGCTGCCATGAAAGATACTGTAAGCCCGATTGGTAAAAATGCTTCAAAACAAGAAAGGGGTGATTATCCGTCGCCTCAATTTCCCGGTGATTTGTCGTGACAAGTTTGAATGCCTCTCTTTGACCCTGGTACAATACCGCATCCACTTTTTGCTTAATTAAACACATATTTTCCAAATCAGAAGAATAAATCGAATCGCCCGGCTTCAATTCTTTTATGCTGATAGGGCCCCTAGGGTTTACAAAAATCTTTGCGTTTTCGGTGAGACATCCCAAATTACAGTCAACCCATTCCACAAACGCTTCCTCCTCGGCGCGCGCGCGTTTCGTCACCAGATTATAGACATTGCGCGACCAATTCTGCACCGTGGTGTACCGCACGCGCGCATGTGCCTTGACAATAATCTCGACGACCGCCGCGTGGAGCGAGTCCGTCGTATAGACCGGCGCGGTGCATCCTTCAAGATAATGCACGCTCGCCCCCTCATCCGCGATGATCAGTGTCCGCTCAAACTGCCCGAAGTTGGCCGAGTTTATGCGAAAATAGGCCTGAAGGGGCATATCGACGACAACGCCCGGCGGTATATAAATGAAGGAGCCGCCGGACCACACTGCGGAGTTGAGCGCGGCAAATTTGTTATCCCCGACGGGAATAATGGTCCCAAAATACTGGCGCACAAGATCCGGATACTCCCGTACCGCCGTATCCATATCGCAGAAAATTACGCCCTTCTCCGCCAGATGCTCGCGGAGCGCGTGATAGATCACGTCCGAATCGTACTGGGCCGCGGCTCCGGCAAAAAACCTCCGCTCGGCTTCCGGAACGCCGAGACGCTCAAAAGTGTTTTTGATATCCTCCGGTACCTCGTCCCACGATCGCGCGGTCCTGTCCCACGGCCGCGCGTAATAAGTGATTTTTTCAAAATCAATTCTGGACAGATCAGCGCCCCATTCGGGCATTCGCTTTGCATAAAATACTTTCAACGCATCATGCCGAAACCGCCGCATCCACTCAGGCTCTTTCTTAATCGCCGACATTTCATCAATCAGTTCGGGCGACAACCCCTGTCTTGCCCGATATTCGGGACGGCGTTTATCATAAAACCCGTACGGATACGCACCCGCGAAATCCGCTGCATTGGCCGAAATCTGAAATGCGCCGTTGTCCCTCATAATGCGTTCAGTATATACTTATCCACAGAAATTGTCTTGACAAAGCAGTCCGCCATACTCCACGAAGCCGCAAGAGGTTGTGTGTTTCGATATTCAAAGTATCATAGAGTCATGACTACCCCTCACATTGTGCGTATGCGCCGCGGCTTTACGCTCATTGAACTCCTTGTCGTTATCGCCATTATCGGCATTCTCGCCTCCATTGTTTTCTCATCCATCAACCAGGCGCGCCGAAAATCCCGCGATGCGCGCCGCCTCGCCGACCTTAAACAAATTCAACAGGCGCTTGAATTATATTTCGACGATTTCCGACAATATCCCGCCGACATCATCATCCCGACGTTATCGCCGACATATATGACGACGGTTCCCGACGATCCCCTCGGCAACTCCTATGATTATTCCCTGTGTCCGGATCTCAGACACTATAATTTAGGGGCGGAACTTGAGGATTGCGGCCATGCGGCGCTCCGCAACGATCTAAATGGACCGCCGGACAATTGCGCGGGTGTCGCGTGGGGAGCCGACGGGTCCTGCCCCACCACTTACGCGATCTGCGATACGGGTGTGGCCATGGAAGGCCAGGGCGGGTTTTGTTTTAACGTCGCCCCATAGGGATTCGTTTTTCGTTTCTTGACGTTCCTGCCGCCGCGAACTCAAATGTCGCCGGATATGGAAATCCGGCGGCCGTCTGCAAAAAACAGTAAAGGCGCGACCCCCCCCCCTCCCGCGTCTGGCCTACAGGCAAAATTTGTCGGATCAGCGCGGGATTAAATCTAAGATTTAACTCCGCTGCTATCTGCTACGAATGAGAGATGGCTTGAAGCGGATTTCGGCCGTGCCCTCGCCGCCGTTTATATATGCCCAAATGTCTAGGTTCCCACCGCTAGTTAACTTAAAACAACTCCACAACTCATCGAAGGTAAAAGGTAACTCGGCTGTCCCAGTAAGCCAGTCGTCAAATAAAACGAAATTTTCGATATTCATGAAATCCATCCGGCTAAGAATGATCGCCGTTTTGAGATGCACAATACTTCCCTCTTTGGAAGTCAAGTCAAGACGCGCTGGAAGCTCATAGAGCGGCGGAGTCGAAGAACCGATGTAACCACTGACAACATCTCTACGATTTATATACGAGGTAAACTGTCCTGCCGCCGAACGCGCCGACCACGCCGCCACAGATCCATCAATTTCAATCAAGCCATAGCCATAGTTAACGTACGGACACCTCCCAAACCCACCTACGTTAACATAACCATTTGGAGATGAACGCGGAAGAGATGCGTCATCTTTTTGAGCTATAAAAAAGGGTATCCCAATGTCGAGCATCGTCTGCCCTGGAAGGAGAGATTGAAGAAGCTGATGATGATCAAAGATAAGATCGATATCTGCATTGAGTATGGCCTCACCGTAACCCGGAGTACTCCATCCATTTACCAAAAGATCTCCATCTGCCTCAGATTTACCATAAAATTTCAATTCTTCCTGTTCCGATAAATATGCCGCCTTGGCAATGCTTCTGACTATTGGAGCACCACCGTCCTTCGCCTGACCCGAAAGATCAGGCATGGCCAATTTTTCAATCGGCATCAGAGGTAGTAGTGTTATTTCAGTATAGCCTGCTACTTCATTGATACCGCCAAGTCCAAGGACCGCCCCATACGCCTTTATAGTCACCTCCGCCTGACACGAAAACGGCACTCCGGTCTCCGTAGCGCACACGCGCAGGGAGATCGCATCTGCTTTGCTGAAATCCAGGTTCACTACGTTGATGACGAGCTGTTTGCCTGCTTGATCGCCGAGACCAATCACAGGTTTGCTGTTGCTGAAATAGCGCTCGGGAGGGATTGTCTTCGGATCGGGATAGGCACCTCCTTGGCTCTTGATAACGACGTTGCCCAGAAACGTTTTGCCGTCTGCGCTGATTTGGATGTCTCTTCCTACAAGGTTTGAATCAATGTTAACGACGTACGATCTGCCCGCGAGCGGCAACACGTTTTCATTATCCACGAGTTTGAGCATTGGCGCGGCCTTGGTGAGCGCCTGCGGCTCCACCGTAAAATCAATCGGCAGCGTGCTCACCTCGTCCATCAACGAGTCGCTCCGCGCCACGTTGTAGATGTAGTTGAAGTCGAGGACTTCGTGCGCAAGATATGCGGACGGCGTACCTGGAGAGTCACGTTTCGTTGCAAGAAAATTGTCCAGCGCAGAAAATTCATTACCCCCTGCGAGCATAGAGGGAACGCTGGAGTTCCAGAGGAATTTTATAGTATCGGGGGTACTGTAGTAGATGAGTTCAATACGGCCAGTTGAAAAGAGTGTGGCGCTCATAGTGTTGGCACCGGTGGTTGAGTATTCCGGCGTACCTTGCCAGTTGAGGATGATCTTATCCTTGAATTGCATCGTTGTCACCAGTCCGCCGTTCTGTGGACAAAGGTCGTCAAAGAGCAACGCGATCTGCGGCTGTTCGTTGAGCTCCGACGCACTCTCTCCTGCCGCACCGTCACCTGTATTGAATGTTAAACGTCCATTGGAGCTCACAAAGAGACGTGTGCGGGTGACGCCGTAGAACGGGAACGTGAAGCCGTTGGTGAAAACCACGTCTTGAAAATTGTCGTCTCCGAGGGTGAGAGTGATCGTGACTGGATTGAATTCATCCGTATCGCTCGGACCAGTGCACCCCGGGTCTGCGGGATAATCAATGAGCCCGTCACTGTCATTGTCGAGGGTGTCGGAGCATTGGGGGGATGCGGCACTATCCGTTACCGTGATTGAGACGTCCTCCGAGGCCGTGAGGGCGAGGACGGGGAGGGGGGGGATAGCAGATGGATGCAAGAGAGGCGGTAAAGAAAAAGAACGAAAACACAACGGCGGCAACTGTAACGTTGCTCAAATGCGCTGAAAGGCATTTGTGGTGAGCGGGGTATAGAAAAAGTGAAAATTTGTTTGTAGTCAGGGAATAAATAACGTTTGAAGTTCGAGAGATATGGTTCAATCACTGCGTCGTCATTTGGGCGCTGAATTCTATGACACCTTCCGCATCCGGTTGACCCATAAGATCCATCGCCACTGTAGCGATATGCATACCAACCGTAATGGTGCGCATTGTACATGCACATGCCGGGAGAGAAACCGTCCAGCTTTTTGTTCCTCCGTTTTCTAGTCCGGATAGATCTCCTGTCGCTGTCCGGAACGCAGATTCGTAAGGCGGCTTGTGCGCTTCAAGATAGCCAGTTCCCGATCTACCTGCGCCATCACTCGTCGAAACGGAATAATCCGAATTCAGCGCAACTACTGCTTGATCGAAAACCGAAGTCCCCAACTGCGGAACATATAATCTCGGCACCGACACGGTAAGGCGTATGTTCACCGCGCGCGATCCATCAACGATGAATTTGGTATTCATGCGCGAATCGCCGTCGGGTCTCCAAATTCCCGTCGTTGAACCCCACGCTCTCCCCGTAACTCTAAAAATGGAAGCAGAGCCAGACGAAATCCGATTGGCGTCTGAATCGATTGCGTTTACCGGATTGCCGTTAAAACTCTCACTGCCGACTAAGTCATTGCCCTGCGATCGTCGAACCGCAACAGACGTATACGCGGACTCGGTAAAAGCACTCCGCGGCGTAGTTGTGCCCGTCGGATCAACGGGCAGTGGGCACTCCGCGTGAGAGATCAATTTTACCGTATAGTTCTGCACTCCTGAAAAATTCGGGTTCACCGCGCTCACGACAAGGCGCTTCCCCGCCACGTTGCCAAGTTGAATATTGTTGCTGGCTTGGCTGAAGTAACGATTTGGAGGTATGGTGTTCGGGTTCGGGTATGGGTCGCCTTGATTCATCACCACAACGTGGCCGAGCGCTCCGCCGGATGACTCCACGTCAACATCTTTTCCGGCGCACTCCGACGGATCCACGATGAATGACCGGCCTGAAAGCGGCGCCACGGCCTCTCCGCTCATGAGCGTCACCGTGGGGTCATCGTCGTTGAGCGGCTGCGGCTCCGGAATGGAAAAATCAATCGGCACCGTGCTTATCTCTTCCATGAGAGCATCGCTGCGCGCCACATTGTAATTGTAGACGTAGTCCAACAGTTCTCCGGCGACCTCCCTCTCGCCCAACGGCTTGCTGCGTTTCGTTGACAAATAAATGTCGAGCGTCTGCAATGCGCCATGCGATCTCCAAAACGGTTTGTTGTAAATGGGGCGCGTGTGTATGAGCCAGAGTTCTTTTAACAGGTCTCCCTCACTTTGCGCATAGCGCGTCGCAAGCTGCTTAAAAAAAGACATTCGCTGGTAGGGCGGCTGGATGTCGGCAGCCATGTAGCGCGATTCGATGGGCAAGGTTGTCAGTCGAGCATCCCACACCCTGCCTGCCGGTTCTGTCTTCCAGACATTCGCTGAATCAAACACCGCCTCCTCATTCAGTACGGCTGTGGATTCAACCATCCAATAATTCGTATCGTGCCCCCAGCATTCTTCGAAGGTAAATCTGTCAATCCAGAATGCCTTACATCCCATAAGATCCAGTTGCCCGAGATGAAACAGCTCGTGTGCCGCCACGCTCTGCATAATGGCGGCTGATACCGTAACTACGTTTCGGTTCAGACGCAACATCCGGTTCCCTAACGTCCGTAATTCGTTGGTTCGCGCGAGTATCACGATAATTGGTTTTTCCACCGTACCCGGCATCGGTACATACTGCATGGTGGTGTCACGCGCGGTGAGAAGCGTGTTATAGAATGTAACGAATGCCGTAGATGGAGGTACAGCCGCGTCGTCTCTAAAATAGTACATACAGATAATTTCGCCGCACGTTGCCGCACTGAAGGGATTGAGGTCCCCGGTAGAAGTCACATATTTGAGGGCGCCCTGGGGCACGCTCCGCACATGGATCGGGATTGCAGGACCCACTTTCGCCTTTACAGAAATATTGTCGTCGCTTGTCCAAGAGAAAATCGATCCCCAGGAAGCTTTGCCTGAATCGTCAGAAGGATGAATGCCCGGGCCCGTACCCCCTGCGTCCACAGATTCCAACAGGACATTCTCGAGTGTCGTGCCTTGCGGCAAAGCGCAATTATTGGCTATGGGAATGGACAATTCGAGAGCGTCGGATGTGGTCGCCGTCGGCAGTATGATGAACGGTGGGATGAGAGAAGTTCCAAGACCGCCTGCAATTTGCGTCTCATATGATGCGGGTAGTGTGGCAATCTGTACTGTTTGGTCAGACTGAAACACCCCCGCAGGAATGGTGAGCGTCGCTCCGTTAAGACAACTCCCGGTAGCAGAGACCGTGATGGTCCCTCCGGTGGCCGCGGAGATGAATTGGGAAGCGAGGAGCGTGGGGGCTTGGACAGTGACAGAAAATTGATGCGTTGACAGTATGTTGTCGGTCGTCGTTGCATTAAATTTAACGATATATGTTTTACCCGCGTCGGCGCTTAGCGGTGTCCAGCGCACCGTGAGGCCGGCTATGGTCATCCCCGGAGGGCCTTGGGTGAGTTTCGCCGCAACGGGGATTTTGTTGGAAGAGCTTGCGGTAAATTGAAGAGCGTGCACATACCCAACACCCGGCAGAGCGACCGCGGGCGGGGCCGTGAACGTCAAACCCGCATAGACAAGCTGCCAGTTTTTCACCCATCCGTCAGGGCCGGAATCAAAATCCACTTTGTAGTATGCCCCATAACCAATTCCGTCAATATTTTTCCAGAATGGTCCGTCCACAATAGTCCCTTGCACCGATCCGTTAGGTGTCTGATTACCTAAAATCGTACTCAATGGCGCGGCGTATACAACAATTGGTCCGACGCTGGTTGGCCCCGTCGCTACTCTGTCCCCTTTGACGTACTGCGGATTATCCTGTTTAACCATGAGCAGGAACTTGGTTTCGTGGCGCACACCATTTGACGCAGTACCCTCAACCACTATCGGATATATGCCCTCCGAAAGATTTGCGGGAACGGAAAATGCAAGCGCAATACTGCACTTTGTGCCGTTGGCTGCAATGGGCTGCGGGGTGCAATTTGCAACATCCGCACTGTACGTTACCCCGAGCGGCAAATTACTCACCCGCACCTCGACCGGAAGGGAAGCGCCGGGAGCTGACGAGATTTTGGTGACGTAGGCGATGTTCCATGCGGTTGACGCGCGGCCCTTGAGAACAGCCGCTCCTTGGTCACCCCATGATGGCCAGGGTATTTCCGTTGTAAGCGAAAAATCAAACGAGTCAAATGCATATTGCTCAGCCAGTTCTTCCGCGGACAGGGCGCGTTTAAATACTTGCACGTCGTCTATGACTCCGCGGAACGGCGCCGATATCGCCGGGTCGCCCGCCCAGCTGGCGCCAATCGAGACGTCCGTGTCGCGGTGCGTGAAAGAGAATGGACGAGTCCCCATCGCATCGTTCCATGGTGCCTGAACGCCGTTCACATGTAAATTCGGCGTGCCGGAGTCATCCACGGTCACCGCGACAAGCCGCCACCCGCCCGCGTCGGTGGTGCTCGCCCTTCCCCATTCCCCGCCCGCGCGAAAATCAAATCGCCTTCCGCCGGGCGTGCTCGTTGAGTAGAGATCATATTGATCCGCATCTCCATCCTGCTTCGCGATGATCGTACCGTAGCTAAGCGAGCATAAAATTCCACAAATATTTTTGGGCTTTACCCACGCCATTATAGTGAACGGTCCTGCGGTTAAATCAAGAGGATGGCCCGCGATTCTCGAACCCGCAATACGAACCACATCGTCTGTTCCGTCAAAGTATAACCCACCGCCGCGTAAGCCGGTGGTCCAGACCGGACCATTTACAAGCATTCCATTGTTGTTAGGGGATACGGAATCAAGGGCGACTGTTCCGGTCGCATCGTCGAATGTCCAATGCGCAATAAGGTTCGCGGACGATACTGGAGTGATAATATTGTTCACGGTGATAAGAATCGGTGTGGATGTTGCGATGTTTCCAACCAAATCTTGTGCCACGGCTGTAATAGTGTATGCTCCATCTCCTCCGGTTGTCGTATCCCAGGATAAATTATACGGCGAGGCAGTCAGTCCCTGTCCAAAAAGCAAACCGTTTACGTAAAATTGCACTCTGCTCACAGTGCCGCTATTGTCTGTGGCGGAAGCGGAAACAGTAAGAATACCAAATACAGCGCTGTTGTTAATAGGAGCTATAACCGAGATAAACGGCGGCTCCGTATCTCCGGCAAACGCCGCAACGTATAGATCAAGGATTTCCGTCGGCGAGAGCGCGCGGTTATAGATGCGAACATCATCAATGGCGCCCTGAAAGTATCCGGCCTTTGCGCTTAACCTCCCGACTTCGCCGATCGAAAAGAGTCGGGGCGTATTCGCCGGCGGCGTTGTGTAGGGTTGAGAGGCAATCTGAACGCCGTTTGCAAAGAGGCGCTGTGTGGCGCCGTCCCATGAACAAACAACATGAATCCAATTTATGCCGTTGGCCGCGGGAAGCGTACTGCCAAACTCGCCCCCACGAAT
Organism: Patescibacteria group bacterium; assembly: GCA_038063315.1. GTDB lineage: Bacteria > Patescibacteriota > Minisyncoccia > Sungbacterales > HO2-52-23 > JBBTVI01. The sequence continues at coordinate 38,701 of JBBTVI010000006.1, forward strand.
AGGTCCCGGCGCGCAAGAAATATCCCGATTGGTGGACTGCGTGAGATAGAGCGAAGGCAAGCTGCCGCTCAAAGTATCAAAATCTCCGGCAATGCCATCAATCGGCAGAGAGCCGCTAAATCCCTCTAACTCGCGTGTGGGCCGCACCCAGGCGCTCAATGTATACGCCTCAAGCGCGGCATACTCTTCAGGAGCGCCGATAGAGACATAATCATCCACACCGTCAAATGATACCCCGTTTCCTATTTTCCCTGGCGTCCACGCGGTTCCACCGGTGAGTGTTCCTATGTTCCCCGCGCCGGACGTGTCTGTAGTGCTAGTACCATTCCCTTCGCTCATTGGCCAATAGCCGATGAGCCCCTGGGTTAAAGAAGATGGCGGAACCGCATTACTTACCGTAAACACGACAGACGCGGAAGTCGCAGTATTCCCCGCCTCATCACGTGCTACGGCCAAAACAGTGTGGGTGCCGTCAGCGATCACGGAAGTGTTAAGCGCGATAGAATAACTCGGGGTTGATGTATCTTCACGGCCAACCTGCGCACCATCAATAAAGAATTTGACCCCTGCAACCGCAAAGTCATCAGCAGCATATGCGGTTAATTTTGTGGTGCCGAAAACGGAAACCCCGGGCAGCGGATAGGTTACCGACACAGCCGGGGGTACAAGATCTGGAGGGAAGGTTCCCACAACATCAAATCCCCCGCTGCCGTTCGGCGTGAATGCGAGTGTGCTATTGCGAAGATCAAACGGCGAGGTCGCAGTGAACTGCTCAAAGATTGGTACGACGCCCGTGGTACTAAAAGTAGGAGTAGCGCTGAAATTAACAGGCGTAAGCGTCGGAGAGCCGCCGGGAGCAATGCCGACGATGCCGTTTTTAGCAGTAATGCCAGAGTAGACGAGCTCTATGCGGCCGTTATTGTACAGCGTGGCGCTGAATGTATTGGATCCTGAAGTCGCATCGCCCGGATATTCCGGAATCCCATTCCAGTCAATCACGAACTTATCTGGAAATTGCGTGTACCTCATCGTGCCAGTTGCGTCGGGAGACAAATCTACAAACAGAAGTGCGATCTGCGGCTGTTCGTTGAGTTCTGCCGTGCTCTCCACATACCCCGTGTCTCCCGCGTTAAACGTCAGCCGGCCATTAGAGTTCACAAAAATGTGAGTGCGGGTTAGGCCGTAAAACGGAAAAGTGAAACCGCTTGTAAAAATGATGTCTTTGAAATCGTCGTCTTCGAGGATGAGGGTTTGAGGAGTGAGATTGAATTCGTCCGTGTCGCTCGGGCTCATGCATCCCGGGTCTGCGGGATAATCAATGAAACCGTCACTGTCGTTATCGAGGATGTCGGAGCATTGTTGAGGTGGATTCGTATTATCCACTCGCACACTGACAACAGTCGAGGTCGCTCTGTTCCCTGCCGCGTCGCGGGCCACAGCGAATATGGTGGAAGTGCCGTCAGAGACCGCGGTCGTATTCCATAGGGTTTGATATGGCGGGGCTCTGTATTCTGTGCCAAACGGAACATTGTTTATGTAAAATTGCACTCCGGCCACGGCAACGTTGTCCGAGGCGGAGGCGATGACGGTGGTGGTGCTTGATGCAATACTGTTATTCAATGGGTCAATTATAAAGATAGAAGGGGCTGTAGTATCAAAAACAACATCCGTCACCGTAATCGCTATGGTCTCCTCGTCCGTTAGGGCGCCGTCCGAGACCGAGAAGGTCGCGGTGTAGACGCCGGCCTGTGTGAAGGACGGAGTAAACGAGAAAATACGGGTGAACGGAATGAACGAGGCGCCTGTGGGAAGGTTCGTGGCGCTGTAGGTGAGTGTCTGGCCGTCCGGGTCTGTGGCAGAGAGAGTGAAAGTGAGAAGTTGATTCTCCGGAATGGTCTTCGGGCCGATTGTGTTGAGCTGTGGCGGCTGATTTGCGGCAATGGAGAACGCGATGTTCCAATCATCGGCATTGATGTTGCCGTACCGGTCTACGCAACGGACGAAATAGAAATAACTCCCACCCTCGGAAAGCCCTGAGATAGTCGCTGTCTGCGTCGTTGTGCCGAATGCCCCAGAAAACTCATGCGCCATTTGTCCGTAAGGCGTATTGACCCGCGTATCATACCGGCATGTTGCCGCCTCATCTGTCATCAACGCGAGGGTTGCGGCGCGCGCCGTCTTCGGTAGCACGCCGGACGGAACACCGCTCAATCGCCACGGTGCCGTATTGTCAACAATCACCACGAGATCCGCAGATGTCGCCGTATTATTACTTGTGTCCGCCGCGACCGCCATCAGCGTATGGCTGCCGTCGCTGATGGCGGTCGTATCCCACGATGCCTCATACGGAGCCGCGCTATCCGCGACGCCCCACAAAATGCCGTCCGCAAAAAACTTTACGCCGGCTATCCCGACATTATCCGATACTGATGCCACAAGCGGCACCACGCCGGCGACGGTTACCCCGGATTGCGGGGTGGTCAGCGCGATAGTCGGACGCATTGAATCCCGATAACCCACATGAAGGGTCGGCGCCTGCATCGCGGATGATTCATACGCAAACGCCGTGCGGCTCCCCGAACCATTCGCGAGCAAAGCGAGAGAATTCCCCGGCGTCCAGCCCGGACGATCAACGACTTCCTGAATAATCGCCGACAGATCAGGCGAGCGATATCCCAAACCCGTTCTCCACGCCCCGGGCAGCCATGAAATACTGGCCGATGTTCGCTGCCGCAGAGAAATATTCTGAGCAGTTGCCGCGAAAGCCGCCGCCGTATCCGCGTCATCGGCCGCAATCGTCATCGCCGTATTTTGCGAATCATTTTTCCCTGCGGTCAGCGAGAGATACGCATCCGTGATCGCCACTCCGCGCGGGATCGCCGCAAACGGAAATCGGATCCCGATGATTTGATCATTCCCTTGATCCCGGAAAAAATCCAGGGTCGGATCTACAATCTTCATCGCGCCGCTCGCAACAATCTCTTCGGCGTCGTCCGATCCCGAAGCAACGCGCGCATCCAGAGAAAATGCGCTCGTCGCCGGACAATCCGGATCTTGCACATCAATCAGACCGTCCGCATCGTTATCCGCGCCGTCCGCGCAAAGCGTCTCGATGCCTGCGATACCCCCGGCCCTGTAAATAAAATCACTGTACCTCCATTGATCCATCTGATACCAGATGCGGACGTACAGCGCCCGGCCATCCTGCGGAATACCCGATACAGTGGCCGTTGTCTTTTTCTGTGTCGCCTGATTCGCAATATCGAAAGCGCCCGGAGCGCTCCCCAGATAGATCTGATACCGCGCGGAACCCGGAATATCATTCCACGAAAATGCTGCGATAAGAGGCAGAACCGAACCGACGGCCGGTGAGACCGATAACACGGTACTGACTCCGGCGGCATTTTTTACACTCACGGAGATCGGCAATGTGCCAGACACGTTTTCGGCCGCATCGCGGGCGATGGCGGTTATCGTATGATTCCCGTCGGCGACAGCCGTCGTATTCCACACCGTTATGTAGGGCGCGATCACATCCTCCTCGCCGATCCAAAAGCCGTCCACGAAGAAACGGACGCTTGCGACCCCGATGTTATCGCTCGCTTGAGCCGTTATATCAACAACTCCGGCAACCGTGGTTCCGCCCGCCGGGGCGACTATGGCAACCGTCGGAGCTATCACATCCGCCGTCGGTACGAAAAGGATCAAGAAATCCTCTGCGCCCCAACCGTCCGGCGCAATGTCAAAATCAATATTCCACCAAAAAACCCCGTTCACATATTGTGAACTGCCGATGACTGTCCCTAAAGCTCCGTCGTTCTGCTGGCCGATCAACGCGCCGCCCGCGCCGCTTCGGACATTCAATCTGGATCCATCACCCGTCTCTACGCGCACGCGATCGCCTATCCGGAATTTTCCACTTGATACCGGAAACGTTACCGCGCTAGCAGGGAGATTTATCTCATCCGCGTCAATTGCGCTCGCGCAACCCGGATCAGCCGGATAATCAATCAGATCATCGCCGTCGTTGTCAAAACCATCAGCACATTGTGGCGATGGAGGAGGAGGTGGTGGTGGTGGCGGAGGAGCAATGATAACATTGATCTCGTCGTTATCCGATGCATTTGCGCATCCGGGATCTAAAAGATCAATCAAGCCATCACCGTCATTATCACGACCGTCTGAACATTGAGGTGGGATAATATTCTGAACAGTCGCGGCGATTGGCGTTGATGTTGCATGATTCCCTGCTGCATCGCGCGCAACTGCAAGAAGCGTGTATGCCCCATCCACCCCTGCAGTTGTATCCCAAATCAATCCATAAGGAGCCGCCGCATCTTCCGCGCCGAAAGGCACAAGAGAAAACGTCGGGCCACTGATCCAAAATTGCACCCCCATCACCCCCGTATTGTCCGATGCATTCGCCGCGACCGCGACCGACGCCCCCGAGATCGTTGCGCCATCAACGGGCGCACTCAATGAAACGGACGGTGGCGTCGCATCCGTGTCTGCAATCGTCACCACAACAACTTCACTATCCGTCAACGATCCATCCGAAACCGCAAACGTCACATTGTACGTCCCCGCCTGTGTTAATGTCGGCGTCCAGGAAAAAATGAGGGTTGAGGAATTAAAGGTCGCGCCCTGCGGCAGACCAGTCGCCGAATACGTTAATGCATTACCATCAGGGTCTGTACCCGAAATCGCAAATGAAAGAAGCTGACCCTCGGATACGCTCTTCGGGCCGATCGGCGTAAGAACCGGAGGATTGTTTGCTCCGACCCCCGCATACTCCACATGCAGAAGCGGTCGAACGCCGACGCCCTCATACGAATCGGCAACACGTCGCCCCGAACCAGTCACAATGATGGTCACCGCATTACCCGGTGCCCATCCCGTCCGGTTAATAACTTCCTGGACGATTGAAGAAAGATCGGGCGTTCGCTGTTTTGCACCGATCAACAGCCAGGGCGCCGGAGTCCATGAAACCGCCGCGGCTGTCCGTGCCCGCAATGAAACATTGCGCGCAACGGAAATAAACGTCGCGGACGTATCCGCATCATCGGCCTGAATCGTCAGTGCGACAGGATCAACATTTGCCGTCTCGTCAACGGTGAACTCGATATACGCGCTGGCAATGGCTGTCCCCTGCGGTATCATCACATCAGCAAACCGCATGCCGACAACCTGCGGCGTCGCGCCGTCTGTCGTCAGCTGAAGATCGGACGACGTCAAAAATACGGCCCCGGTCGAGACGATTTCCTCAGCATCATCCGAACCGATCGCAATGGACCGCTCGAGCGAGGTCACGGCCTGCGCTGAGGCCACTGGCACCCATGCTTGATTCTCTAGGAAGCGCCACGTATATCTCTCGAAGTGTCCCCCGCACAACAGAAATAAGGCGAGCGCAATCGCCGATCCTATCCGCATAATAGAAAAACCCGGCCCTCGCACACTTTGTCGCCGAAAATCTCTTAACAAGCCGTTACGATACAGGTTATAAGACATACTCATTAATTTAATTTTAACAAGAAATGCGACCAACAGCGATTCCAAAAAGCCTGAATATTCCCGATTAAAAAAAGCGCGCCCATGCGCGCCGCAGACATAAATGAAACATACACCTTGAACAAATCGGACAATCAATCAAAAAATTCATTATGATCTCCGGTCTGACAGGTCTATGTATAAAAACCTTAATACTTTTTGACGCATCTATTCAGAAATATCAAACTATTATCTCACTGCGGAATTCTTACGCGGCACATTTTCAGGGCTTGACGAGAGTAAAAATAGCACGATGCAACGCCCTATTCGCCCACATACGGCGTCATCTAGTGTATTACAAGTTCCCATTTATCCACAGCCGAATTTACGATCGCAATAATAGCGCAGACTCCGAGGCATTTTTCCACAGCGCCTTCTCAATTCCGAGACGCGCTCTCCCACGCGCTAAACCCTTGCCGTTCAATGGCGCCGAGTATAGATCCGTCGCCCTGTTGGGCGATCCGACCGCCTATGAAAACAGAAATTATGCGCGGCTCCAGCATTCTCACAATCCGGGGCGAATGACTGATGACCATCACGCCCGTTCCGCTGTCGGCAAGACGCCTGATAAGCGATACCACACCGCCGAGCGCATCCACGTCAAGGCCCGCGTCCACTTCGTCGAGAATTGCGATCTTGGGACCACGCGCAATCATCTGCAGGAGTTCGCTCTTTTTTTTCTCTCCGCCGGAAAAACCTTCGTTGAGGGACCGCGCAAGAAACGCCGTATCAAGATGCAATTCGCCGAGCAGCGGACTCATTGCATCTTCGGCAATCGGCCCGTTTCCGATCGTCGCAAGAAACGTCTGTAGAGAAACGCCTCCGATTTCCGGCGGTTCCTGAAACGCCAAAAAAAGACCGGCGGCTGCCCGCTCCTCCGGTTTCATCGCCAATAAATCCGTCGCGCCCAGCCGCGCGGTTCCCGATGTTACAATGTATGCCGGATGCCCCGCGAGCGCATAGGCAAGAGAGCTCTTGCCGGAACCATTGGGTCCCATGACGGCATGAATCTCTCCCGCTTCAATCCGCAATGAAGCATTACATACAATGGGCTTCCCTTCCGCGGCAATCGAGAGTTGCTCAATAACGAGGTTGGTTGACGCCTCGTTCTCCTTTTTGTCCTCCGCTCCGGAAATATAACTCATTTCCATTTCCGCAATTGTCCGACAACTGCCACTATGGCGTCAAGTGTTGCATCAAGATCCTCTTTTGTCGTTGCGCGGCCGAGCGTCAGACGCAACGACCCTTCGGCATAGGCGCGTGGACGCCCGAGCGCCGTTATCACGTGCGACGGCTCAATGGACGCCGCGCTGCACGCCGATCCTGTTGAACAATAAATTCCCCTCGCGTCCAAATACAAAACAGCGGCTTCTCCCTCAAGTCCGGGGATCGAAGTATTGATGTTATTCGGCAAACGCTTCTGGGGGTGGCCGTTTAACACCGCATCCGGAATACGACGCAACGCCTCCGCGATAAAATCATCGCGAAGCGCAATCAGACGCGCGCTCTCCCGCATGCGCTCCGTATCTGCGATCTCAAGCGCCCGCGCAAAACCGATAATGCCCGCGACGTTCTCCGTGCCCGAGCGCCATCCTCTTTCCTGCCCCCCGCCGTATACCAAAGGCCGCAACGGAGTTCCCCGCCGCACATATAAGCACCCGACACCTTTTGGTCCGTAGATTTTGGACCCGTTGAGCGCCATCATGTCTACGCCGAGATCGCTCACATCGAGCGAGAGCGCGCCCGCGGCCTGGCATGCGTCGGTAAAAAGTAACGGCCCGTCTTTACTCTTTATTCCCGAATCCTTACTCTTGCCCTCTCCGCTACCTTCCCCGCGCACGCGGCCAAGCATCGTCCCGATCTGGGCTATCGGCGCGATTGTCCCAATCTCGTTATTCGCATACATCACCGAAACCAATAATGTCTCCGGCCGCATTGCCGCCGCAATATCCTGCGGACTCACAAGGCCCTCACGATTCACCTTTACCTCCATTGTCGCATGGCCGTCTTTTGCCAATTCCGCAAAAGAATGCGAGATCGCGTGATGCTCGATATTGGTCGTCACGAAATGCGCCTTCGCTGCTCCGTCACCGCCCCCCGCCCGCGCAATCGCCTCCGCATGATACCGCGCCATGCCGAAAATCGCGAGATTAATCGCTTCGGTCCCGCCTCCGGTAAAAATAATCTCGTCCGGCCGCGCATGAAGAATACGCGCGACGGTTTCCCGCGCATTTTCAAGCGCTGAACGCGCCTCCCTGCCCTTCTCATGAATACTCGATGGATTGCCGTATTTTTCGGTAAAAAACGGCTCCATCGCTTCGCGCACGCGCGGATCCATCGGCGTCGTCGCCGCATAATCGAGATAAATGCCTTTTGTCTTCATCTTTGATACAACGCCGAAAA
>JBBTVI010000007.1:0-8438 GCA_038063315.1 Patescibacteria group bacterium
CTTTCGTTGCAGAACGGAGACCCGTTTCGGTGTCATAGTTATATTGCTTGACACGAGAGATATGCTCGCTCGACCGCTTTAAGATGGGTCGTGCCAGCGGCCAAGCCGGAGGGCAATAAGAGGAGAAACGAAAGAGCGAGGATCATCACCCCGCCGTCCCCCACCTCCCGTTCATCACACTCCAGTCGAACGAATTGACGATGCCGTCGGAGTTGAGATCTGCAGAGGGGCCTGCGGTGTTCCACTGCCCGTTCATGATAGACCAGTCAAGGGAGTTCACGACGCCGTCGGCGTTGAGGTCGGCGGTTCGGGTTAGACCTCCCTGTACAGTAACGTTAACCAAGTTCGAATCCCCTGTATTTCCGGCACTATCACGTGCAACGGCAGCAATAATGTGCAAACCATTATATGCCGTTGCTGTGTCCCAATTGAATGAATACGGTGCAGTTACATCGGTGGCCCGCAAAGCACCATCAACGAAAAACCGAACATCGACGACCCCCACGTTGTCTGATGCGCTTGCAGATACCGAGACCGTTCCCGACAGCGTCACGCCGTTTGTCGGGCTCGTGATGGAGACGATTGGCGGGGTGTTGTCGCTTGGATCAGGGGGAGGCGGATCGACGGCATTTGTCGTCGCGCTCGCGATATTCGAGTAGCCGGAAACATTACCTGCGGCGTCGACAGCACGCACGCGATAGCGGTAGGTGGTGCTTGCGGAAAGGCCGGTGTTACTGTAGCTTGTACCAGTTGGAGTTGCAATTTGTGTAAAGTTCGTACACGAACTTCCCGCGCAACGTTCGAGACGGTAATTCAGCACGCCCACGTTGTCCGTGCTTGCACTCCAGGAAAGATCAATCCGCGAGTCAGAAACGACGGCCGCAGAGAAGTTTGAGGGTGTGGAGGGGGCAGTGGTATCCGAAGACGCATTGACCGTAAGGGTGAACGGCGTAGTTCGTATGACCGTGCCTGCCGTGCCGACGATGGTTACGGTATAGCTCCCTGTCGGCGTGCTCGCTCCCGTTGCGATAGTCATGGTTGTTGAGCAGGATGGAGAGCAGGAGGAAGGAGAGAAGGACGCGGTCGCACCCGAAGGTAAGCCGGAGGCGGAATAAGAGGTTGACTGACTCGTGCCGGAGAGCAGGGTGTTGGTTACGGTATTCGTCACGGACTGCCCCCGGACTACGGTACGGCTGCCGCCGCTCGACAGAGAAAAATTAAACGTGGGGCTTGGTGTATTGCAGCTTCCGGAATTGCATACGTCATAAAACAAAAGAAGTGCTCCGGCCTGCACACCCTTTTCGTTTGTTTCCTGAGACTGGAAATAGAGCTTATGCCTTCCGTCAGTGAGACCTCTGGTGTCCCAATTGAACGTACCGCTAAAACTGCCGTTGTTTAGGAAAAGCAGCCTGCCTCCCGAGGGGTGGATGTCGCCGACTTGCGCATCCCTCCATGCGGTCGGCGCAGCGTGGTGGTTCGTGTCTTCCCAGATCGCCACCTTCACAGTGCCGGAGAGGCTGGCAGATTTGACCCGTATCGGAACAACCCCGCTTACGACCGGGACGCTCTTGCCGAGGTCGCCCGCCTTGAAATGATCCATGTACCCGACAGTGATATTGGCATACTCGAGTCCCTCATACCATGACCGCCCAATGGGGTCCACCGTTGAGCGGTAGGTGCCGCTTTTGCCTGCGATGGGGAGCTGGAAATTGAGCGTGTTGAACTGTCGCGTGCCGATCGTGTCATGATTCGGTATATTCGGAGTCAGGCGAATTTCGTCAATGCCCGCCTGCGCAGTCGCAGGGTCGACCGTCATATCAACGTACCAGGTGCACTCGCCCCTTCCGCCAACAATCTTATATGATGGCACCGAGCTGCTGCATCGTACATTCATGGGTATCACCTCTTCCACATTGCTCTCCCATGCCCATCGGGAGATACTGACTGTGCTGGGGTTGTTGTACACCACGACGCGAACAACGAAATGTTCCTTCTGGCTGATCTTGGAGACAATGGTATTTTGAATATCGCGCGCGTTCGGCATACACGCTGCCATGTGGATGTGCCGCGGTGCGTCATCAAACGACGCCGGGTTGAGATCTTCATCCCACCAGCTATGCACTTCAATGCCGACAGCCGGGGCGATACAGTTTGGGTAGACACCCCACTTGCCGGCATTTGACGGCGGAGACGTGTAGACGGCGGCCTCAGTTGGAGAAGCGACCGAAAACGCCGTCGTGAAAGAAACGAAAATGAAAAATACCAAGATAAACGTCCGTGGTGCAAGAAAAGACTTCTGCTCTCTTGCGTGTGTCCGCCCGAGGCGGACGGAGGAGAAAGTGGAGATGGTGCTCATAAAAAATGTGTGAGATTAAAAATGAATGCGACGAATAATACTACCGCGACTTTGTTTGCCTGTATTCAGTATAGCCCCCCCAGCGCAGAGGGAAAGGGAGGGTGGGGATAAGTTTTGACGGCCCACTACTGACCTTTCACACTTAAGTTAATACAAGGTACTGGCCTCAAGGAATCCTCTCAGAAGCCGGGTATTGGATAACCGTCGCCGAGAACGGTGAATAGTCCGTCTCAGGCATCCCATTCCGGAGGGCGGGTGATGCGCGAGATCCTTTCGTTTCATGCTCGACCACAGGTATTCAATGGGATTCAGTTCAGGCTCATAGGCAGGGAATCGTTCAATGCGGAGCCATGATTGGCTCTCAACATAAGCCCGAACGATTTTCGCCCGATGCGCCGGTAACCCATCCCAGAAAAGCAGGAGTTTCTTCCCTTTCAGGAAACGCTTGAGTTCCTTTAGAAACCGCACGATATCCTTTGCGTTCATGCTGCCGGGGAAGATACGGAGAAACAGACGTGAACGGTTGCCCGCAGGAGAACAAACGATTATGCCTGATAGAGAGAGGTTTTTCCATGATCCTGTGGAGGTGATGATAGGCGTCTTCCCTTTTAACGCCCATGTGGTGGCAACGAAGGGACGATCAGAAATGCCTGATTCATCCTGAAACCCCAGTAAATAACGGTGTTTTTGAGCCCATTTTTTTTAAGCGCGGGAAGGTGATTGTTTTCCACCGCTGTATTGCCTGTTCATCCCGTTCTTTTGACCTCCGTTCCGGTTTCTGACAGGTGAATCCGAGTTGAGTCACGATATGCCATGTCCATGTGGTCTTAAAGGACTTTTTCGTGATGCGCTTCATCACTGCGGCGATCCGTTCCAATGTCCACATATCGGTCTCGTATCCGAAGTTGGTTGCTCCATTCAGGATGGCCTTTTTGAGCTTGGTGCGGTCGTTCTCGGTCATCTGTGAGGGAAATCCGGTCTGTCCTCTTGATTGTAATCCCTGTATGCCCTTTTTCTTCCATGCGTGGTACCAACCGTTGGTTGCGGCGGGGGTAACGCGCAGGCGACGGGCCACCTCTGCCTGACTGATGCCTTTTTTAAACATTTTCCCCGCTTTCATGCGCCGTTGCTCCTTGGCCTCGCGGGATAGTGTGGATGTATGAGAATGTTTCATATACCCTCATTATCCCATGAGAAAAGGATTAAGTTAAGTAGGAAAGGTCAGTAATTGTAAGATGACGATGTTGTTCAATAGCATCAATGGCCGCAAAATCATGGCTATTTTTGCCGAAGCAACACAAAGTATTCTTCCCGACTCATTCCGGCTGACCGCAAGTTGTTCAGGATAATAAAGACGGGGACACTCCGGTACTTCGGAATAACAACGGGCCGAACCGTTCCCTTTCGGACATATATCAAATGGTCACCTTCAACGCGATCCAAAACAAAACCGCTCCGTTCGAAAACGTGAGCGAGTTTCTTATAATGAATCGGTGAAAGACGCGACATGTTATTCATGCCGAAAGCGAAAAACGATCAAGCGCCACAAAATTCGGGTCATACCAAGAATCCCGCTTGTGGACATAACCAGCTTCTTCGAGGATGCGTTCGAGGGTTCCATGGGAGCGCGCGGACTTTAGAAATCCACGCACGGCATCGCGCAAGTTATTCTTCGCTTCATCTGCCGAATCGCCGCAACTGGAAATATCAAGCTCAGGATTGTATGCAACCAATGTTTTCCCTTCACGAAAGACCTGGACAGTAAAAGTGAGCTGAGGTAGTAAATGTCTCTGCATACCACAAAGTATAGACGAATCGGTATTTGAAATCAACTACTCGCCGATTCGCATTATCCGGAGGTCCCCCCACTTCCCATTCCCTCCTACGCTCCCCCTTCGCCTGGGCTTCAGTGGACACAGTAAAGCTTTGGAGGACAAGTCGAAGGGTGAACAGGAGAGCATCACCCCGCCGTCCCCCACCTCCCGTTCATAACACTCCAGTCCAAGGAATTGACGATGCCGTCGGAGTCGAGGTCGGCAGTGCCACTTCTTCCCCATTGTCCGTTCATAATGGCCCAGTCGAGAGAGTTCACGATGCCATCGGAGTTGAGATCAGCGGTGAGATTCCCTGGTGGCATCACCATCAAACCGAAAGTGGTACTGCGCGTGACACCACTGCCCGTCGCCCAAACTGTAATGGGATAAGGAAAATCATCGGGCGGCGTTGTGGGCGAGGTTTGAATTGTCATTGTCGTCGTGCAAGTGGTTGAAGGCGTACACGAGCCCGGAGAGAAGGATGCTGTCGCACCAAGAGGAAGACCGGTGACATCAGACGGCGAGAAGGAGACGGCGGTGGCAGTTCCTGCGGTCTTGGTAACGGTAATAGTGTTTGTGACGGACTGCCCGGCTATCACATCTTTATCCCCGCTGTTTGCAAGTGAGAAGTTAAAACTTGTCGGCGGAGGATTTACGGTCACCTGGAACGTCTGATCGTGCGCGAGAGACCCGGCAGTTCCGCGAACGGTGATCGTATACACGCTTGCCGGGGTTCCTGTGGTAGTGGTGATGCGAATCGTACTGGTGCAGGACGGCGACGGCGTGCACGGAGAATTCAGATAAGCGATGTTCATTCCTGTCGGAAGCTGGCCCACCGTGGAGAATGCGACAGGCGCGGGAATACCGGCAACGGTCGTTACCGTAACGCTTGTGTCCACGCTTGCTCCCTGAGTGAGAAATTTATCCGCTATAGCTCCGAGAGAAAAATTGAACGGAGGCGGTGTGCCAAGTACGGTAAGCTGAAACAGCGATATTTTTGTGAGCGTCCCCGCTTTCCCCGCAAGGGTGATATCAAAATCCCCGATGGGTGTCGCTCCGGTTGTCGCAATAGTCATCGTTGTGCCGCACGTAGTGGACGGAGTGCATGACGTAGGAGAAAAGGAGGCGGTGGCGCCCGCGGGAAGTCCTGTGACATCGGATGGAGAGAAAGAAACGGTCTGGGCGGTGCCCGCGGTCTTGGTGACTGTAATGAGGTTCCCCACGGAGCTCCCTTGAGTGACAGATTTATCACCGGCGTTTGAAAGTATAAAATCAAATGCTCCGGCAGGCGGATTCACCGTCAGGATAAATCCGGTCGTCCGTATGAGTGTTCCCGCCTTTCCTGTAACGGTGATGTTAAAGTTCCCGGTTGGTGTCGCTCCGGTTGTCGCAATAGTCATCGTTGTGCTGCACGTAGTGGACGGAGTGCATGACGTAGGAGAAAAGGAGGCGGTGGCGCCCGCGGGAAGTCCTGTGACATCGGACGGAGAGAAAGAAACGGTCTGGGCGGTGCCTGATATTTTACTCACGGTCATCGTGTTAGAGACCGTGCTTCCTTGAACGACTGACTTGTCCCCGCCATCGGAGAGGGTGAAGTTGAATTCAGTTGGGGCAGTACAGCTCCCTCCCTGATTGCAGACGTCGAAGAAGAGGAGAAGCGCACCGGCCGATACCCCTTGCGCGTTCGCTTCCTGATTCTGGAAATAGAGCTTGTGCCGTCCGTCGGAGAGATTCCTCGTATCCCAATTCAACGTGTGCTTCCCCTGAGTATTCGTTAAAAACAGCAACTTTCCACCGGCAGGATGGATATCGCCGACCGTCGCATTCTTCCAGAATTTTGGATCCAAATGGTGATTGGCGTCCTCCCAAATTGCGCCCTTGTTGCCGCCTTGGGCAAAGCTCACCGTGATCGGCACCACGCCGCTCACTCGCGGCACGCTCAAATTGTTCTCGCCGGGCCTGAAGAAATCCACATAATTGACCGCGACATTGGTGTAGTCCGTTCCCGGGTACCACGTCCGTGCGATTGGGTCGTTGGTTGCCCGATAGCGACCGCTGTTGCCTTGTATCGCGATCTGAAAATTGAGCGTCGTAAACTGACGGGTCCCAATGTCAACATGGCTACTGACATTGGGAGACATACGAACTTCACCAACTCCTATAGTTTCTGGCGGCGCAGCCCAAAGAGTAAGGTTGTCAGAATACCATGTGCACTCGGAACGCCCTGCAATATATTTATGGCTCACAACTGAAGTATCGCAATTGCCGTTGAGTGAATGCAAGACGCCTCCGCCTGAAGTGTCCGCGCCTCCCACGAACCCTCCTCCCCTGATCCAATTGATGGTACTTGGGTTGTTAAACGACATCACGCGCACCCAAAACTTTTGATCGATCGGTGGAACGGTCACCGAACCGTCATTCCGCGCATTGGGAAGGCACGCGGCCATGTGGATATGCCGCGGCGCATCGTCATCGGTAAAACGGTTGCTGTCGTGGTGCGCCGCCGGATTCAAATCCTCATCCCACCAGCTGTGGCTTTCAAGTGGGATCGCCGGCGCAATACAATTTGGATACACACCCCATTGCCCGACGTCCGTCGGCAAAGATGTAGTCACTCTCGCACTAACGATGTGCACGTTGAGTAAAAACCCAACCGCCGCCGCGAGGGCGATAGAGCTGGCCAGGAACTTGCGCCAGCTCACGTGTGTCCGCCCGAGGCGGACGGAGGAGAAAGTGGTGATGGTGCTCATAAAAAATATGTGAAACTTGCCCCGTTAGAGGCAGTCGCGCCTCGCGACACGGCCTCTAACGGGGTTAAAAAATGAATACGACAAATACTACTGCGACTCTGTTTGCTTGTATTGTACCCCCCCCCCCAGCGCAGAGGGAAAGGGAGGGTGGGGATAACTCTCACTGCGCAATACCGGCCAGGTTCCAGGGATACCGATGCTCCGGCTTGCTCGCTATGCCATTGAGCGCCACCGCAAGGCATGTGTCAGGGCGGTAATGTTCTTGAAAATAATTCAGTGCGGTCGCGTCGAACTGCGCAAAATTCAGTTTCGCTTCAATGGGCAGGACGGATGCTTTGCGCTTCAGAATAAAATCGATTTCTTTTTTGTCCGTCGTGCGCCAGTAGCAGACGCTTTCTTTTCCGTAATACTTCACGAGGTCGCTAAAGACGGCGGTCTCGAACACATTGCCAAGCACCTCTTTCTGGAGCTGTTTGAGCCAGAGCATCTGCATGAGCCCGCTGTCGTAGAAAAAGATCTTCGGCGTCTTAAAGAGCTCGCTCCGGATGTTTTTATGGTACGGCTTCACCAGCCGAATGACATAGGTTTGTTCCAGAATGAAAAGGTAGTGCTCAACGGTCTGTTTCGCAAGAGCGCAGGTGTTGGACAATTCGGTCACGGACAGGAGATTGCCGCTCTGGCTCGCGAGGACTTCGACGAGCTTGTTGAACTTGTCCACCTCCTTGATGTTCGCGAGATCTTTGATGTCTTTCCGGATATATGTATCCACGATCTGCTGGAGATACCGCTCTTTGCGCTCCACGCTCGGCTCGAGCACAATTTTCGGATACCCGCCGTAGAGTACGTACTCCTGATACAGCACGCGTAGTTCCTCACGGCGCTTTTCCGTGATGTCTATGTCGTACAGTGCATCTTTGTCGTGATGATATGACTTAAACGTCAGAAATTCATCGAAAGACAGGGGGAAAAGCTCGAAATTGACCGTGCGGCCGACCAGGGAATCCTTGAATTTGTTTTTCATGGAAAAACTGGACGAGCCGGAGACGAGGAGCTTGAGCTCCTTGTGGTGGTCTGCGACGATTTTCAAAAAAGATGACGGGTTGACGAGATACTGAATTTCATCAATGAAGACAAACACCGCTGCTTTGGGCTCGCCCTTTGGATATGCGCCTTCTTCACGCAGATATCTGATAAACTCATCCGCACCAGCGTCAAGTATTGCGGTGAGGCGGGAATCTTCGAGGTCAATGTAGAATGTCGTCTTGCCCTTCTCATGCAGGTAAGACCGGATGTAGTTGAGGAGCGATGTTTTCCCCACCTGCCGCGCGCCGTGCAGGACCACGATATCATTTGTGTCCAAATATCGGGAAATTTCATCAAACATGTTTCTTTTGAAAATCTCCATGGTGTTATTTTAAGGCGGATATGACTTTACTTTATGTTGAATTAAAAGATAAGTCAATATGCCACCCTGTGGAAAACCAGCAACACGAAACAAGCCAGCCGCGCCTTATGGCG
>JBBTVI010000008.1:0-62159 GCA_038063315.1 Patescibacteria group bacterium
TTGTTTCGTCGGTGCTGCTCCTCGCGATGACAATCGAAATGGATTGCCGCGCGCCACCTCGAGGGACTCGGTGTCGCTCGCAATGACATCTGTCTGGGGCTTCTTCTATTCTTCTTTGCGTGACGCGCGCAAACAGTCCGTAAGGCGCGGGGTCTCGGTCCAGCCGCAGGCGCCGTCCGGTTGGCGCGCGCAAACCGCGTCTTTATAACAGGCGTATTCGGGCCGGAATTCGCAGGTTGTGATAACCTCCTCATCGGCACAGATATTGCCGCTGCATCCGGTGACAACGCATCCTCCGGATGGTTGAGATGTCGCTGTGTTGCCTTTTTGTTCAGGCAGAGGGGGAGGGGCCGTGCTTCGTTTGAGGACGATGACGGCGGCGGCAACGCCGGCTAGAAGGAAAACAAAACCGGCGATAATGCACACAATGCAGGACTTTTTTTGTGCGTGTATATCTATCCTACTCATAGAGATGTGCTCATTGGAGGTTAAACCTCCTCAGATTCCGCCGTCGGCTTGTTTCTCGGGCGTCTCAAGAAAATTGGCTAAAGTTCGGTTGTTTATTGTATCTCGGTTCCGTCCCATGCGAACGGGACGAAAAAGACGTCAACTGAGGCGTTCTGTTTTACATCGGTGAACCATGCGTCGAAATCCTTTTTTTGAGCGGTCAGTTCTTCTTCAAGGATCTCGCGCATGGCCTGCGGAATGAGAATGAATTTCTCAAAGTCGCGGCGGTTGAGTCCGAACGTCATCTCCGCGGATTGTCCGAGCGTGGACGCTTCTCTCGTGGCGTCGCGGACCCGCGCCCGGCTTTTTGCGGCAAGATCCGGCACAATGGTCTTCCCTTCGGAGGCGATCAGGATATTTTCAATGAGAAATGTGAGGGTGTTTCTTTGAGCCTCGGCCACGGCAGTACCGGCGCCTCCGGTAGATTGAGCGTCAATCGAGGCCATGCGCGTTGCGGCCGACTCAAGCCGCGTCCAGCGCGCATAGGTGATGATCCGCCCGTTGACGCGCGCGACCGGATACCAGCCGGTGATGACCAGGACGGCAAGGCATCCGAGAAGCAGGGCAAAAAAGAGATATGATTTTTTCATTGTTCGGTTTTCATCTCTTGGGATTGGAAGAACGCGCTGATAAGGCGTCGCCACCACGGCATTGCGCCTGTCGCGGCCTCTCCCGCAATCGGCGCGCTTGTGGCGCGTGGCTCCGCCACGATGACCACCTGTTCACCCGGTCGTTTCAGGCCGAGGTCGCTTTTTATTTTGCGCTCGATCGTCGCCGGATATTTCCATTCTCTCAGCCGTTCCGATAGTTCCGCTTTTTTCGCCTCAAGAGCGGCGATCTGCTCCCGGACGTTTTGCGTTTCTCGGCGGAGGTCGAATGCGCGCAGAGAGGTTTTCACCGCGCCGTAGCCGATAATTGCGGCGACGGCGATAACGAGGACATTAAGAAGCGCGGCTTTAAGGGGTTGCATGATTCGGCAAAAATTAGGTATTATGGGATATGAAGTATGTATTATGGGGAATTTTAGAAACTGTTGAAAAAGTCATTGCGAGGAGCAGCAGCGACGAAGCAATCCATAACGCAGAAATTCTGGATTGCTTCGCTTTCGGCTCGCAATGACGGTCGAAATGGATTGCCGCGCTCCCCCTCGCAGCTCGGGGTCGCTCGCAATGACGACTGTGAGGGATTACTTCATCTATGTTTCGTCACCAAAAAAAATTGCGCGCGGTCTGGATTGTTATCACGATCATCGGCGTCTTGGCGATGGTCGCGTTTACCGTTGCGCCCGCGCTATACTGATTGTTGAGATCATCATACCGCCGCGCGGTCATTTCTTCAACATCTGAAAAAAAACCTCCTGCGGGATTTCCACGCGCCCGCGGGTTTTTAATTTTTTCTTTCCCTCCTTCTGTTTTTTCCAGAGTTTCATTTTGCGCGTCCTGTCGCCTCCGTAGAGATACCCGGTTACGTCTTTTTTGAGCGCGGGAATCGTCTCGCGCGCGACAATGCGGCCGCCTGTTTCGGCCTGGATGGAAACAGCGAAGAGTTCGCGCGGGAGAAGTTCTTTGAGGCGCCCGACCGCGTTCCGGCCACGGCGCTCGGCCTCATCCTTCGGGACGATTTCTGAAAACGCGGACACTTCTTCTCCGGCAACGAGGATATTGAGGCGCGCGAGCTCGCCCGGCCTGTATCCGATGAGCTCATACGCGAGCGACGCATATCCCCTGGTCAGGCCCTTGATGCGGTCGTAGAAATCAACGATGATCTCGCCGAGGGGCGTTTCGCATTGCATCAATATGCGCGTTCCTCCGGCGAGTGTCGCGGTATCGGTCATGTATCCGCGGCGTTCATGCACCGCACCAGTCAGGGCGCCGATGAATTCCGGAGGCGTTATGATATCGAGCCGGCACCACGGTTCCTCAATCGCCGTGATCACGTGCGCGGGCGGCATTTTATGCGCCGCAAAGACGGTCTGAGTCGGACCGGATCTGGTCGTGACGCGAAAGGCGACGGACGGACGGGAGAAGACGAGCTCAAGCGCGTATTCGCGGCGCAGGCGCTCGGCGACGATTTCCATATGCAGCATCCCGAGGAATCCGGCCCGGAATCCGCGACCGAGTGCTCCGGATTCTTCGGGTTCGAATGCGAGGGCGCTATCCTCAAGCCGCAGGCGCGTGAGCGCATCGCGCAAATTTTCGTAAGAATCCTGGTCCGTGGGAAATATGGAGGCGAAGACCACCGGCTGCGGTTCTTTGTATCCGGCGAGGGGCACGATGTCTCCGGCTTCTTTTTCCCGTCTCTCGCCCGTCACGGTGTCGCCCACGCGCACTTTTTCCGGCTCTTTGACGCCGGTCGCGATATAGCCGATGTCGCCGGATTGGAGCATCGGGGAGGCGACGCGATGGGGCCGGAAGAATCCGACATCCATGGCTTCGCTCTTTGCGGCGGTTGCGATAAAACGCAGTTTGTCTCCTTTGCGGAGCGTTCCGTCCACGATACGGACGTAGGCGATAACGCCCTGGTAGGCGTCGTAACTTGAGTCAAAAACGCGGGCCCGGAGCGGCGCATCGGGCAAAAGAGCCGTCTGGGAGACCCGCCGGATAACTTCTGCGAGGAGCTCGGGAACTCCGGCGCCGGTCTTGCCCGAGCAGGCAA
Organism: Patescibacteria group bacterium; assembly: GCA_038063315.1. Classification (GTDB taxonomy): domain Bacteria; phylum Patescibacteriota; class Minisyncoccia; order Sungbacterales; family HO2-52-23; genus JBBTVI01. Next base: position 3,163 of record JBBTVI010000008.1, read on the forward strand.
GAATATCGGACGGAGAGACGCCGACGAGGGCGGCGATCTCTTGTTTTGTCTCGGCAATGCGCGCCACGGGGAGATCTATTTTATTAACCACGGGAATGATCGTCAATTTTTCCGCGCGGGCAAGATGCAGGTTGGAGACGGTCTGGGCCTGTACGCCTTGCGTCGCATCCACCAGGAGAATCGCGCCCTCAACGCAGGCCAGCGCCCTGGACACCTCGTATGAAAAATCAACGTGCCCGGGAGTGTCAATGAGATTGAGTTGGTAGTTTATCGTCCCCAATTTGTAGGACATGCGCACCGGCTGCATTTTGATCGTAATCCCCTTTTCCTGTTCGAGTTCCATCTGGTCGAGGAATTGCGCGTGCATTTTTCGTTTCTCGACCGTTCCGGTCAATTCCAAAAAACGGTCCGCAAGCGTGGACTTTCCATGATCAATATGTGCGAGGATGCAGAAATTACGGATGTTGTTGAGCATATAGTTATAAATTTTCCCCCTTTGGAAAAGGGGGATCAAGGGGGATTTTGGGATGATTTGCCGCGCGCCCCCCTCGCGAGACTCGGGGTCGCTCGCAATGACAGCCGTGGGAGGATCATCAATCGAGAAGACATTTACTCATTGGAGGTTTAACCTCGTAAGCGGCTTACGAGGTTAAACCTCCTCATGCGCGTTCGTCAGCGCGATTGAAGATACAGCAAGAAAATTTGCCAAAGTTCAAAACATAATATCCTCTTCCGCGCGTTTGTAGCCGTGGAGATCATCGGCTCCGAACCAAAAAGCGAGTTCGTGGGCGGCCTCCTCCGGGGTTTCTGAGGCGTGGATGAGATTGTGCACCGCGCGCTTTCCGGCATTGGCGAGCGCCGGGGAATCCACGGAGTAGTCGCCGCGAATCGTCCCCATTTCCGCCATGTTGGGAAGGGTGTGGCCGCAGAGTTTACGCACCATGTCCACGGCATGAATTCCCTCAATGGCCATTTTGATAATCGGGCCGGAAACCATAAAATCCACGATCCAACCGCGCACCATTTTTCCGATTTGCTCCGGGTCGTCGGTGCCGAGAACTTCTTTGGCGTCAATGCTGTATTTTTCGTATGTGGCCATGGTTTTGCCGCCGAGGCGCCGGATCCATTCGGGATTTTTCGGGTAGTGCTCGTCAATGTGTTCGCGCGAGGCCAGAATCATTTTGAGGGCAATAATCTTAAGCCCGCGTTGTTCGATGCGCCGGATGATTTCGCCGACAAGACCGCGTTTGACGCCGTCGGGCTTGATGAGGACCAGTGTTTTTTCTTCGTTGGGGTGAGACATGGGATAGACGTTATGCGGAGGATCGAGGCAGGCGGACGGAGAATGTGCTGCCGGATCCGGAGTCGGATACGAACCAAATGGATCCCTGCATATTCTCGACAAGGCACTTGACGATAAAAAGGCCCAGGCCAGTTCCTTCTATATCATCTTTTTCGCGCGCGCGCCAGAATTTTTCAAAAACGCGTTTTTGATCCGCTGGCTTGATGCCGATGCCCGTATCCTTGACGTGCACAACGACATTTTTGGGTTCAACATCGGCCCAGATCGTAACAGTCCCGTTCAAGCGGTTATATTTGACGGCATTAGTGAGGAGATTGACGAGCGTTTCTTTAAGCCGCGGGGGGTCGGCCATCACAGGAGGGAGATTGGGCGTGAGCTGATTGTATATCTCCACTTTTTCGCTTGCCGCAAGATGCGCGACTTCCGCGACGGCCTCGTTCGCCGACGCCTGAAGCGCAACGGGTACAAACGCGTATTTGACGGCCGCGTGTTCAATGCGCGCCACCTCAAGGAGGTCTTCGACGAGTCCGAGCAGGCGCTCGCTGCTTTTTTGCGCGGTATTGAAAAGGGTGACGCCGGATTTCTGCTGAAACATTTTTTGCAATTCGTCCACGGCCCAACGGATGGCAGTGGCGGGCGCGCGGAGTTCGTGCGCCGCGACAAAGACGAATTGATCCTTCAGCCGGAGAATGGCCTGAGCGTGTTTTCGCTCACGGTCGCGCGCGACGAGATAGGAGACAATCGTCATCTCCGTCGTGAGGAGCAATAATATAAAGAGGCCGATTTCGCGCGCCATGGCGCCGGTCGCGACGCGGTATGTGATAAAAGCGATGGCTCCGACGGAGGCGCCGACGATGCCGAGAAGCATCGGAATATAGAGGCGGCCCGAGGCGCCTTTTTGCGTATCAGCGGCGGAAGGTGTTGAAATCTGTTCCATAATACCCTGCTTCCATTAAAGCACACTTGCGATAAAAATTCAATCAACAATTTGGTAACTCATCGCAGCTGTCATTGCGAGGAGTCCTGCTGCAGGACGACGAAGCAATCCAGCATTTCTGCCTTTACGGATTGTTTCGTCGCTGCTGCTCCTCGCGATGACGATCGAAATGGATTGCCGCGCGCCCCCTCGACAGACTCGGGGTCGCTCGCAATGACACCCGTGAGAGGTCACACAACCCGTATATGTAGTTCTTTCAATTGCGTCGGATCCGCCGTGGAGGGCGCGCCCATCATCAGATCGCGGCCGTCTCCGGTCTTGGGGAATGCGATGACCTCGCGGATGTTCGGTTCATTTGCGAGGAGCATGACGAGACGATCCAGTCCCCAGGCCATTCCACCGTGTGGCGGGGTGCCATGGCGGAGGGCTCTCAGGAAATGTCCGAAATTATCCTCCATTTTCTCCGCCGAATGCCCGAGTATTTCAAAGACCTTCATTAAAAGATCGGTCTCGTGATTGCGAATGCTGCCGCTGCCCAACTCGCAGCCATTGAGGACCAGGTCGTATTGGGTGGAGACGACCATCGCAAGATTTTTTTTGTCCAGGACATTTTGGCGCGAATCGCTGTGGATGCCGCTGAACGGGTTGTGTCCGTATGTCCATTTGCCGTCGTCTGTTTTTTCGAACATGGGAAAATCAACGATCCAGGCAAATGCGAGCTCGTCTGAATCGCTTTTATTTTCTCTGAGGTCCGGTTTGTCGGACGCATATTTTTCCATTGCATCGGCGAATGAAATGCGGGGAAACGGAATTCTGAGGATTTTTTTTTCGGGCGCGACTGCCTGGATAAGGGAAATTATCAGGTCTTCGAGGAGAGACAGCACATCGTCTTGTTCGACGAAACTCATTTCCATATCAAGCTGGGTGTGCTCGGTTTGCCGGTCCCCTCTCGTGTCCTCGTCGCGGAAGCAGCGCGCGATCTGAAAGTACCGTTCCATTCCGGCGACCATGAGGATCTGTTTGAATTGCTGGGGCGACTGGGGCAGCGCGTAGAATTTTCCGGATTCCAGCCGTGAGGGAACAAGGTAGTCCCGCGCGCCCTCCGGGGTGGATTTGGTGAGAATCGGGGTTTCGATCTCAATGAATTCCTTTTCGTGGAGGTCATTGCGGATAAAGTGAATCACGCGGTCGCGGAGGAACAAGTTTTTTTTCATGCGCTCCCGGCGGAGGTCCAGATACCGGTACTCCATTCTGTGCTCTTCCCCGATGTCGTAGCCATCTCCTGAAATATCAAACGGCGGCGTCAGCGATTCGTTGAGTATCGCGCACGCGGCGGCTTCCACTTCAACGGTTCCGGTCGGGATATCCGGATTTTCCATGCTTTTCGGACGCTGCTTGACCGTCCCTTCAACGCGAATCACCCATTCGGGTCGGAGCGTATTCGCGTCCGCGAGAAGTTCCTTATCGGCCGGCGGGAAAACAACCTGGACAATCCCTGAACGGTCTCGGAGGTCAATAAAAATCAGGCGGCCGTGGTCGCGCCGCGCCGCAACCCAGCCCATGAGGGTGATTTTTTCACCCATTTTTGTCGGAGCGTCTTTAGTCAGTGTTCTCATAATGTGTGTGAATCGTAAAACGGAAATCGTCAATAGGCAAGTTTTCGCTCTGTAATGTTTTACATCCGTCATTGCGAGGAGTCCTGCTGCAGGACGACGAAGCAATCCAGCAGAAATACTGGATTGCCGCGCTCCCCCTCGATAGACTCGGGGTCGCTCGCAATGACGGCTGTGAGCGTTTACGTCTCTCTGTCTCGCTTTCTCTTTACTCTTGACTTTTTACTCGTTACTCTTAACTTCCACCTTCTTTCGTATCGGCAGTTCAATTGTAAACGTACTCCCCTTTCCCGGGCCCTTTGATTCGGCGCGCGCGGTTCCGTCGTGATCTTCCATGACGCGCCGGACAAAGTAAAGGCCGATACCCATGCCGCCCGGGTCAACGCGGCGGGCTGATTCGCTTCGCGCGAATTTCTCAAACGCCTGCGCCGTATCGTTCGCGCTCATGCCGATTCCGTTGTCTTGCACTGAGAGGCGGATGCGGCCCGCGCGCGCCTCAAGCATGACGGTGATTTCTCCTTCGGGAGTGTATTTTACGGCATTATCGAGAAGGTTCGTCACAACCTCACGCATCTTGTCTGCGTCAAAAACAGTCGAAGGGACGGCGCCCTGCTTATTGTAGCGGAGCGCAAGGTGCTTTTCCGCCGCGCGCGGGCCGAACGCATCAACGAGTTTTTGGACGATGCCGCCGAGATCTCCGGGCGTCATCTCGTACCGGATTTTTCCTGATTCAATGCGCGAGAGGTTGAGTAAACTATTGATCAGACCGACCATCTGCTCGGTAGAGGAGGCGACGCGCTCCATGGCCTCTTTGCCTTTTTTTGCCGCCGGCTTGATCGTCCCGTCGCGGAGCAATGAGATGTAGCCCTTGATGATGGTGAGCGGCGCCCGCAACTGGTGCGACGCAATGGAGATAAATTCGGATTTTGTGCGGTCAATCTGTTGCAGTGCGTGATTGGATTTGGCTAATTCCTGCGTCATCCGTTCAAGTTCGCGGCGCTGCGTTACTTCTTTTCTGACGCTGCGGATCAGCATATAGCCGAAGACGGATGTCAGGAAAAAAATAAACGAGTCAATTGTTGCTTGCGTCGGAGATATGAAGGAAAAAATCTTGGTGAAGAGAACAATGGCGAGCACGGAGACGAACATTTGGGTCGCGAAGATCTGAATACTGAAAAGATTATGCTTGACAATCGCATACGCGATAAACGTAATGAGAATGACGGGGAAGATGGGACCGAGAAAGACGAATGCGGATGTCCGGAGAATAACGACGAAGATGACCGTCGAGATCCCCATGAGGGAGAAAGAGGCAATGACGCCGGCAAGGAGATGGCGGAGTTTCATCTTCTCCTCGCCCTGGGCTCTGCGATGTTTGAGGATAAGGATGATAAAGCTGAGAATAAAAAGTCCGATGAAATCCAGGAAGAAAACCGGCATTCCGGGGCCGGGGACGGGGATGGGCTCGCCTTCCGGATAATGGATTGATTGAAACACAAAAGGCATAAGCGATGCGGCCGCAGATGCGATCATGAGGAACAATAGGAGCGCGATAAAACGGCGGCGCATCGTTATGCGGTGTCCGGGAAACGTATGGACGAGAAGAACGAGAATAGGGCCGATGAATGACGTGACGAACATGACGGCGCGTATCCAGAAGAGTTGATCGTCAGGAGTTTGGCGTGGCGGGTGAAGCGACAGGAAATTGACGATAATGTAGAAGTCAATGGCAATAGCGAGCAATAAAAAGAGCCGGTGCGTCCAGCTTTTTGGATTGCGGATATGGATGATGGCGCCCAGCGCGGATGTCGCCGTCAGGGCCAGAACGCCGAGGAGGATTTCAATGGTGAGGAAGGGCGACATACGAGGACGTTGAAAATTTTACCCGGGCGCTTACGCCTTATGGCGTGTGCAACAGGACGAAAAAGCGTCGCAGCCGCTAGAGAGCGCGGGTTATATTGCGCCGTCAGGACGATATAAGAGCTGAATGATGCGCTCGACGATTTCATGAAGTTTAAGTTCGGATTTGACCAAATAATCCAGGACGCCAAGACGCCGCGCATGTTCTTCCGCCTCCGCTCTCGCGACAATGGTCAGCACGACAATTTTCAGTTCTTTGGTCGTCGGATCGTCGCGCAACCGTTTCAAGATTTCCAAACCGTCCATGCCGGGCATCAAGAGGTCCAAAACGATCAGGTCCGGCGTTTGTTCTTTTGCGAGCGTGAGCCCCTTTTCGCCGTCGTGAGCAAGGAGCACATCAATGCCCGCTTTTTCAAAGGCGGCTTTATACATTCCGATGAGTAGCGGGTTATCCTCGATCAGAAGAAGCAATTTCTTAAGCGGTTGTTCGGTCATAGTCCATAATATAAACAACGCTCAGTCTTTCTATACCCTTAATTATACCGGAAGCGGCAGGGAAAAGGAAAATGTGGAACCCTTGCCTTTGGTGGATGTGAAGAAGAGTTTGCCACCCATTTTTTCAACAAGCATCCGCGATATGAAGAGCCCAAGTCCGGTTCCCAGGACATCCTGCGTTTCTCGCGTCGTGGCGCGGAAGAACTTTTGGAAAATGTCCTTTTGTTGCGCCTCTGGGATTCCGTAGCCCGTATCCCGGACTTCGATGATACACGATGCGTCCGCGACAAAGGCGGTAATGTCCACCTTCCCCCTTTTTCGGTTATATTTGATGGCATTGGACGTCAGATTCGTGAGTATTTCCTTAAGCCAATGCGGATCTGCCGGAAAATGCGGAAGCGGTCCGCCTGTATGTACTTTTATCGCGACGCTGCGCTCATCAGCCAAGGGCTGCAATTCCGCAACGACATCATTGATTATCGGCATGATATCAACATCGCGGCGGTCAATCTTGAGCGCTCCGGTCTCGGACCGCGCGACGCTCAAGAGATCATTGACCAGCTGTCTGAGGTGGTCGCTTGCCATAGCGATGGCGCGCAGATGCTCCTTGACATCGGCGGGAAAAGATGCGGTTGATTCGGAGACGAGTTCAAGGAAGCCGCGGATTGCGGTGATGGGCGTACGCAGGTCATGCGCGGCTACGAAAACGAATTCATCCTTCAGGCGGGCAACCTCGCGGGCCTGGGCTAATTCCCTTTCTTGAACTGCCACAAGATCGCGTGTGCGCTCTTCAACGCGCGCCTCCAGCTCCTTGCTGAATTTTTTTATCTCATCAAACGCTTTGGCATTCTGCAAAGCGATTCCGGCCTCGACCGCGAAAATATTTAAAAATTGAAGATCGTATATATAGTAGGCCCCTCCGGAGCGCTTCGATCCGAGAAGGAGAATAGCCACCTCGCGGTTTTCCACGCGGATGGGTACGGCGACGGCAATATCGGCGGATCGGAAAAATTGCTTGAGGGGATTTTCCGGCAATTCCTCAAAAAGGAAGAATTGGCGTTCGCTGACGGGATTGTGGAAGAGCTTCTCGAAATCCGGTTTTGTCGTGAGTAGTTCGTCGGTAAATCCGGTTTGGAAAGTTTGGGTGACGACGTGTTTATCCACAATGAGAAGCGCGGAGCGGTTAATGCGCAGTTCGTCGGCCAGATTTTGCACAATCAGCATCGCGATTTTTTCGAGATCGGTTGTTTCGGCCATCGCATGGGTCAGGCGGGACAGCAATTCTCCCGTGTCGTAGCGTCCCTTATAGAAGATGCGGTCGCTCACGCGGCCGGTAACGGCGCGCAGGGTATCGAAGGTCAGCGCGACGAGAGTGGTTAAGAGGACTCCGGCGAGCAGTACTTCCAACTCCGGCACAATGCCGAAGAAGAACGTCACGACGGAAAAGAAGGTCAGGGCATAGATCGTCGCGACAATGCCGATGAGTATGGAATAAAGAAAGGCGCGCGCGACAATCAGGCGGATATCGAGAAAGCCATGCCGTACAATCGCATACGCGATAAACGTAATGAGAATGACGGGGAAGATGGGACCGAGAAAGACGAATGCGGATGTCCGGAGAATAACGACGAAGATGACCGTCGAGATCCCCATGAGGGAGAAAGAGGCAATGACGCCGGCAAGGAGATGGCGGAGTTTCATCTTCTCCTCGCCCTGGGCTCTGCGATGTTTGAGGATAAGGATGATAAAGCTGAGAATAAAAAGTCCGATGAAATCCAGGAAGAAAACCGGCATTCCGGGGCCGGGGACGGGGATGGGCTCGCCTTCCGGATAATGGATTGATTGAAACACAAAAGGCATAAGCGATGCGGCCGCAGATGCGATCATGAGGAACAATAGGAGCGCGATAAAACGGCGGCGCATCGTTATGCGGTGTCCGGGAAACGTATGGACGAGAAGAACGAGAATAGGGCCGATGAATGACGTGACGAACATGACGGCGCGTATCCAGAAGAGTTGATCGTCAGGAGTTTGGCGTGGCGGGTGAAGCGACAGGAAATTGACGATAATGTAGAAGTCAATGGCAATAGCGAGCAATAAAAAGAGCCGGTGCGTCCAGCTTTTTGGATTGCGGATATGGATGATGGCGCCCAGCGCGGATGTCGCCGTCAGGGCCAGAACGCCGAGGAGGATTTCAATGGTGAGGGTGTTGGCGGTCATCGTCTGCATAGTATGATAGTATAATGGATATGAAACACTCTCAAGATAGCGCTATCCCCATGGGAGCGAATTACGCGTGCTGGCATCTTCCGGTTCTTTCGCAAAGAGAATTCAATGGGCTGTCTTCGGGTGAACGGCTGCTTTATTTTGCGCGTCTCGCCCATCTTGCTCCGAGTACGCATAACACCCAGCCGTGGCGTTTTTTTCTGGACGAAGGACAGAATTCCATCGCGGTCTATCTGGATCGCGCGGCGGTCCTGCCTGCATCGGACGTCAAAGGGCGGCAAGCCACAATCAGCGCCGGGGCGGCCATGGCGCATCTTGTTATTGCGGCGGAACAGTATGGGTTATCTGTTGAGATGGCCATTGAGGCGGCGCGGAACGTCGTGCTCACGGCGGCGGGCCGTTCGGTAGCGGAGCGTTATGCCCGCCTCGGGGCGATGCGTTTCGCCGCGTCCCAAAAAGCGTCCCGAGGCGGTGATTGTTTTTTGGCAATCTGGAAACGAAAAGTGATGCGCGCGGAATTTGATATGGTTACGCCGGTCCCCGCGGACATCCTGCGGTCGCTTGAAAAGATGGCGGATGGAAAGGAAGTAAAATTATACGCGGTCACGGACACGGCGCGCCGTTACAGTGTTGCCGAATTTCAGGCGCAGGCCGACGGTTTCGTCATCAATTCGAAAAAATTCAGCCGCGAGCTCGGCGACTGGCTTTTGCCCAACGATTCACGTTCCGGCCTCGGGATGCCTGGAAGCGGTTTCGGGCTGGGCGATGCGGAGGCGCGGCGCATGCATAAGGGCCTGATGGGCGAGACGCCCCTGGAGCCGGAAGACGGCTTAAAATTCTCCTTGGGAGGGAAGCGGGGAATTGAGACCTCGCCGTTACTTTGTTTTCTCACGATTGCCAAAGACGACCCTCCGCATTGGGTGCGCGCGGGCATTGCATTTGAAAAAATGTTTTTGGGGCTCACGGCCGCAGGATGCTATGTCGCGGTTCACGCGGGGATCGTTGAAGTCGGTCTTATCAATCGCATGTTCAGCGCGACATTGGGTACGCTACGCCCGCTCGCGGTATTTTTCCGCGCGGGGCATCTGAAAGACGCGCGGTACGCGGCGCGTCCACACTCTCCTCGGCGCCCGATCGAAGAAGTGCTTCTGGCAGTGCTGCCGGATTCCGCCTGATATGACGGCTTGCGCAGCTTTTCGGATGGATCATCGAAAAATCCGCACGCGGAAGGTTTTTTTGTTGATGATGGCGCGCGGCGGGTATGTGTGGCCCAGGCGTATTCGTGCGATCGTCTCTGCCGCAATCGCGCCAGCCATGGCAACGGTGGATCCGAGTTGCGGGATAAGCGTGGAGGTGGGAATCTCGGTTTTTCCCGCGATGATCCGGGCGAGTTCATCCGTTCTGTATGTTTTTCCGATGAGCGCATCAACGAAGCGGAAAAAAGCAGCGCGGTCCGCGGGGTGATCGTGCGCGTCTTCGAGGCGGAGGCGGATTGTTTGATCATCATTGCCGTATGTCAGCGGGAGCATGCGGTCTTTGTCGTAACGGAGGACGTCGAGCTGGACCGCGGAGCCGATATCCGTGAGCATGAGAACGGGAATCCCGCGCTTGCGCGCTTCTTCTCTGATAACAATTTTGAGGCGTGGGTCGTCCATCTCTTCTACGATAACATCGGCCTTCGGTTCTTTCGCTCGTCCGTCCAAAAACAGAGCAATCGTTTCTTCGATGATTCCTTCCGGATAGGCATAGACGGAAATGAACGGGTCCGTTGCGTAGATTTGTTCCGCGGTGACCAGCGCTTTGTTGCGGAGCAGCATCTGGGCCGGATCGGTTCTTTTCGCGTTCGATTCCACCAGGTCACCGTAGCCGAGCCGCACGCGATTGATATTTTCCATTTTGTACATTCCCTTATCCGCGATTTTGACTGCAAAGGGCCTGAGATCCATAGCGATTGTATGGAGGATGGAATTGCCGACGCTCCCTCCGGCAACGGCGACGGCGGTTTGAGCAAGGATTTTGCGGATTTGCCGCCATCCGAGCTTGCCTTTGGGGTCGGTGATAAGCATTGAGTTGCTTGCGGTCGCGACAACGCGGTGCCAGTACGGAGGGCAGAAGCGGACGAGATGGTTGGGCGCCACGTAATAGGCATATACTCCGTAATCGAATTCCGGTCCGCGCGCGTTCTCCAGCGCCGCGGAGTAACGGCGCCACTCCGCGTTGAAAACATCCCGCAGCGTTTTGCCAAGATTGTCCGCGACGGGAGATGTCGCCGCTTGCGTCAGGCGCTCATTGAGGCCGAATATCGTCGCCTGCGTCAGATCGAATTGATTCGCGGGCGGAATAAGGGCATTTTTTGCCGGCGTGATTCGAAGGACGGCTGAACCGTCTTTTTGATAGCGCAGGCGGCCTGTCCGGTGGGCGCGCGTGACATCAAGAAGCAGGGGTTTTCCGGCCAGACGCTTCGCTGTTTTGACGGTTGTCATGTTGATCGTATCATAACAAAAAACCGTACCAATGGGTACGGTCGGGATGCGGTTCACGTCATTTGGGTTATGCGTCCGGGGGAAACGAAAAACCGTTCTATGCTGTTTTTCCATGACGCGACATTCATGATTTGCAATTGCGGACCGTCGGCGACGCATACATCAATGAAGAGACGGAGCATTTCGCCGGTGCAGCGCGTATGGGGCAGCTTGCCGCGGCGCGCCAGCAATTTCCCCAGATGTCGGAGTCGCGGGATTGCATTGCCGATGTCTTCGAGCAAAAGAACGAAGTCGCGGTCGCAAGCGACGGGGATGGCGCCGTCGAGGGTCGCGTAGGTAATAATTTTTTTTGCGATCAGGCGGCGCAGCAGTTGAAGCAGTTGTTTGACGTCGAGGAAGTAGGCGGGAAATTCGTAGGCGGAGACGGGACGGTTCACGACGATGTCGCGCTCCGGGCAGTCGAGGAGGAGATACGCGGGCGTAAAGCGCGGAAGGCGCTGGCCATCCGTCAGAGATCTCATGGTGAGTGATTTCTCAATGAGTTCCTGGCGGAATAGGCCGGACAAAAATCGAAATGCGCTTGCTGCGGCATCGCAAAAGAAATGGCGATTGATCAGCGCGAAACAGGCGGCGCTGTACCGATGATGCCGCGAGAGCGCCGTCAGTCCGGCGCCATCGCCGTCGGCCATGTACGGATGAATGCCGCAGATTTTGGAGACGGTGACGATTTTTTCGATCTTTGCGGCCCGTCCGTTCAGTAATTTCTCAGCGACGCGGCAGACAAGCGATCCGTTTCGGTACGTGCATTCCGCAAAATCAGGCGTCAACGGCGGTTGCGGGACGGCGGGGACGAAACGCGCGCTGAACCATTCCTCAACGCGTTTTGCGCCGGACCGGCGCGGGAAGTGCATTGTGTAGCGTACACGAATGAGGTAGATCCACGATTTATAGTCGTATTCATCAAAGAGAGGCACATTTCCGTAGCGGGCGTACGACATCCGCGCTTCTAACAACAACCGATAGAGCACCCCGTATTTCCATTGTCTGTCATCGCCGTCTTTGACGGGATATAGGTCAAAGCAGACATCATCGAGCCTGTATGTCTCCGCAGGATGGGGAAGGCGCCTGCTCAACGAGAGAATTTCCTGCGGCGTGAGCCGCGCGTGCTGTTCGTGCGGCTTCATAAGCGTTATTTCCTTTTCAAAAAGCGGTTATCGCAATTGCATTGCGGTTTCCTGCAGGATAAACGAAATCCATATATTCCGCAAGAAAAATTGCATCGGTGCGATTTTCTGCTATAATAACTCCGTTTGGTGGCGAGTCCACGACTGCGGTTGGTTTTGATTTTGAGGGATAAATAGCGCGACGCTCATACAGTACAATGATGGTGTGATTTGCTTTCCCCCCTATAGCTCAATGGTAGAGCAGCGGCCTTTTAAGCCGTTGATCAAGGTTCGAATCCTTGTGGGGGGACACTTTAGAAAAGCGCAAGCCAAAGAAAGTCGCAGCTACTACTTCGGGTGTGCAATAAGGTCAAGGAGGATGTACGCGTCTCCCTCGATACGGAAGTAGAAACGCCAGTCACGGGTTACCCGCGCTTGCCAACGCTCGGCATCGTATTTCTTGGCGCGGAGCGAGGGGTGTTGGATATCATGGCGAAGAAAAGCCACCTGCTTGAGCAACGCTCGTTTGATCGCAGGTGGCGCTTTGGCGTAGGCCCGATCAAAGTGTCTGGTGGCGAGAATCTGCATTATTCGCGCACCGCATCAAGATGTCGTTTGAGTTCATCGACCGTGGCAAACGGACCGCTCACCCGACCGGCCCGGATATCCTCCTCTGCCTCGGCAAGGCGGCGATCAATCTCAGGATGCTTCTCGACAAGCTGCTTTGGGGTGAGCACCAATTTGCTTCCCTGGCGCTCGACATCAACGTAATCACCCGGGGCGAGTTCCAGTTCATCATAGAGTTTTTTCGGAATCACAATCTGGCGGCTTGCGCCCACCTTGACTGTCGGCGTAACCGCACCCTTCCGTTGCATGAGTTGTAGATTCATATATTTGTATATTATAACTTCTCCGCACATCGTCAAGGGTTTATGGGGTAACCGCTCACCAGTCAAGGAAGGATTTGGCTTATTAAGGGCATTTTCGTGCATTCCCATGGCTTTATCCATAATGAAACGGTAACGAAAAATGGCTTATCCAAGGGGTTTGGGCGTGCGAAACCCTCAACCGGTGAGCGCTTACATGAGTTTCTCTTGCTTTTTAAGCATAATTATGCTATAATTTAGACGTGAAAAAGTTTTCAAAATTCGCGGGATGGGTGCTTGTTGGCGCGTTACTTTTAATTTATGCCGTTTTGTACTTTAGTGGCAATACCGACCCTTCGCCATCTGTCCGCACTAGTGTCCAGGAATATCAGCAATCTGGATTTGCGAATTCTCTTTATTCCGTTCAAGACAAAGAAAACTGTGTAATAAAGGGGAACATCAGCTATAAAACTGGAGAAAAAATTTATCATTTACCCAGTGATGCCTACTACGATCGCACGGTCATAAACGAAGCATACGGAGAACGCTGGCTCTGTACTGAAGCCGAAGCGCGAGCTGCGGGTTGGCGTCATACATATCGTTAATAGTGGATTAAACCCCAGAATTAACAAGTGTTGATAAATACAAATTTGTTGATGGTATAGCCCCCGCAAAACAAAATGTCCCTTTTATTTCTGTCATTCCCGCGAAGGCGGGAATCCAGGTTTTTCCTTTTAGATGAGGCAGAACCTGGGCCCCCGCCTGCGCGGGGGCGACAACCGGAGAGAATTATTGCGTTATTGAAACGGTCATTTTGTTTTGCAGGGGCTATATCATAATCTTTACAGGAAAAGGCGGGCAAGGCGTAATTCGTCAAATGTGACGTCGCCTCCGAGAATCTCATACGCGGGCGAAAGCGCCATCCTCCCCTCTTTTATCGTAACGGCTTCAAATGCCGTTTTGATTTTTTCAAAGCGGCCAGCTTCGGGCCTCAGATGCAAAAGCTCATGTCGGGGATCAAGGCGTTTTGCGGCGACCAGTTTTTCAAGGTGGCTTATGATGGTTCCCGGCGTCAGATTGCGGTGCTGGGTGATTTGTGTAACAGACAGCTTTTTGAGCGCGAGTTCCCGCGTGGTCTCGTATGTTGAGGGATGCGTTGGCGAATGAGAGTCGTCTCGTGCGACCGAAACCTGCCCGCCGCACCGGCGGATAAATTGCGTTTGGCGGAATGTGATGTCTTCTGCGCTGAGCCCCCGGAGATGCTCTTCTGTTTTTTCCGATTGAACGCGGAACTGGACATCGCGGCGCGCGACGTCAGGGTGCGTCTCCAGCGCGCGGCCGTTGATGCCGAGAAGATACAGGCCCGCGAGATTGCGGACGCGCGAGAGCGCCACATACCCCTGGCCGTATTCAAATGCGGCCGCCAGATCCATGACGGCCGCGTCCATGCTCATTCCTTGGCTTTTGTGGATGGTGATCGCCCAGGCGAGGCGCAACGGAATTTGCGCCACCCGCGCGCGCGTCTTCCCTCCTTCTTCGATGGCCCACTCCATCGGCGTGGCAATCAGGCGTTGTCGCTCGCGCGTCCGGACAATAGGGTACCCGGTTGCGCGGTCAAACCCGACGACAAAGCCCAGGGTTCCGTTCACGAATTGCCGTTCGGTGCTGTTTTTGGTAAACATCACCGCGGCGCGGGTTTTTAATTCAAGCAATTCCGGAGAGAGGCAACTTTTTTTGAGAAATTCCACCAGATCCTGCGGACCGTGGGCTTCCATCACAAATGGAACGGCCGGACCGGGCAGTTTGGCGAGCTTCCCCGCGTTGATGCGATCCACGTCCGCGTTATGGGGAAAAAGTCGGGGAATGTTTTCCGGCGCGTTTGGTGTTTCGCACAGGCGTTGTTTGAGTGTCGCGTGCTCCGCCGCGCCGCATGCATTGCGTCGGATCGCGCCAAGCAGCGACAGAAAGACGGGATCGTCTTGGCGGTGCTGTTCACCGAGATAGCAGACGACGGGATTGAGCCGTTGCCATGCGTCGGATTCGTACGCAAACGGCGCCTTTTCTCCGTTCGGCGCGACCGGAGGAAGCTGGAAGAAATCGCCGACGACAATAACCTGCAAACCGCCGAACGGAATCAAACTTTCCCGGATTTTGCGGCAGACGAGGTCCACCATGGAAAATGTGGCGGCCGAGAGCATGGAGACCTCGTCAATGATAAGAACGCCGGCCGCGGCCACTCTTTTGCGGACCTTCTGCCGTCCGGCGATTGCGGCGAGGTCATCGGGAGACAAGGCCGTACTGACGCCGATGCCGCTCCATGAGTGCACCGTCATGCCGCCGATATGCGTGGCCGCAATTCCGGTGGAGGCGGTGATCGCGGGCTGAATACTGTGTTCTCTCAGCCATGCAATGTAACGGTTGACCGTGTGCGTCTTGCCGGATCCGGGCTCACCGGTGAGGAAAACGCTTTTGCCCGTTTTTAGGATTGTGAGTGCTTGATTCTGAGTCATGAAAAGATTGGGTCTTCCCCTTTTTGAACTTGTAAGAATTCTTTACAAATTGCCGTTTGTTTTCTTGGCCATGGTGTGGAATTCCGCGACTGCGGATATTAATGCATATCTGGTTTATTAAAGCGGATAATTTTTTCCAATAATGCCGGAAATTCTTCCGTTCCCATATCATCAAGCGTGTAGTGTCCGTGCCCCTTCAATTCGATAATTTCGCCGCCCAATGCCTGGTGAAAAATTTTCAAACTTTCTTTGCCCCTACCTTCCTCGTCATCGGCAGTAAACAGGATTATCTCGCCCACGCGCGATTTTATGCTTTCATCTATCGGGTAAGTATAAAATTCCTTTCTGAACTCATCATCCGTATCGGGAATTTTCCACGGCGCCACGAGGATGAGTTTTGAAATTTTTCTTTTTGTCTCTCCGAGCCACCGGACCAAAAAAGCGGCGCCGCAACTATGCCCGACTAAAATCGAATTTTGGCCGACTTCACATTTTTCAAATTCGGCTTTGAATTGTTGATAATTCGGCTGCCACGGATCCGGCATAAGGGGCGTTTCGGTCTTTATTCCGGCGGCGATGAGATTTTTCTTGAGCCATGGAATCCAGTGTTTGTCATAAGTCCGGGTTTTGGGATCCATCGCCTTTTCCACATCCGAGGGGCAGCCATGAATAATTATACAGTTTGCGTTTTCGTTACTCGTGGCAGATGTTTCGATGACGCATTTCTCGTAGAGTTTTTTGAGCGTCTTGTATGCGGATTCCGTTTCTTCGATAAGGGTGAGAGGTTTTTCCGCATGGGTGCCTTGCGCCGCATCTCTTAAGGTTTGCCGCGTTTGCTCCTTGATTTTGCCCTCGATCTGGCCGCGGAGGTCGGTCAGCTCCCTCAGTTTTTCTTCCATGCGCTTTTTTATGTCAAAACAGCGCGCCTTATCTTTTTCGCCTTCTCTGTCTTTGGTTTTTCTGCTCTTCAGTGATTGCGCGATACCGAAGCCCGCCATGAGGCCTGCGAGCGCTGCGGCGCCGGGCCAAAATAGTGCGTTATTATTTTTGCGTTCATTCGAAATTGAGGGTTCAATCGCGGGCTTGGCAACGGGTGGCGGCGTCGGGGGAGGCGCGGGCGTCGCGGGTTTGACGGGTTGAGGCCGCGGCCGGACAACGGCTCCTTCCGGAGGCGGCGCTGTGGCCGGAGGCGTTACGACGGACGGTGCCGTGTTTGTAGCGCTTTCCGCCTGCGGCGGCGCGGCTGTTGCGGTAGCGGACTCCGCGTTTGTCGAGACGGCGCGCGGCGCAGCAATACGTCCGTCTTGCGCAAGAACGAATAGTGAAGGGAGAACAAAAAACATTGTGACGACCGCCACCCGCAGAAAAAATGCTCTGTTCATATGGTTTCAACTAACGCCACGCGATTGATGCCACGATAGCATATTTGCCATCAATAGAAAAAGAGGCGCTGTTTGACGTCCCACGGCGTTATTTTACGTCGGTAAATGCGCGAGCTTGGCATCTGATCATATCAGATATATAATGCGTATCTCGTTTCATTGACAACTAAAGGAGGCAACATGCCTGCCAAAAAGCCGTATTGGAACCTCGTCACAGAAGCCGAAGCGTTTGCGCGAACGGTTCACGCGGATCAAATCCGTCCCAACCGTGCTCAGGAACCCTATGTGGCGCATCTTCAGGAAGTTGCGGAATTGGTGAGAACTTCCGGTGGCTCTGATGAAGAAGTCGCCGCAGCATGGCTCCATGACAGCGTAGAAGATACTTCCGTGACCATCGAAGAAGTTATTGCCAGATTCGGCGAAGAAGTAGCGAATATCGTCGATGGTATGACCGATCCGCCGGAATTCGATGGATTGCCGACTCTCGAACGGAAAACGCGGCAAGCAGAACGGGTACGCGTCAAAATCTTCGGGGTCAAGCGGGTAAAGATCGCTGATCAAACGTCGAACCTGCGTTCGGTCGCCGTTGATCCCCCGGTCAAATGGGATCGCCAGAAGTGCCTTGACTATATCGAGGGTGCAAGACGGATCGCCGTTGGATGTTACGGCATCAGCGCCTATCTCGATTTGGAGTTTCAAAAAGCATACCGCCGGGCATTTCAGGAGCATGCGCCGCAATGAAGGAGGCGAAAATGTCCCGATTAAGAGCACCAGCTTCAAGCGGCGCCGCTGTGCGTAAGTAAGACAAAGTGAAAATCCGTCCTTCGGCTATGCTCAAGGCGGATTTTTTGTACTCACCTTCTTTCGCCCGCATCAATCCGGTACCAATCGATATTTCTTGTGAGATACATTGTTAGCGCAAGAAGCGCAAAAAGCAGGATTGAACCATAAAAGAGAGCGAGGTCCTCAAGCTGAACGATGACATAGAGATAAGAGTACAAGAGGGCCAAAAGCGCGGAGACGATGGATGCCTTTTTATTCGCCTTCAATACTTTTGCGCTGTAACTTGCGATCAAGCCGATCGTGGCCATGGTCGAAATGACATACGCAGGCAGGAAGCCGAATCTTTCCGAGAAAGACAGCAGAAGCAGATAAAAGAGCGCAAGCGCAAAACCGACGAGCAGGTACTGAAACGGATGAATTTTTATTTTGCTTAGAATTTCAAATAGGAAGAATGCCAGAAAAGTTATCGCAATAAACATAACGGCATATTTTATCGTCCGGTCTATCTTTGTATAGAAATCAACGCTTTGGATGAGCGAGACCCCGAATCGCGCATTGAGAATGGTTTGCTGATCCGTTTCTCCGTCAACCCATTGCTGCGGATATGAGCGGCCGAAGGACGAAATAGACCAGTTTGCGGAAAAACCATCCGTGACCTCTCGCGTATTGGGGAGATAGGCGCCGGTAAAACTCGGAGAACTCCAGCGCGATTTAATATCCACTTTTGTTTCGCCTCCGAGAGGCAAAAATTCCAATTGCTCGCTCCCTTGCAAATTAAGCGCATATGAAAAATCAAATGTTTTTTTCGCTGGATCAAAAGGAACAAATGCGTGAATTCCGTTTAAATATTAAAACCCCTACCGTGATCAGCTTTGCGTAGTGGAGTGTTGTGGTTTGAAAGACAGGTTGTTGAGCGTATTCATCTTGCATAATCTGGAACGATTTTGGGCGGGATTGGGTTACTTACTGTACGATAGAGGGGCATAACAACGATGAAGGCCGCCGTTTACGGCGGCCTCTCGGCGTGCATCTCGTTGGTTTTTTACCGCCTCTCCCAGTACTCAATACACAGCTCGATTTCTTCCTCGAGCGCGTCGTTGCTTGTGCTGTTCAGCGATGGTCCCTTCCAGCGGCATGGCCACGCCTCGAAGAAATTATAACGGACAACTTCCTCCATGTTTGCGCCGATGACGATGATGGAACCGCTCTTTCGTTCGGTGATGCCCTCAACTACTTTTTTTCGCCACTCCCATAGTTCCGGCGTGTGAAGATTGCCGCGACGGAGGATGATGTTTGAGTAATTCGTCTTGCCCGGCCGTTTATGCATAATCCGCTCGTTGCCTTCCTGGTATTCTATAACTTCGGTCTTCGATTCGAGGCCGTCAACCTCCTTGAAACCGCCGACGACAACGCCGTCAATCTCGACGTTGAAATTGTGGATTGTGGTGTAATCGCTCCGATCACTCCCCATTGCTGCGGCTTCCTCGTGAGGATAGAGGGTTCCCGCATAAAAGAGGAGAGCGCTCATCCCGAGGAGACCTGTGCATAGTACGGCCGTGTGATTTTTTAAGACAATCATGTTTTTGATGGCAAATTTTTAGCTACTGCCCGCGACCTTTCACAGATATTTGTATAGCCAAAAATCGGCCGCGTCAAGGAAATGAACAAAACCGGGTTTTTATATAGTGTAGATTCGGACTTAGACCGTTCAACTATTCGTATTTTTACACCGACTTTGACACGCGAGTGGGATAAAAAAGAAAAGGTATCAGAAAACGATGCAGAGAAAAACGGGGAGCGGGTAACCCCTCACTGATGTCATTCTTGCGTCATGCCAAAGGCAGATCCCCGTCTTCGCCTGGCTCCGGCCGGGCAGGTGCCTCCGGCGGAAAAGCGGGAAGCTCGTGTATAATCCACAACGCATGGATTCCCGATCAAGTCGGGAATGACAATCAGAGCGGTGTGGTTGTTTGCCATCCGGCCAGCTCAGGTAGACATTTCTTCAGGAACTGGCAAGATACACGATATGGAACGGAAACAAAACCTTCGTCTGCTCGGCTCAATATTCGTTATTGCGGTACTCTCATTTTTTCTAAGCTTCGTACTTGCGCCTCTCTTGGGTTCAGAATCCGTTCGGCGCGCGATCGACTCGCTCGGCTCGTGGGGTCCGCTTGCGCTCGTCGGTTACACAATCCTCGCCCATGTGGTCGCCCCGCTCGCTGGATCGGTCGGATTTCTCGTCGGCGCGAGCGCATTCGGCGTTCCTCGCGCGGTCCTATATATTTTCCTCGGTAGTATGGTAAGCGCGGTCATTAATTTTTCCATCAGCCGGCGCTTCGGCAGGCCATTGGTGCTCCGGTTCGTCGGGCGCAAAACAATGCGCAAGATCGATGAAATCGTCGACATCGCGGGACTTGGCACGCTTACTACCCTGCGTCTTTTTGGCGTTGCGATTTTTGAACAAACGTCCTATGCCGCAGGACTCACGAATATGCGTTTTCGAACCTTCATGGCAGCGACCGTTTTTGGAAGCGCCCCACCGCACATCGCGATTGCGTTTTTTTTCGCCAACACCGACTTCGCACTTGGCGGTAATCTTGTATTTCTGCTCGGCGTTCTTGCGGCTCTTGGCGTCGCAAGCACCTGGCTCGTGAGTGGCCTCCTAAAAAAGAAACCGGTATGATATACTTACAGTAAGAAATATACCATGGCAGTCCTCAATCACACCATCAACACAATACCGAGAGAATCTGCGCCGATCGCCCGTATTGGTCCCAAGCACCAGGTGACGATTCCGAAAGAAATCTTTGACAAGCTTTGCCTCGATGTCGGCGACTACCTCGACGTGCAGGCAACCGGAGCGACAATTGTCATGACTCCGAAGAAGCTAATCCCGAAGGATCAGGAATGGTTTTACACGAAAGAGTGGCAGGTAAAAGAGCGCGAAGCGGACGAGGCGATTGCCCGAGGTAAGGTCTCCGGTCTATTCACCACTGCTGATCAACTCATGGCGCATCTGAACTGCGCGTTGGCCCCGCGACCCAACCGCAAGCAAAAACAACGATGAGGATTCAGACGACCGCACCCTTTGACCGGGATTTTGCTGTGCTTCCTGTTACGATTCAGCAGCGTGTGGAGAAGCAATTCCGTCTCTTGACTGAGAATCCTCGCCATTCGTCTTTGCGGCTCAAAAAGATGGAAGATCCCCGTGATATCTGGGAAGGACGCGTGACGCAATCCTATCGCTTCACCTTTCAGATTGTCGGCGATCTCTATCTCCTCCGCCGCATTGGCACGCACGACATTCTCCGGCGGCCGTGATACGTTCCGCGCACTTCTCCGATTGCTATAGCCATATTAAAAAAATGCCTCTTTTTTCTGTCATTCCCGCGCAGGCGGGAATCCAGGTTTTCTGCGTCCAAGAGGTGCTCGCATTTTGAATTTCAGGAACTGGAAGTAAAGGAAATATCCGAACACCAAGATTGTAAAAATCAGCAGGACAAATTTGAGGACAAGAGACGAATAAAAAGTGACAATGTTCATTCTATGTTGCGAATTCCAAATCTGTATGGACTGCTGGCATATTTCGCTATTACGCCCATTCTGCTCGCAAATTGACCGTAATGCCTTTATACGATAGGTTAAATCACGCTGTAATTAGTTCATACGCGAGAATCGAAAAACTCCTTCATATATTTGCGGGATTAAAAAATCGGCCGGGTCAGTTCGTGCAAGAATTTATGCATTATTCCCAAAGCAAAAGAGCAATATTCCTTGCTTAATCGTAAGTTATCATTATATATGCGAATTCCATTTTTCGATGATTTTGCGATATAATTTCTCAGTTTTTTATTGTTGGTCCCCAGTTCGCCACCAGCGTGTGCCAGACAATTACGCACGAGCCCAATCGCGACCACTTCATTCCATAGCTCTTCATTTGGCATGACCTTGTTGCACGCTTTCTCTAAATAAATTCGAGCGCGGTGTATACCACTCCCTCTGATATCTTCAAGGTTGATTTTGACGGCATTTTTTGCGCACCATTTCCGGCATAATCGATTCATCTTGTGTTCCAAATAACTGAAAAGGGCGATGACAAAAGAAGAGTAAAAAATGTCATAGCGCTCGCCGAGAAGGTACTTGCTTTCGGATAGTGCATCGTCCGACCGTTGTTTTTCGTCTAGCGACAACTGCTGATCTTCATAACGCTGGTCTGTGTCCGATTGCTCATTGTCAATTTCGTCGCCGTCGTTGTTCAGTATGGCTTCCAAATCATCCAGATAGGATTCAAAATGATTGAGTTCAAATGAGATTTTTTCCGAATCAATTTCTATATAAGGCATATCACAACCCGTTGAATCAATAATCTGGATGGTAGCCCATCATCGTCGTCATTGCGAGCGCCTCCGAGTTTGACGAGGTGGCGCGCGGCAATCCAGCATTTTGGATTGCTTCGTCGTCTGACTCCTCGCAATGACGTATAGAAGGGCGGTGTTGGAAGGAGCTATGAGGGGGGTCTAACTCCATAGAAGTTTCATCAGACGACTTTGTTTTTACTAAAAAAATTTCTTTTTCTTCATCGGCATTCGCGGCATGCTGGTGATAATCAATATGACGAATTTGGTTGGCTGGCGGTATTATAAGCGATGTTAGAATCCTTGTCTTGCACGGAATACGGAATATCGTTGTTTATCGTTTTTCAAAATATTCCCGCCGAACTTTTTTGTGGATAATGGACACGGATCAAAGCCCTAAATTGGTATACGTGCTATAGATACCGATAAATTGAGGAACGAGAACTATGAGTCCGATGAGAGGGAAAACAATCACCGCAACGGAAATCGTGAGGGTCCAGAAAAAGTACCGCCGCATCTGTCGGCTTATTTTCATCTGTTCATCGAATTTCTTTTCAATGGTGTCTAATTTTTGCAGAATTTCTTGGTCCATAGTGTGTGGCTTAATCTAGTTTTTAATTGTTGCTAAAAGGACTAATGCAAAAAGATTTAAAATAACCATTCTCGCGACCAAATGATTTCTTTGAGTATCTAGAAAATCTATATAGTCTCCGAAACCATGCCTATGGCTATCGTAGTGCGGTTTCGCTCCGCCTTCGGTAACTCCTCGCCCCTTAAAACTCTCACTTAAATATTTTTCTCCCAATACAAGATATTGTTTCGCGGTGATAATTTTCCCCTCAACCTGTTTAACTTTAAACCAGTAAAAAAGAATTAAAGCTACTATAAACACTACTTTAAAACCGATAGGTGAAAATAAGAACACAAGAAGCCCAATAAGTATAAAAACTATCTCCTCAAGATCTATCAAACTAGCACGAACAGAAAAATCCTTATTCCAATCTTCTTTGTACTTGATTACTTTTTCAATGGAATATTCTTTGTATTGATCTTGTTGCTCCATAAAATACTCTTCGGAGTCCGAACTTATCTTAGGCTAACTGCCGGGCTAGGGCTCGAACCTAGAGTTTCCTGCTCCAAAGGCAGGCGTGTTGCCAATTACACTACCCGGCAATAATGCGCTTTACGCGGATAATTTTTCTTGCGGCGATTGTTCGGACTGATCCGCCAGGATTTCCAAAATCGTTATCTCAAGAGGGAGTTGGGGAATGGGAGAGGCGCGGAAGCGCTGGAGGTTGTCGGTGATCGTAAGCACCGCGCGGGTAAGGATGGGTTCGTCCAAATGAGGGAGATTTTTTGCGATGCAGTCGCGCTCCGCAGGCAGCATATCCTCCGCAAACCGCGGAGCCGCTGCGGCATCGAGGTGCAGAAGGAGTGCGTGGCGGAAATAGCGGAGGAGCAGGCGGAGAAGCGCTGTGGTGTCGCTACCCGCGTCGGCAAGTTCCTGAACAAGCGCGAGCGCTGGGGTATTTTTGTTCTATCGTTCCGTTATCGGGTGATCCAACGCTTCTTATTTTTGCGTGGGTTAGGATGCAATCGGAAGCGTAAAATGAAACGTTGTCCCCTGGCCTTCTTTCGATTCAAACCAAATTGTTCCGCCGTGCGCTTTCACAATATTGTTTGCAATAAACAAGCCAAGACCCGATCCATTCGGTTCGATCTTTATCGCATTTTTTCCTCGAAAGAATTTCGTGAAAATGCGTTCTTGCTGGTTTTCGGGTATGCCGATGCCGGTATCGTGCACCGAAACGGTTATCTGCTCTTGCGCCTGAATTGCCCGGATTTTAGTCGTGCCTTTCGACGTATAGCGCATCGCATTGTCGAGTAAATTCTTCAGAACCATCTCGATGGCTTCCGTGTCGATGAGAACGTCCGGCAACGTTTCCTTCGGCGCTTCAAAGAACAATCGTCTTTGGCCCTTGTGGTGTCCGCCCTCCGAGAGGTTTTTTACTACCGATGCAATAAGATTGGTTATACTTGTCTTTACCGGCTTGTATACGTATCGGCCCTCTTCAAGCCGTGCTACGTCAAGTAGATTGCTGACCAACGACACCATTTTTTCAATAGAGCTGAACGCGGTTTTTATCATGCGCGCCTGTTCGGAATTCAGGGCTCCCGCTTCTCCGGAATCAAGAATATGTATGCTCCATTTCAACGCGGTCAATGGAGTGCGGAGTTGATGCGCCGCAATGGAAACAAATTCTATTTTTGAGCGCTCAAGGTGTTTTTCTCGCGTAATATCATGCAGTATGATCATCAGGCGTTTTTGCTCCTGGCCAAATTCAACGGGTACCGCAGTAATTTCCACGGTCATGTCGTCGCGCATGGGGAATTCCTTTCGGAATACGGCTTCCGGGTTGGTTCCGAGCAGTCGAACGAGGTTCCCAAATAACGGCAGGGATGTGAGCGTTGCAATCTCTTTTCCGGCAATGTTGCGTTCTTCAATGCCAAAGATTTTTACGACTTGCGGATTTATCAGTTCTATTTTCCCCCGTTGATCAAATACCAATAATCCGTCGCCAATGGCATGAATAATACTCTCGGGAAGTTTACGCGCTTCAACCAAACCGTCGGTCATGGCATTAAAGTTTTCGGCCAATTTCCCGATTTCGTCTTTAGACGAAACTTGAGCGCGGCGAGTAAGTTCTCCCCTTGCAATAACGCCCGCGGTTTGAGTCAATAAGGCGACCGGTCGTATCACGTTGCGATTGATGATGATAAAAATTGCCAATGCGGCCAAGATACTCAGGATGACCGATACGAGCGCAAGATCCCGTGCTTCTCTGAGTGCCGGCGTAAAAGCAATATCCGTGGGCGTTTCTATGACGAGTCTCCATCCGTCCCCTTTATAGTTCAGGTATCCGAGTTGTCGCGTATGAGAGGCCAAAATTGAAACACTTGTTTTTGACGAAGGGAATATGCCGGACGTCTCACGCTCTTTTAATGCACTCTGGACAACCGGATCAAGCCGGTCGTCCCGCAATAAATCATTCCTGTTTTCGTCGGCATCCGAAGATCCGATCAGAAATCCTTCGGCGTTGTACAGGCGGGCTTTTTCAACGAGTTCCTCGAGAATTTCGGACACCACCGCCCAGCTGAAATTTCCAATAACCACCCCCACAACGGGACGACCAAGTTCTCGACTTCGCACCGGCGCAGCAAACAAAATCGTGGGTTTGCCCGTTTCGTCGGCCATGACGAGATCGGAGTAGTACACTTTTCTTTGTAGCGCCTGTTCAATGACCGTGTTTCTCTGCAGATACTCTGAGACGAATTTCCCGATCTCCTCTTTTTTAGTAGAGACGACTACGACGCCGCTCGTATTCACCGCGTATAAAAGATCCCAGGGGCCGGTAAGGATGGTATTCTCATGAAATTCGCGCGCCAAATTTTCGTTGACGACGGATTCTCCCTTCATAAAAAAGGACTCCAAGCTGTCATTCGCCGCAATAGTTGAGATGTCGAGATACCGCTCGTACAACAAGCGGTCAATTTTATCCATGGTTTGGCGGGTGACTTCCAGCTGGTTATCTCCAATGGCCGTTTCGAGGCCTGATTTAGCGGTGGTAAACACAAAAAATCCTATGGCCCCGGCGGTAAGGATCGCGGTAACAAAAATGCTTAACGAGATCTTCTGCGTTAGCATCATGAATGTTGGATTGTCATTTCAAAAATTTTCGTGTAAATACCTTGTTGACGTCAAACTCGGTTTCGAGCAATCCGTTTGAGCGCATGGCCTCGTATAACGTTTGCCACCGAACAAACTGTATGTTTCCGAGTTTCTCCGGGCCGGAGGGTTGAATCAAGGGAATGCTTTTCTCCAGGATAAATTTTTCAAGCTCCCGATCCTTATACGTTTCGTTTGTCACATACCGCATGGTAATGTCGACCGCTTCGTCGGGGTAGGCGATCGCGTGTCTCCAGCCTTTGAGCGTCGCCTCTACAAACCTCAGTACGACATTCGGGTCCTCGTCAATGAGACGCTGCGTCGTTGCCAAGAGATCTCCGTTCATTGCAAAGCCAAAATTTTCAGGGAAAATGAGGTTGTACTTCAGACCGCGCTTGTCGAATAAATATACCTGGTCGGTGCGGTAAAGATTGATTACGTCGGCGCGCTTGGCGACGACATCGTCTACCTCGGGGCCGGTTTCAAATCCAATGGGCTTTATCGTGACTTCGCTTTTATCGATCCCGAAGGTTTTGAGCAGCGCGGGGTAAATAATTTTTCCGTCATCCGTGTCTCCTTTAATGCCCAGCACCTTGCCCCGGAAATCCGCGGGAGTTTTGATGCCGCTTTCTTGCAGGGTAAGCATGGCCCACGAAGCGTCCTGATAGATCACCGCGAGCGCCCGGAAATCGAGTCCCCTGTCGACCGCTTTTAACAATTCAATGGGATTTAACATGGCAAAATCGTCTTTTCGTTCGGCAAAATCCTTTTCCTGATTTCCCGCAAAATCCCACTCGCGAATCGTAACGTCCAAACCGGCATCCCGGTAAAACCCCTTGTCTTTGGCAACATACAGCCCGGCAAATTGCGTTTGGCCAAGCCATTTTAAGCTGATGCTTACTTTCTTGAGTTCTGTGGGTACGCGCTGATCTCCCCTTCCCGTATTGTTTTGCCGCCATACCAATAGCATCCCTCCAACCACCAGGACGAGAAAAACCCCGATAAGAATTTTTTTGTTCATATGCGTTATTGCTCTTACGAATAAACCGTCGACTTTTTTAGATGATCACTACCGCAAAAATTCCGTAGTGTATGTGGCGCTGATGTCCTTATCTTTGGAAATGACCCCGTACTGACGCAATAGGGCGTAGGTGCGGTTCCATTTCGAAAAGTTAATCTGACCGATTTTCGTTGCCGAGGAGCGTTTCACCAATACCGCCGTCTCTTCGAGCATGTCCTGCTGAATTTCTCGCGTTGAATCCTCTACGTATTGCATGGTTATGTCCACCGCTTCTTCCTGATTGGCTACTGCCCATTCCCAGCCCTTTAAGGTTGCTTGCACAAATGCGCGTACCAGCTCATGCTTTTCATCAATCGTCCTCTGCCTCGCGATGAGCACATCCGCATAAATATCCACGCCGAATTCTTCAGGTTTTATGAGGTTGACCGCGTATCCCATTCGTTCTGCCGCCTTGGGTTCATTCGTTCTGAAGCCTGGCCATACGTCAACTGCTTTTTCAAGTAAGGGAGTAATTTCAGAAGTGTCGGCCGGCACTTCAATAATGTTCTTTTGATCAATGCCTAAGTTACGAAGCATCGCAATATATGTGTAGTAGGTCCCGGTGCCCTTTCGTACACCGACCCTTTTACCGATAAAGTCCTGAGGCGTCTCGATGCCGGATGATTTGAGTGCAAAGTAGACGACCGGATTTTCTTGATAAATTGCTGCGATCGCCTTAATCGGTTTTCCTTCCGAAACGGCAACCAGTAGATCATCGGCTCCGGCGACGCCAAATTCCGCTTGTCCGCCGAGGACGTTGGCGATAGGGGGTCGATCCGGTCCGCCGCGTTCAATGTGTACATCCAAACCCGCAGCTTTATAGAAGCCCTTTTCTTTCGCCGCATAAATTCCGGCAAACTGCGCCTGATGCTTCCACTTTAATTGAACGGTGACCTTTTTTGGCTCGCGTGCATAGTGAGCGCGTTGCCGTTGCAACGTAAAGGAAATAATGAATGCGAGTATGGCCGAACATCCTATGATGAGTACCCAAAGAGTTTTTTTATGCATAGTATATTGACGATAGTTTTATTATACCACACGCGTTTGTTTGGCGAGAGTAAATACCGCTTTTCCCAGTGCGAAGCAATCACGGTAGATATACCCCTGGGGTATGGCTATACCAACGGGAGCAAAGCATTTTTCATCTTGTATGTTCAGGCGGCTCGTTTCAAAAGCGGCCTTGAACTGTGGCATCGTTTGAACCGCGTTTTCGGTAGACATGAGTTCGTCTCCGAATCCAAGCTGTAGAGGAACAATTTCATTCTTGAGCTTTTCGAACGCATTCGAGTTTTCTTCCCGTAAATAAACGATATTCGTCGCGATATAGAAACTTCCGCCGAATCTCAAAATTCGAGCGACCTCGTGCACGATGTGACGTAACTCGTTCTCTCGAAAATACATGATGCTGAAGCTGGAAAGCGCCAGATCGAATGATTCGTCCGGAAAAGGCAAGTCCCTCATATCTCCTTTATGGATGGATAGGCGCCGTGACCTTGTGCGTCGCTCTTCTGCTTTTGCGAGCTTAATCATATCGCTGCTTGAATCAAGGCCCACAACATTTCGAGCTCCGCGCGCGTAAAGATTTTTGCTCCATCGCGCATCTCCGCAGCCGATTTCAATCGCATCTTTTCCTTTCAAGCATTTGGGCAGTATCATTCGGAGGTATTCCAACACTTCGGCGTCAATCCCTCCGGTTGCATCCTTCTTACCGCGTTTGGCTCGTTTATAGTATTGAGCAATTTTATCGCTCGCGTAAAGGCCCGCGAGGTGTTTGTTTTTCATAGCATTAACTCCTCTCGGTAGGGGTCACAGTTTTTCTGCCGGGCTAGGGCTCGAACCTAGAGTTTCCTGCTCCAAAGGCAGGCGTGTTGCCAATTACACTACCCGGCAATAATGCGCTTTACGCGGATAATTTTTCTTGCGGCGATTGTTCGGACTGATCCGCCAGGATTTCCAGGATCGTTATCTCAAGTGGAAGCTGGGGAATGGGAGAGGCGCGGAAGCGCTGGAGATTGTCGGTGATCGTGAGCACCGCGCGGGTGAGGATGGGCTCGTCTAAATGCGGGAGATTTTTTGCGATGCAGTCGCGCTCCGCGGGCAGCATATCCTCCGCAAACCGCGGAGCAGCGGCGGCGTCCAGACGCAGAAGGAGCGCGTGGCGGAAATAGCGGAGGAGCAGGCGGAGAAGCGCTACGGTGTCGCTACCCGCGTCGGCAAGTTCCTGAACAAGCGCGAGCGCTCCGGCCGGGTTTTTCTCTGCAATGAGGGAAAACAATTTTTGCGCGGCCTCGCTTTTGGGAAGGCCGAGGATATCCTCCACTTCCGTTGAGGTTATTTTTTTGTCTTCCGCGGCCATGATTTGCCCGAGAATGCTTTCCGCGTCGCGGAGGGACCCCTCTCCGGCGCGCGCGATCAGATGCGCGGCCTCGGGCGCGAGCGCAACTTTTTCTTTTTTCGCGATTGCGCCGAGGCGGGAGGCGACCGCGGAAATCGGCGGTCGGCGGAACGTATAATGCTGGGTGCGCGAGACGATTGTCGCGGGCATTTTTTCAATCTCGGTTGTGGCGAGGATGAAGACCACATGCGTCGGGGGCTCTTCCAGCGTTTTGAGGAGCGCATTGAAGGCCTCTTTGGTCAGCATGTGGCATTCGTCCACGATATATGTTTTGAAGGAGCCGCCTGGGGGAGCGAAGCGCGCGGATTCGCGGAGCGCCCGGATTTCGTCAATGCCGCGGTTGGAGGCCGCGTCAATCTCGATCACGTTGAGAGCGCGATTGCCGTTGAACTCTGCGCACGAGGCGCAGGAATTGCAGGGTCTCACTGCACCAGTACAGTTGAGCGATTTTGCGATGAGGCGAGCAATCGTGGTCTTGCCTACGCCGCGTGGCCCCGCGAAAAGATACGCGTGCGCGACGCGGTTCGTCTTGATGGCGTTGGTGATTGGCCGGACGATATGGTCCTGCCCGACGATATCGTCAAATGCCATCGGGCGATATTTCCGGTAAAGGACGAGATGGTTCATAATGGGATATTCCGCTTCCTCTCGATGAGAATAACACGAAAAAGCGCGAAAAAAAAGCCCGTCCGGCGCTGGGTCGGACGGGCTTTATCGGTCGCTTCCGTCAATTTAAGAATTGTGCCACTCGCCTGACATGCTCTATGAGCGTGGCGGTGTATCCCGCTTCGTTGTCGTACCAGGAGAAAACAGTCGCGAGATTGCCGATGGTATCGGTGAGTGTCAGGTCAATGATTGCGCCATGGGGCTCGCCCACGATATCGGAGGAGACGATCGGGTCTTCACAGATTTTGACGATTGGCGCCCAGCGCGGCTCCGCGGCTTTTTGGCGGAAAAAATTATTGATGTCCCCGGTTGAGGCCGGACGCGCGAGCACGGCCGTCGTGATGCTGAGCGATCCGGTGAGCACGGGAACACGGAGAGCGGTCCCCGTAAATTTTCCCTCCAGTTCCGGCAGCGCTTTTGTGACGGATTCCGCAGCTCCGGTGGAGGTGGGGATGATATTGGCTGCGGCAGCCCTGCCGCGGCGCATGTCTTTTTCATCCGGCCCGTCCACTAGTTTTTGCGTCGCGGTGTAGCCGTGCACCGTTGTCATTGCGGCACGCTCAATTCCGAAACCCTCGTTGAGGAGCGCGAGCACCGGGACAACGGAGTTGGTGGTGCAGGAGGCGTTGGACGTGATGGGATGCGCGGATTGAAAGCGGTCGTCATTTGCGCCGACAAGCGCGGTTGTAACGCGTTCGCCTTTTGCGGGCGCCGTGATGACAACGCGTCGCGCTCCGGCATCAAGATGGGCCTGCGCTTTTTCGTCGCTTGCGAAAAAACCGGTTGATTCAATGACGATATCAATTCCACGGTCGCGCCACGGCAGGGCCGCGGGGTCTTTTTCGGAAAGAATTTCGACTTCTTTCCCGTCTATCACGAGGGAGCGTTCACGCGTCTCCACCTTTTTGTCGTATCGGCCGTAGGCCGTATCGTATTTGAGGAGGTAGCAAAGATTCTCGGGGCTTGTCAGGTCGTTGACCGCGACAATATCGAAATCCGGATGACCGAACGCCGCCCGAAAAAAGGAGCGCCCGATGCGTCCGAACCCGTTGATGGCAATTTTGGGGATAGTCATTCCTGAGAAATGAATTATGGGATATGTATTATGAATTATGGAAAATTCCGAACCCATAATTCATAATTCAGGCTCCATACTTCATGCCTATGCCGCCGCAGGCGGCTGTTTGTCGCGTTTCTGGAGATAGGCGTATGCGGCGAGCGCGGCTTTGACCGCGTCTCCGGCTGAGATGTTGTTTTGCTTATACGGATCGTCGGTGATGTCACCAGCAGCGAATATGCCCGGAAGCGACGTGGACGCGTGTTTGGAATCAATCACCACCTGTCCGTATTTATCCAGTTCCACCAGGTCTTTGACGATCTCAGAGTTCGGCACCGATCCAATCTCCACGAAAACGCCTTCTACGTCCAGCGTTTTCGTCTTGTTCGTCGCGCGGTCCAGATAGTCGAGATGCTCCACAAATGTGCTGCCGCGGATTGTCTGTGTCGCGGCATTAAAGATGATCTCAACTTTTGGATCTTGCCGGATGCGCTCCTGGGTGACGGGATCGCCCTTGAGCGCATCGCCGTATTCCATGAGGTAAATTTTGGTCGCGTACGGGATGAGATCAAGGGTTGCCTCAAGTCCGGCGTTGCCCCCGCCGACCACCACGACGCGCTTGCCGCCGAAAAGCGGCGCATCGCATGTGGAGCAGTAGGCAACCCCTTTGCCGTTGAATTTTTCCTCCCCGGGGACATTGAGTTTTCGGCGGCGGGCGCCGATCGCAAGAATGAGCGTCTTGCCCGTATACGTGCCGCAATGGTCGGTCTGGACCTCAAAATCATATTCGCGACCGCCGTTATTTTGCGCGGCAATTTTCCGCACGGCTGCGGCGCGTTCGGGCATGCGGACTTCTACCATATCGGGAAAAGCGCGCGCGTGCTCCTCAAATTTCTTTGCGAGATCAAACCCGGAAATGGTTTTTTCGCCGATCCAGTTCTGGATATCGGCGGATACTATGGACTGCCCTCCGAAGGATTCGGTGATGAGGAGGGTTTTTAATTGCTTGCGGGCGGTATAGACCGCGGCCGCGCATCCTGCCGGGCCGCCGCCCAGAATAATGACGTCGTAGAGCATGAAAAAATCCCCCTTTAATTCCCCCTTTGATAAAGGGGGAAATCACCTCTCTTTATGGGCGAGATGTCAGAGATTCAATAATTCCTTGATCCGCGGCTGGTCGAATCCGATGGTGAGTTTGCCGTCTATGTCTATTACGGGAACGCCCATCTGGCCGGATTTGGCGATCATGGCGTCACGCGCGGCAGAGTCGGCCACAACATCCTTTTCGGTATAGGGGACGTTATTTTTATCAAAAAAGTCCTTCGCCATCTTGCAGTAAACGCAGGTCGGAGTTGTGTAGATGGTAACGTTGGCCATGAAGATAGAGTAAAGAAACTATTCCCGGTGTCATTGCGAGCGCCCCGAGTCTGTCGAGGGCGCGTGCGGCAATCCAGGGTTTCTGCGTATGGATTGCTTCGTCGCTGCTGCTCCTCGCAATGACGACTACGACGTGTTACGCTACCTTTAAGATATTCGTATTTTACTTCAATGCCGCGTCAATCGCTTGCTGGAAGACGCTGAAGGGCTGGGCGCCCGATATTTCCGTTTTGTTGACGTAGGAGGCCGGAGTGCCGCGGACGCCAAGGCGGATTCCTTCCTGATAGTCGTTTTCCACGGAATCGGCGATGGCTTTGTCGCCGAGGCAGCGCGTAAATTGCGCGTCGTTGAGTCCGATTTCGCGCGCAAGCGCCGTAAAATCGAGCGTTACCAGTTCGGCCTGGCGGCTGAAAAGAAGATCATGGTATTTCCAAAATTGTCCCTGCGCATGCGCGCATTGGGCGGCGATGGCCGCGGGCCGCGCGCGTTTATGGATTTCGTCCAAAGGAAAATCGCGATAAATCAATTTCGCCTTTCCCGTCTTGATATATTGATCTATGATTTGGCGCTCGGCAGTGTCGAAAAATCTCTTGCAAAACGGGCATTGAAAATCGCTGAACTCGACAATGGTTACGGGCGCATTAGGATTGCCCAGGACCGGATCTTTCGGATCAGTGAGGAGTTCGTCCGTGATAACCGCGGCACCCGCCGCAGCCGCGCCTGACGGGGCTGGTGCCTGGGCCGACGGGGCCGGACCTTTGCCGTAATTGGAGTAGATAATGGCTCCGGCAACTAACACCCCCGCGAGTAGAATGGAGCCGGGAATGGTCTTATTGGAAGACGTCCCGCTATCGCGCGGTTCGGGGCGCGGCCATGTTGTATTGTGCTCTGTGGATTGTGTTGGTGTTGTATCGTCCATAATATGGAATTTTACGGCGCAATGGAGCTGATGTCAAATGCGTCGTCCCGAAGGGCGGAAGCGGCATCCCCGAGATGCGTTTGGCGCTCGATCAGGCGCGTCAAGGGAATTTTATCACGGAAGGCGTTGATCAGGAAAGCCCCGGCCAAAATATCGTCCTTGAGGAAAAAACGTTCGTATAAAAATTTATCCGGCGAGCGACGCGTCATGGTCGTCGTTCCTTCGGGGTTGCAGTCGCCGACCATTGTGATGTTCCATCCGAAGTTGGTAATGGTATAGGAGGGTATCGCGCGGAATTCTTGCTTATTCTTTTTATGTAGCATGTTGTGCCCCGCGATTTTTCCCTGCAGGACCGCGTTGGTCCAGTTCCCCACTCTGCGGCTCACGCGGGTAACGGGGTCCAAAAAATAGGCGATATCGCCAGCGGCAAAGACGTTTGGATGGTTGGTTTCTAAAAACGCGTCGGCGTTGACGCCGCCTGCAAAGTGTTCAATGTCGGATCCGGCAAGGAAAGCGACGTTCGGCTGAATGCCGATGCCGACGGCGACAGTGTTGGTTTTGAGCATGTCGCCCCGGCGCGTGGTGATGTCCGCGTCATCGTCCTGGACGATCATTTCTGCGATGCCGTCATTGAAATGAAGCGTGATGCCGCGGCGTTGGAGATGGTCGGCTATCATTGCGCCGCCTTCGTCGTCCAGGGCGGCGTCGAAATATCGCGACGCCTGAGAAAGAAGCGCGGGGGTAAGGCCGTTCTCGGCGAAAATTTCGAGAAATTCGAGCGCGATAAACGACGAGCCCACGACAACTGGCGTTCTCGCGCGGGGCATATTTTTGCGGATCCGGTCCGCGTCGTCAATGGTCTGGAGCCGGTAGATGACGGATTGGTCCTCCGCGTTGCCCCAGGGCATGACCCGGCCGCCGGATGCAATGAGGAGGGATGTCCAGTATGCTTTTTGGCCGCTTGCGAGCACGGTAACGCCGCGTATTGTATCAAGGGAGACGGCTTCTTCATTCATCAGAAGATCAATTCTTTTTTTGATGAAGTCGTCGGCAGAGCGCAAAAAAACCGCCTCGCGGTTCACGCGTCCCTTAAGATAGGAGGGCAGGAGGACGCGCGAATAGAGTGGATGCGGTTCAACCGAGACAATGCCGATTGTGGCGCGTTCGTCCCCGGCCCGTATGGTCTCGGCCGCGGTCACGCCCGCGACTCCACCGCCGATAATAAGATAGTCGTAGCGTTTCATCTCCGCCGTCTTACGGCAAAAACATTTTTATTCCATCCCAAATGCGCGGGCCGTTTTTGAGGATGTCGTGGTATGTGGCAAAGAGCATGATGCTTGCGAGAAACGCGATGCCTCCGGCAAGGATCCGGCGCTCGGTGCTTTCGGAAAGGCGCGCGCCGCGGATTTTTTCGATTGCAAGAAAAAGCACCCATCCGCCGTCGAGAACCGGAATCGGAAGGAGATTGATGATGGCGAGGTTGACCGAGATAATTCCGGCAAACTGGAGGAAGTATGAGGCGCCGATCAGGAAAAGATCATAGCCGAAAAAAAATATTCCCACGGGGCCGGAGAGTTCCGCAGGCGCGCGGCCCTCGGTAAAGATCGTCGCAATGAGCGAACCGAAACCCTGGAATGTGGCGATGGTCGTGCGATACAGGGTTTTTGCTCCCTCGATGGGCGCAAGATAGAGGGGCACGCGTTCAATGGTGAGGCGCGCGAGAGAAACGCCGAGCGGCCCTTCGCCTTCCGGCGGGGTTGCGCGCGGCGTGATAGCGATATTTGTTGTTGTTTCCCCTCGCGCAATGACGATGGTGATTTCTTCACCGCGGTAAGCATCCATGAATTCAATGACGTCTTCTTCGGTGTCCACGGCGATTGTCATATCGTCCGCGCGGAGCTCGCGGATGCGGTCGCCAAATCGGAGTCCGGCCTGCTCAGCCGGACTGTCGGGCGAGACCGCAATGATGGAGACGGGAACGGCGCTGTCGGTTTCGCCCGCAAGAGTCGGTATGCCGATGGCGGCCGATGCCGAAAAGAGAAGCCAGCCCGCGATGATGTTCATGGAGACGCCAGCCACAAGGATGACAAAACGCTTTCGCGCCGGTTGCGCGCTGAAACTCTGGGGATCATCGCTGACTCTTTTTTCCTCGCCGTACATGCGTACGAACCCCCCGAAGGGAAGAAGCCGGAGGGAATATTGGACGCCGTTACGAATGCGCGCGGTGAGAACTTTACCGAACCCGATGCTGAATTCCTCCACGCGTACACCCATGAGGCGCGCGGCAAAAAAATGCCCGGCTTCGTGGACGAGAATGAGGAGGGCGATGAGGACAACGATGAGGAAAAATATGAGCATATTATTGAGCCATTTTTTCTAAATTTTCCTTGAGGGTAAGGTAAAAAAGATATTCAATGTTCCCTTTGGAGCCGCGGATGGGAGATGGGGTTTGGCGGAGGATTGTCCAATGATTCTCGCGGAGCCAGCCGGTGAATTGACGGAGCAGTTCGTCGCGGATGTCGTCGTTGCGAATGATGCCGCCCCTCAGATGCGCAGGATCGCGCGTCTCGTATTGCGGTTTGAAAAGCGCAAGGACGATTGTTTTTAAGGTGAAGAATTGCGCGCGCGCCAAATGCGCGAGGATGTGGCGGAGGGAGACGAGCGAGACGTCAATTGCGATAACGTCAATGGCGTCCTGCAGCGAGATGACGTCCCTGATGTCTGTTTTTTCCATGACGATCACTCTCGGGTCGCGTCGGATTATGTCCGCGAGTTTTCCTCTTGTCGTGTCTACGGCATATACTTTTTTTGCGCCGCGTTGAAGCAGTACTTGTGTAAAACCGCCGGTGGCCGCGCCGACGTCCAGGCATATTTTGCCGTCGGGTGAGACGTGGAAACTATTCAGCGCATACGCGAGTTTTTCCGCTCCCCTGCCGACATTCGGGGGCAATCCGCGGACATCAACGTGCGCGCCGTCCGGAATCATCTGACTGCCTGAGACGGCTTTTTGGCCGTTTGCGAGCACGCGGCCGGATGTGATAAGGACGAATGCGTTTTCCCTGTTTTTTGCCTGTCCTCTTGTGATGAGGATGTCGTCTAAACGCTGTTTGGGCATCCTTCTTTATCTTATACGGTCATTATTTCTTTTTCTTTGTTTTCCCGCAGCGCGTCAATTTCTTTGTTTACGGTATCAACGGATTTTTGGACACTCTCGCGCGCGCGGAATTTTTCATCCTCCGACATGTCGCCCGCTTTTTCGCGGCGGTCAATATTTTTCATCTCGTCTTCGCGGACGCGCCGGACCAGTATGCGCGCCTCTTCGGTCGCGGCACCGAGGAGTCGGACAAGTTCTTTGCGCCGTTCTTCGGTCAGCGACGGAATCGTAATGCGGATTTGCGTCCGTTCGGTGACGGGGTTGATGCCGAGGGGCGAGGTCTGAATCGCTTTTTCGATATTCTGTACGACCCCTTTATCCCATGGTTGGATGAGGAGCTGGCGGGGCTCCGGGTTGGAAATGGCCGCAACGGCCTTCAGGGGTGTCGGCGTTCCGTAATAGTCAATGACAATATCCTCAACAAGCGCGGGCGTTGCGCGCCCGGTGCGGAACTGTTGGATGCGGATTTTGAATTTATCCACGGCGTCTTTTAGTTGGTCGTCTATGCTTGCCATTGCTTTGAGTATAGCGGGTTGGCCCGCTTGGTGCAATGGCATTACTCCCCGACCAGGGCAAAAAAGATGTCCGGCTGGAGCGGATGGACGAAGATGCGGCGGAGACCCGGGATGCCGGGGATTTGCTTATGCGCCCAGGTTTTGCCGCCGTCTTTTGTTTCGTGGAGCTGGCCGTTGGCAACGGCGAAGAGCGAACTGGAGTCGCGGGGGCTGACGGCAATGTCGCGGACATCAGGAGACGTGCCCGGCGGAATCAGAGTATCAATGGTTTTCCAGGTTTTTCCAGCATCCGCCGAATGGGAAATCCCGTTTGCGGATGTCGTATAGAGGGAGGTGAAGTCATCGGGATCGGCGATGATCCGCTGGCCCGTTGCTGGCGTGATGGATGCTCCGCCAAAGAGAGAATATTGGACGCGCGGCCGTCCCATTGCGGATTTTGCGAAGGTGGTGGTCACATCTTTCCATTTTTCTTCCGGTTTATCCGGCTGGTCGTTGGGCTCAAATATTTTTCCCTCCGCGGTCGTGATATACATTTGGTCGAAGTCATCCGGCGCCATAAAAAAATTGGTGATAGCGCCGCCAAACCATTTCTCAGTCGCCCATGTGCTGCCGCCGTCCGCGGTTTCAATGAGGCCGCCTTGTCCGGTGCCGATTCGGACATGATCGGAATCGTGCGGATCAACGGCGAGCGCCGGGATGCCGACCTCCGGGGCCGGAGTGAAGAAGACCTCGCGGAATGTTTGTCCCGCGTCAATGCTTTTCAGAACGCGGCCGCGATGATTCTGGAAGACCGCGAGATACACGATGCCCGGGCGCGACGGGCTGATCGCGATCCGATACACCGTGCTTGTGGCGCGGAGGCCATTTGGATCGTCGAGGGTATGCCGCCATTGGCTGCCCGCGTCGGCACTTTTCCAAAGTCCGGCGTCCTTTGTGCCGATGAACACGATACTCGGATCGGATGGGTGGAAAATGACATCAATAATCTGCGTAGCTCTGAGGAGCGCGAGGTCAGATGGCGTCGGAGACGGCGCCGGGGAACTCTTTTTGGCGGTTGGTTGAGCGGCGCGCGCATACGACCATGTTTGACCCTGATCGCGGGATCGGATGAGCAACGGTATGCGGTTATCCTCTGCTTTTTGCGTCTCCGGGTTTCGGTCATTCCCAAAGCCGCCGATGCCAAGCGCCATCGGAATGACGAAAAGAAGTATGATTCCAAGTATGAGAATACCGAGAAAGATTTTGGCTTTCATTTGTTTTCTGCGCCTCTGTCAGGAGAACCTCCATTGCGAGACGCCGGTTGATCGCCGTTCGATCCATCATGTGTCGTA
Source organism: Patescibacteria group bacterium (assembly GCA_038063315.1). Lineage (GTDB taxonomy): Bacteria > Patescibacteriota > Minisyncoccia > Sungbacterales > HO2-52-23 > JBBTVI01. The sequence continues at coordinate 41,340 of JBBTVI010000008.1, forward strand.
CGCTTTCAATGCGCTTGAGCGAGTCAGTAATAGAAATTATTTTACCATAAGATGAAAAATATTGCAAGAGACGGGCGCGAAGAGACAAAATGACGTCCTCGGTCAGACGTCGCGTCTCGGCCGGGTCCTGCCAGACCGCAGCGGAAATCGCGAGCGCATCAAGCGTGTCGCCACTGAGCAGCAGAGAGATCTGTTTTGCACGTTGGGCCACGCGTTGTCGCTCTTTCGGATCGGTGAGAAAGGATATAAGTCGTCCGGGACGGCCCGTTGCGTGGCGGACCGCCTCTTGGATGAGTTCGGGATCGGAGGCGTATTGTTTTGCCGATGAGGCAAGGATCGCATCGGGAACGAGGTGGAAATTGAGCGTTGCGGAGCGCGATGCAATAGTCGGAGGGATGGCGTCGGGTTGGCTTGTGGTGAGGAGAAAAAGCGTCCCCGGATGGGGTTCCTCAAGGGTCTTGAGAAGGGCGTTTGCCGCCTCGCGCGTGAGGCGTTCCGCCCCGTCGAAAATAAATACGCGCCACCGGCCCGCTGCGGCCATTATGGTTAGTTGCTTTCTGATATTGCGGACGTCGTCAATGCTGATCGCAAACGATTTGTCCGGGACGGATTTTTTTGAGGCCTGGCTTTGGTCACTGCCGAGAACAATAACGTTCGGATGGACGGAACGCGCGATGCGGCTGCAATCCGGACAGAGTTTCTTTGCTTTTTCGAGACCCCCCAAATGGCAGACAGACAAAATCTTATCACCATGCTCGCAATAAAATGCTTGCGCGAGCGCCAGCGCAACTTTATGCTTCCCGATGTGCTCCGGTCCGTGAAAAAGATACGCATGCGCGAGCTTGCCGTTTTTTCGAACCCGTTCCAGATACGCAATTTGCCGTTCGTGCCCGATGAGCATATTACGCCACTTCACTATTATAACACGCTTCGCAATACACAATTTCCTTCCGGTCGGGGGCATACGAGGTTTCAAATTCATTTGGACAATGGGCAGAACCGTGAGCATGCGGAGTTTGATTGGTATAGACGCCGTTGTCGGAATTCTTCCCCGAGCAGTGACAAGTTCGTTGCCATCGGCGTATGGGGTGCGGCTGTTCTTTGAGCACTGCGTCTATCCGACAATAGAAACATTCACGCGGTATGGGTACGTTCATTTTCTTATAGAACGCGATCTCTTGCGGGATAACACGATATGCCCTGTTGCATCGTGCGCATCCGATGATTTGTCGCAAAAGGGAATCATCCGCGTCCTTGATATGATCGGGCAGATCACGCGCCGGGAGGGTCACCGTGTGCGACGCGCGTTCAACGGGTTTCCAGCTATATCCTTCTTCATTGATTTCTTTCTCGGATAATGGAAAATATGCCTGCGCGATTGTTTCATTATATGAGAAAGGACAAAGTTCAATCGGAAAAAATTCCCCATAGCGATACTCTCTCCCTCGTGTATCGCGATAAGGTACATCGTTCATCTGCCGGATTATTTTGGGCACCAGCGCTTCATACGCTTCTTTCGTATATTGTTTATTTAGAATGCAATACGATTTCTTCCGTACCCCGATGCACCCGAAAAGATTCGAACCCCCGATGCAGAGCTTCGTGTAATCGGCATCGTATAAATTGATGCCGGTCTCTTCGCCGAATTTCACATTGTGCGCATTCTCGCCCGCCACCAGGCATTCATACATCAATTCCGCATTCGCTCCCCAACTGGTGTAGTCGTAGCTGTCTTTTACGGTGGGACCGAGTATGAAGGAGACGTATTTGCAATTCTCCGCACCGATCACCTCGAAACATTGCTTGCAATTTTTCGATTGGAACACAAAGAGACCGCTCACGTCGCGCGAGAATTCCTGCCAGAATGTCTTGACTGGAAATTTCAGCCGATGCGCGCGTCCTTCCTCCTGCAATCGGGTGTATGCCCGATAAGAACCCAGGTCGTATTCCTTCATCTTCCGGCGATATTCCTCGGGCGAGTACGGCGTATTCAAGATATAGTATTTTTTGTTTCGGAGATTGGCAGAAAGAAAACAGTTTTGGCAATTTGCGCATTGCCAAAGAAATGCGCAATCGTGGGAGGAAACCGTATATTGGGAGGAAATAACGCGATAATCCTTGTAACAGTGAAACAGATCGTGTGAAAATTCGCATGCATTGATGAAGCTGGAGTTGCTGCAGTCCTTGCACTGGGCCAGGATATAGCCGTAGAAGCAATTCTCGTTGTAGTCTGCGGAGAATATGAGATAGCATTGTTTGAGATGACCAACGTGATTCGTGTACGGCGACTCGATGGCGCTCTGGAGATCAATGGAAAGGCCCAGCAGCGGGACATCGTGCCAAAGCTCGTTGAATTGCGTAAAGAACGGCCGGGAAAAGTCATATTCGCGCCCGTATTCGAGCGCGTCCCATTTGTCCGACCACCAGCATTGCGGACAAAACACCCGGTACGTTTTATCAGGTGAATAGCGCGATAGCACTTCTTTACCGCAAAGATCGCACGTGCGCTTGTACAAAGAAAAGGCGTTGCTAAACGCCAACCTCCTTTGTAGCCGACAACCCGGGCAAAACGTCGGTGGGGGGACCTTGATCTTTTCGTAAAACACAAAATCCTCCGGCGCGATGGCAAATCCCCGTTCACAGTTTTGACAGATTTTTTGATCCATATTTTGCGCCACCTTTTTCTTACCGCTTCGTCATGATGCTTCTCTTGTAGACCTCTAAATGTTCAAGCGCGATTCCGGTGCCGCGCGCAACGCAGAGGAGCGGTTCCTCGGCAACGTGCGCAGGCACGCCTGTTTCCTGGACAATGAGCGCGTCAATGTTGCGGAGAAGCGCGCCGCCGCCGGTGAGCACAATCCCTTTATCCATGATGTCGGCGGAGAGTTCCGGCGGCGTCTCGTGGAGGACGGTTTTAATCGCGCGGATGATTTCGTCCAATTCTTCCGCAATTGCCGTCGCGGTCTCGTTTGCCGTGATTTCGATGACTTGGGGAAGGCCGGTCATGAAATTCCTTCCCTTTATTTCCATGACGAGGTGCTTATTGTCCACGGGAATTGCGGTGCCGATCTGGATTTTAATGTCTTCGGCGGTGCGATCGCCGATGGCGAGGTTATACGTTTTCTTGATATAGTCCGCGATGGCCTGATCCAGTTTGTCTCCCGCGACTTTGACGGACGTTGCGGTGACGATCCCGCCGAGAGAAATGACGGCCACATCCGTCGTTCCTCCGCCGATGTCCACGACCATGTGTCCGACGGGCTCGTTGATGGGGATGCCAGCGCCGATTGCGGCGAGGACCGGCTCTTTTACGGGATATACGGCTTTTGCGCCCGCGTGGAGCGCGGCCTCGATGACGGCGCGTCGCTCGGTTGATGTGACGCCCGCGGGAACCGAGATCATGACGTCCGGACGGAAGAGCCGCACGCGGCCGCCCGCTTTGTCAATAAAGTAGCGGAGCATCGCTTCGGTAACGCGGTAGTCCGCAATGACGCCGTCGCGGAGCGGACGGTAGGCGACAATGGTTTCGGGTGTGCGTCCGATCATCTCGCGCGCCTCAAGTCCGACCGCGAGCACGCGGTTGTCGTCCTGCGAGACCGCAACGACCGACGGCTCGTTTGCGGCCACGCCTTTTTTCGGCACAAAAACGATTGTATTTGCCGTGCCGAGATCAATTCCGATTTTGCGGATGAACATGGTGAGAAGGAGTAAAGAAAGAAATCCTGTTTATGTCATTGCGAGCGACCCCGAGTCTGTCGAGGGGGAGCGCGGCAATCCATTTTAATCGTCATTGCGAGCCGAAATGGATTGCTTCGTCGTCCTGCAGCAGGACTCCTCGCAATGACGACTCCCTCTGGATTGCGGAGCCTGTCCCGAGGGAAGCGAGGGATCGTCTGACTCCTCGCAATGACGATACTACTCGTTACTCTTTACTCGCTCGATGTCCGCGCCCAATGCGCGGAGACGGCCGTCAATATTTTCGTAGCCGCGATCAATATGATTGATATGCGCGATTGTTGATTCGCCGTCCGCGACAAGGGCGGCGATAACGAGGGTCATGCCGGAGCGGATGTCCAGACTGTCAATAGGGCAGCCGAAAAGGACTGTGGGTCCGGTGATACGCGCGCGGTGCGGATCCAGAATTTCGCAATTGGCGCCCATTTTCTGAAGTTCCTGAAGGTAGCGGAGCCGGTGTTCATACATCCAGTCGTGGATGAGGGACGTTCCCTCGGCCTGCGTTGCGAGGACCGCAAACGGCGGCAGGTGGTCGGAACCGAGTTTCGGGTACAGGCCCGACTGGATGCGAAATCCTTTGTATCCGGCCGACGGCTTATGGATGCGCATTTCATCATCCGCGAGTGTGAATTGGACGCCCATTTTTGCAAGTTGGAGAAGTACCGCGTCAAGGTAGTCGCGTCGGATTCCGCGGATGGCCATCTCGGAGCGCGTTGCACCCGCAAGCGCGGCAAATCCCGATATTTCAAGTTCATCCGGATTGATCCGGTGCGTTGCTCCGTGTAGGCGTGGGACTCCCGCGATTTCAATCCGCGCGATATGCGACCACCGGATATCCGCGCCCATCTTTTGGAGGAATAAAATGAGTTCCTGCACGTGCGGTTCGAGCGCTCCGAGAGAGATGACGGTGCGTCCCGGAGCCAGGACTGCGGCGAGAATGATGTTTTCCGTTGCGGTTACGCTGGGTTCTGCCATCAGTACGTTGTTTCCTTTGAGTTCTCTCCCGTCCAATTCAATGACGCGTTCTTCGGAGATTTTCACGCCGAGCGCTTCAAATGCGGCCAGATGCGCGCCGACGGGTCGCGCGCCGATGGCGTCTCCTCCAGGGTAGGGCAATGCGGTCTTTCGCAATCTGCCCAAAAGCGCGCCCGCAAACAGAATTGATCCGCGTAATTTCCGGGAAAGTGTTTCATCCGGCGCATATCCGGTAAGGTGTTTTGCGGCAATCGTTAGGTGGTGTTTGGAGGCGTTCCAGGAAATATCGGCGCCCAGTCCGGCGGCGATGTCCTGCATGGTTTTGACATCGGAAATCGCCGGAACATTTTCGAGCGTGCATGGTTCATCGGTCAGGAGGCATGCCGCGATAAACGGAAGCGCGGCGTTTTTGGACCCGCGGATTTCAATACTCCCGTTGAGCGGCTTCCCGCCACGAATAATAAAATGCTCGTCCATATCTTATGATAACCCGCGTGTTGTGTTAACCGGTTTCTTAAGCACACTATACGCGGCGATAGGTGCGAAGGCAAGAAAAATAAACCACCCTGTACCGGAAGCGCAGGGTGGTTTATCCTCTTTGATCTTGGTCAAGAGCCAGTTGTGTCAAATGTCAATGACTTCCAGTCCGTTCACTTTTTTGAAGTCGCGGACATTTCGCGTTATCAAAGGAATTTTCTTCATCAACGCACACGCGGCAATGATGCTGTCACCAAGTTTCAGCCGATACGTTTTTCGCACTGTTGCCGCTTCCAATGTAGTAGAATAATCAAGCGATACAATGACGAAGTAATTCAGCAAGGACTTGAATACGCGCTCCGCTTCCGGAGTTAGTGCGGGAAATGAGAAGAATTCAACCAAGACCACTGCCGGAAGGAAGAGAGGGGCCTCGCGCGCAAACTGCGCCGTAAGAAAATCCACGACTTTCTTGTCACCATTGGCATGATAAATGAGAATGTTGGTATCAACGGTGTACATGAAGCCGAGGAAGAGGCCGATCCCATTCTTTACGAATTTTACGTTGCCACCTCACAGGGTCAGGAATCTTCCCTTTTAATATGCCAGCCGCGGCTTTTAGTGAGGCGAGCGCTTTTTTCCGCCTTTCGGGAATAGAACGTTCCAAAATAATCCGATTTTGATTGTATTCATGAATTTCGATTTCTGCATTTCTCCACGGAGCAGGAATATACCCAGGTAATATTATTTTCCCGTCCTTAATTTTTAGTGGTGTTGCCATGGTTTTCTACTGCTTATGGTGTTTTATCTAGTTATCGTTTTCGCCACTGCGGGGCGCGGCGGGCTTTTTTGAGGCCCGGTTTTTTGCGCTCCTTCATGCGGGGGTCGCGCGTGAGAAAGCCCGCGCGGCGGAGGCGTTTGCGGAAATCGGGATTGAATTTTGTGAGGCAGCGCGACAGGCCGTGGCGGAACGCTTCGGCTTGGGCGTGGATTCCGCCCCCGCTGATTTTCGCCGTCACCTTGAATTTGCCCCATAATTTCATTTTCTGCATCGCGTCCTCCACGATTTTCTGGAGTTCGATGGTGGGGAAATAGACGGTGTGCGGGCGGTCGTTGACGACAAGATCTCCGGGTCTTGTAAAAAGGCGGACGCGGGCAACGGCTGTTTTGCGCCGTCCGACACCTTCAAAATAGCGTTCGGGTTTCGCGGGCGCGGATTTTTCCGCCGCGCCTGCGACACGTCGCGGGGATTTTGCCGCTACGGGCGCCTTTTCTGGCTCGCGCTCCTGCGTCTCGCCGCTTGGCGCCGTCTCGGGCTTTGCTGTTTTTTTGCGCGGCGCATCCGCGGTTTTGGTCGCGACCTTACGCTTTCGCGCGGGTTTTTCCTTTGGATTTTCCGGGGTTTCGTCGTTCATGGATGTTGATTATTCGGCTTGGACAAATTTTTTAGAAACCGTCTAAAAAGCCTCTTATCCGTCATTGCGAGCGACCCCGAGTCTGTCGAGGGGGAGCGCGGCAATCCAGTATTTCTGCTGGATTGCTTCGTCGTCCTGCAGCAGGACTCCTCGCAATGACTTTTTAGACGGTTTATTAGCAGCTGGTCTGGTGGTTAAACCTCCTCAGCTCCATCCGTTAGTGCGCATCGCGAAAAATAAGATGACGCAGAAATACTTTGCGCGATTTGTTTTTCGGAAGCATGCCGCTGACCGCATGGCGCAGAACCGCCGTGGGATCGCGCTTGAGAAGCGATGCGAGCGCCTCCTCTTTCAGCCCACCCGGATAGCCGGAGTGCCTGCGATAAAGCTTTTGGCGCATTTTGTCGCCTGTCACGCGGATTTTGTTGGCGTTGATCACCGTGACGGTATTGTCCGCCCTTTTTGCGGGGTCAAACGCGGGCTTATCTTTTCCGCGGAGGACGACGGCAATTTCAGTTGCAAGGCGCCCCAATATTTTGTTTTCGGCATCAAAGGTGTAGTTCATCAAGATATGGGGTATGGGGCTTGTATTATGAATTATGGATTGGAGGAATTCCCATAATACATAATACAAAATCCATACTTCAAGGTTATTTTACTAGTTCAATCCTGGCCATTCGCGCGCCGTCGCTTGGACGCGCGTCCATTTTGATAATGCGCGTGTATCCCCCGGGACGTCCGGCCGCGGCCTCGGCGCTCTGAAAAATTTTTTCAACGACCGCGGATGAAAACCGCGCAATGAGTATTCGTCGGGCCTGCAGCGTTCCGGCTTTGGCGCGGGTGATTGCGCGCTCAACGACCGGGCGCATTTCTTTGGCTTTGGCCTCGGTGGTGACAATCGCGCCATGGATAAAAAATGAGGAGCCGAGCCCCTTCATCAATGCTGTGCGCTGTTTGGCAACGCGCCCGAATTTTCGTCCGCTTTTCCTGTGTCGCATGCTTGGGTTTTATTGTTTGAGCGTGACTCCGAGGTGTCCGAGCGCTTTCTTGATTTCTTGTATCGCCTTGTCGCCCACTCCGTCAAGCTCGCGGAGGGTTTCTTCGCGTTTGCGCGCGATCCCCCCGACGGTTTTGATGCCCGCATCAGAAAGAACCTTGAGGACGCGTGGTGAAATTTTGAGATCCTCCAGTTTAATTTTTGCCGTATCCGTTTCTTCAGCGGCTTTTTCCGGCTCGGGTTCTCTGGTGTCGGTTTTTTCACGCGTCGGGATTTTTGCGGCGCGTTCGGGCATGTCGGGCGCGACAACGCGCTCGGTCAGGATTTGAAATTGTTCGACGAGAATGAGCGCCGCGCGCTGGAATGCGTCTTCCGGCGTGAGAGATCCGTCCGTCTCAATGGTCAGGCGGACGGTATTATAATCCGTCCGGTCCCCGACGCGCATGTTGTCCACTTCATAATTGACGTATCGGACCGGCGAGAATGACGCGTCAAGCGCGACCGTTCCCACCCCGACTTTTTCCTTTGTCCGCGCCTCTGCGGGGACATAGCCAAGTCCTGATTCGACGACGGCCTCGATCTCAAGGCGCGCGTCTTTTTTTGTCAGCGTCGCGATGTGCGCATCCGGCGTGATGAGCTCGGCCGGAGACGGAATCTTAAAGTCGCGCGCGGTCACGCTCTTGTCTCCTTTTGCGGTCAGGGTGATCACGACCGGTTCTTCGCCGGGCATCCGGAAACGCAATTGCTTGAGATTAAGCATAATCTCAATGGCGTCTTCCTGTATACCCTCCATCGCGGAAAATTCATGCTTAACGCCTTCCATCTTAAAAGAAGTGATGACGGCCCCTCTGAGAGACGACAAAAGAACGCGCCGGAGGCCGTTGCCGATCGTGTGTCCATAGCCGGGATAGAGCGCCTCAATTTCGAAAACGGCGCGATTGCCGGTTTTTTCGATGATACGGGGAGCGAGTGGAAGAGGAATCATAAGGAGAATGAAAAAGTAAACTTGTTGGACGATTTATTTAATCGTCATTGCGAGCGACCCCGAGTCTGCTCGCCTCGCTGACGCTATGGCGAAGCGGGTCGAGGGGGAGCGCGGCAATCCATTTCGACCGTCATTGCGAGCCGAAGGTGAAGCAATCCAGAGTTTTTGCGTTATGGATTGCTTCGTCGTCCTGCAGCAGGACTCCTCGCAATGACACCTGTGATGGGCTACGCGTGTGCGCGCACATTCTTACCGGAAATAAAATTCCTTGATTTTGGCAAGGTCAGCTCCGAGTTCGGTTGCCTCCATATCGGGGAGGCGCGTCACGGTTCCGGTCCGCGCCTGGGGATCGGCGGACAACCACTGGGGCGGTTCCGGAGCGCGCCGCGGCTTCATGGCGGCGGCGTCGGTTTTACGCACACGCGCCTTCAGCGCGATCGTGTCCTTGACGCGGACAAGGTAAGAAGCAATGTTGACCTTGCGGCCGTTGACCAGGACGTTTCCGTGGCTGACGAGCTGGCGCGCATGAGAACGCGAGAGCGCAAGACCCAGGCGGAAGACGATGTTGTCGAGCCGACGTTCCAGAATCTGAATGAAATTTTTGCCGAATACCCCGCCCTGTTCTGCAGCCGTTTTAGTATACCTCTCAAGGGCTTTATCGTCAAGCCGGTACAGATACCGGATTTTTTGCTTGGTTCTCGCAAGATCCGAAAATTCGGACGGACTTTTCCTTCCGTGTTTTGTTGCGCGGGGTCCCGGCGGGTAGTTTCTCCGCACGGAAGCGCATTTCGGCCCAAGACAACGTTCCCCTTTCAGAAAGAGCCGTTCCCCGAGCCGGCGTTCTTTTTTTTCTTTGAGTTGAAGCATTGTAATTACACCCGTCTCACTTTCTTCGGTCTCGGGCCGTTGTGCGGAACAGGGGTAACGTCTTTGATGGAGGCGATGGGAAAACCGTGGTTTGCGAGCGCGCGTATCGCCGAGTCGCGTCCGGACCCGACTCCGCTGACCCGGATATTCATCCTCTCAAATTGCATTTTTTTCGTTTTTTCCACAAGGGCTTCGACAACGCGCGCCGCAGCGAACGGGGTTGCTTTTTTGGCGCCGGAAAACCCTAGAGCGCCCGCAGAAGACCACGCGACAAGACCGCCCTTATCGTCGGTAATGGAGATTTTTGTGTTATTGTAGGTGGCCTGGATATGCGCGATGGCGTACGGCACAGCGCCACGCGCTTTTGTCGCGGTGCTTTTTTGTTGCCCGGTCGTATCTCCGCTTTTTTGTATGACGCGTTTTTTACCCATAAGTTAAAAATTCAAAAGTGACGCATTCCATGCGTCATTGCGAGGAGTCCTGCTGCGGGACGACGAAGCAATCCAGAAACATCAGTGGATTGCTTCGCTCCCTGCGGTCGCTCGCAATGACGGAAGGAAGGGGCTTTACCGTTACGTCGGCGATGAGGCCGGTTTTCTTCCCGATCCCATTGTTTTTCTCACGTTGCCCCGCCGCGTCCGGGAATTGGTGCGCGTGCGTTGCCCTCTGACGGGAAGTCCGCGCATGTGGCGCGTCCCGCGGTTGGTTCCGAGTTCCCGCAGCCGCTTGATATTTGCCGTAATCTCGCGGCGCAGATCGCCCTCTATTTTATATTTTTTTTCAATCGCCTCGCGAAGACGGTTGGTTTCTTCCGGCGTCAGGTCGCGGCTGCGCTTTTCCGGATCGATCCCCGTCGCGGCAAGGATGCTTTTGGCGGACGTCAAACCGACGCCGTAGATGTACGGCAGGGCGTATGCGATTTTCTTGTTATCGGGAATGTTGATGCCGACGATGCGCATGCTGATAAGATGGAAGTATGGGGTCTGTATTATGTATTATGGGAATTCTTCCAATCCATAATTCATAATACAAGCCCCATAATTCACCGTCTTGTCATCCTTGTCTCTGCTTATGTTTCGGCGTAGAACAAATCACGCGGACGCGGCGCTTGCGCCGGACCACGATGCACTTGGCGCACATTTTTTTCACTGACGCGCGGACTTTCATTTTCTATTTATACCTCTTCACGATTCGTCCCCTGGTTTCGTCGTAGGGCGTCATCTCCACGCTGACGCGGTCGCCCGGCAGCACCTTGATATAATAGAGGCGCATCTTACCGGAGAGGTGCGCGAGCACCGTTCGTCCGTCGTCGAGCGCGACGCGAAAAAACGCGTTCGGCAGCCCTTCGGTTACCGTTCCTTCGGCAAAGGTCTTTCCCTTATCCTTTCCTTTATCCATGGCGTATATTGGTCAATAATAAATGAAGATTGGATATTCGTCAAGCGGAGGACTCACTCAGACCCCGGCTTCATGTGGCAGATGAATACTAAAAGTGGAACCCACCCCACTTTCACTTATCAGAGTGATAGTACCGCCGAGCGTCTTCATAATTTCTTTAGTAATCCAAAGACCGAGACCCGTTCCTTCTGTGACGGTGGTCTTCGCTCTCCAAAATTTATTAAAAATTTTTTCCTTCTCCTCCGGCGAAAGACCTATGCCGGTATCCCGGACGTGAATGATGATTTCCCCCGCAGTATACTCTGCGCTCACCGTTACGCTGCCGTCGGGTCTGTTATATTTGATGGCATTAGTCAGTAAATTGTTGAGCACTTCTTTCAACCGCCCGCCGTCAGTAGAAAGTGGCGGCAGAGCCGTTAAGCCCTTTTCCTCTATAACCAATGCAATACTTTTGTCGTGAGCGAGCGATGTAACGCTGAGGACTGACTCGTGGATAATCGGAGTAATATTGGTGGGGCGTCGCTCCGCTTGTTGGGTTCGCGACTCGAGACGCGCGACATCCAAAAGGTCCCGTACGAGATCTTGCAGTCTCCGGCCGCTGATCGTCAGATCCTTCAAGATGGCTTTGTGCTGTGCGGATATTTTGTCTGAGGGCAAACCCGAAGACAAAAGTTCAGTATTGCCTACTATAGATAAGACGGGGGAGCGAAGCTCATGCGCCGCAATGAACACAAATTCATCTTTGAGTTTAGCAATCTCTTCTGCTTGCTCAAGTTTTTTCTCTGTTTCCTCATGGAGTGCACGGGTACGCTCGCGTATTTTGGACTCCAGGTCGAGTGTGTACCCGGCCAATTGCTGTCCTTGTCGCTTGATGGTGCGTGACGCCCTCCATACAATAAACGAAAGAGTGGAAAACACGAGCGCGAGGGAAAGAATGACACGAACATTGAATTGGTTCTGTACCTTTTTAATCTGCTCCTTGAGGAAACCGGAGCGACCGTAAACCTCAACAACTCCAAGGGCGTGAGGTGATTCGCTAAAGGTAATGGGTGCGTAAAACTCTATTCCTTCACCAAACTCCACTTCGTAGAGATCGTGAGGGTCACGCGGATCAAAGATTTTAATCCCAATCTCCGATTTCAGCGCGAGAGCGTTTTTTAGATCATCAGTCAAAGGGAAAACCCTTCCAATCAGCTGTTCCTCATCAGAATACACAATGGTACCGCGAGGATTCCAGATCTTGATCCGGAAAAGTCCCGGAAATTGAAGATTGTCGGCAAAGCGTTCAAACCGGGCCTTACTTTCTCCGACCGCAGGTTGGACCAAATCTTCGGGCAGAAGCAGCTCTGCGGCAAGCCGGTTAAAAAATACCGAGGAGTTTAATTCCTGTTGCTTCAGAACAAAAGAGGTCAGTAAGGGGCCGACCAGCATTGAGAGAAAAATGCCGATGGCCAAAAATATGACAATGCCGAGAAGGACAAATTGGGAGAAGACACTCAGATGTTTCAACCCTTTTCTGGTCTTGATTTCGAATAACTTTAAACTCCAATACCACCTTGAGTTCCGAAACCCTTTTGTCGGCGTGTTGAAGAAATTCATGGGGTTGCCGATTCCGTCCTATCTGCATTTGTACTATTGCGACCCTTTCGTTGCATTTCTATCTCTTGCGTTTTCTCCTCTAATTTTTCCAAAAGACGGTCGCTATGTATTTCCAAAAAGGCTGTCTTCTGAAAAGGCGGGTCGTCTGAGACCAATTTTTTCGCCAAAGCGTCCTGGAGAATTCCGGTCACCTCTTGGATTAAGGCCTGCGGCGTAATCGGCTTACGGAGAAAGAGGTCCGCTCCGGTTTTCAGCGCCAACCATTCATCCTTTTTCTCAAGATACGTAGCCGTCAGGATGATGAAGGGAATAAATCTTAATTCCTCGTCCTGCTTCACCTTGTGGCACAATGTAAAACCATCCATCTCGGGCATGAGTATATCGGAGATGATAATGTCGGGTAATTCCTTCTGTATCTTTTTCCATGCCTCCTCACCGTTAGAGGCCGTCATGACGTCATAATTCTGATGCTCAAAGATTGTCCTGAGCAACAGCACGCCCTCCTCTTTGTCGTCGACGACGAGCATTTTAATTTTTCTCGCGGATTCTTGATTCATGAGATTGGTGTTTAAGTCGGCGGGAACAGATTTTATCGCCAAGATATTAGTTCTCACCGCCAAGGAAGTTCTGTAGCGTTTTTAAAACCTCTGTCGGATCAATGGGTTTAGGGATGTAATCATCGCAACCCGCAGCTTTGGCTTTTTCCCGGTCCCCCTGCATCGCATACGAGGTCAGCGCGATGATGGGAATTTTGTTCAAATCCGGGATCGCTTTAATCCTTTGCGTGGCCGTATAGCCGTCCAGTTTGGGGAGTTGTACGTCCATCAAAATAAGATCGGGTTTTTGCGTTTGGGCCTTCTCTATCCCGTCTAGTCCGTTATGAGCTCGGACTACCTCGTAACGATTGGCCTCCAATAAAAATTTTATTAGATAGAAGTTATTCTCGTTGTCTTCAATCACTAAAATCTTTTTTTTAAATTTGTTTTCTTTATCCATCATATTGCTTTAGCTCTTGCTTCTATTTTGGGGAGGGACCTTAGGAAGAAAAATCGTAAAAGTAGAACCCTTGCCCGACTCACTGCTAAACTCCACTGTCCCGCCCATTAGTTCAATATTCTTCTTCACGATAACCAAACCAAGTCCCGTTCCTCCGAATTCACGGGTTATTCCCATGTCCGCCTGGCCGAAGGGTTTGAAGAGCTTCCCAAAATCTTCTTCTTTAATCCCGATACCAGTGTCGACCACACTAATACTGATTTTATCATCCAGTACATGACACTGCACATTCACGCTGCCCTGTTTTGTAAATTTCACAGCATTGTTGATCAGATTCAGCAGTATGACTTTAAAGCGTTGATGATCCGTTACTATCTCCTGATGGCAAGCGTCCGTCTTGCTCAATGCGATTCCCTTGACCGCGGCCTGGGGTGTATGGCTAGAGATGATGTCCCCGATGACATCGCCAATATCAAAGGTCTTGGATACAAGTTCAGACTTACCGGCCTCAATCCGTGACAGATCCAGCACGTCATTCACTAAATTAAGCAGATGTTCCCCGCTTTGCTCCACCACCCGGAGCTGTTTTTTCTGTTCCGGTTGAAGTTCACCTGTCAGTCCCATGAGTAAAATCTTGACAAACCCGATGATTGAATTTAAAGGAGTTCTCAATTCGTGGGACATGGTGGAAAGAAATTCCGATTTTGCCCGGGCAGCAGCCTGAGCGTCGAAAAGCGCCGCTTCCAAATTTTTGGTTCTCAACCGGATGGTTTCGGACGCCCTCCATACAATAAAGGAAAGAGTAATAAACATGAAGACAAGCGAAAGAGCAATTCGAACAATGAAATCGTTACGCACCTTGTCAATCTGTTGTATGAGGAAACCGGAACGTCCATATACCTCAACGACACCGACGGGCTTAACCTCTCCTCCAAAGGTGAGAGGCGTGTAAAATGCTATACCTTCTTTGAATTTTTTCTCATAGAGCGTCTGCGGATCGTTTGGGTCGAAACTGACAATCCCAATCTCCGATTTCAGCGCGAGAGCGTTTTTTAGATCATCAGTCAAAGGGAAAACCCTTCCAATCAGCTGTTCCTCATCAGAATACACAATGGTACCGCGAGGATTCCAGATCTTGATCCGGAAAAGTCCCGGAAATTGAAGATTGTCGACAAAGCGTTCAAACCTGGCCTTGCTTTCTCCGACCGCAGGTTGGACAAAATCTTCGGGCAGAAGCAGTTCTGCAGCAAGCCGGTTAAAAAATACCGAGGAGTTTAATTCCTGCTGCTTCAGAACAAAAGAGGTCAGTAAGGGGCCGACCAGCATTGAGAGAAAAATTCCGATGGCCAAAAATATGACAATGCCGAGAAGGACAAATTGGGAGAAGACGGAAAAATGTTTCATGGTTTTCATGGCAAAACAGTAATAACTCCGTAGGTTGGCGGATCGTCCATTAAATGCTCATGGTACCCGTATGCGCCCGGTTTCCGAAAAGTGTACGAATAGGTCTGGCCATTGGAGATACCCCCGAGCGCATCAAATTGAGGGAGTGAACTATGCGTTGGATGGGGATCGGATCCCGGCCAATGGAGAGCATCATCATCGTTGATAAAAGTTAAGGTGTCTCGCACGTAGAGCGTGACATTAGCCGGTTGGGTGCGCGTATTGCTGTAGATGTGGATGATCACTTCTTGTGGTTCGCGTGGTGGCGAAGCCGTGACCGTTGAAGAAGTCGGAGTCACATCGCCATTCGAAGGTTGTGGAGGAGGAGGAGGCGGTGGTTCGGGTAGCGAAGATGGTTGCGAAGGTGTTAGTGATGGTGGTGGTGGTGCGAGACGGAGAGGTGGCGGCGGAGGTGGTGCAAACACTTTCGGAGGCTGCAAAACGGAAGGTAGAGTCGTCGGTGTGTCTGAGGACATCACCGGTGCGGGCTCATGAGGAGCAGTAACCGTCGTGGACGACGTGGATTGTTCTGTAACGTTCTGCTCAGAAGAAAGAACGGACGGGGATGGCCGGGAGGATTCTATTTCTGTATCTCGAACTCTCAAAAAATCAACGCTGGCCAGACCCAGAGCAAGAAACAAAACTATAGCAAACAGAATCAAGATTTTGGTTTTCATCAATAAAGCTCCCTGCATCAAAGGTGTAAACAACGCTCAGTATTCTTAGAAACCGTCTAAAAACCTCCCATCCGTCATTGCGAGCGACCCCGAGTTGTCGAGGGGGCGCGCGGCAATCCAGGAATTTTTCTGGATTGCGGAGCCTGTCCCGAGCCCTTCGACTGCACTCAGGATAAACTCCGCGAAGGATCGTCTGACTCCTCGCAATGACTTTTTAGACGGTTTCTTACACCAATTATTTTACAATAATCCGACCGCGTTTCCGGACAAAAAGGTGATCATGATAATCCCAACTACCCTTCTCGGTAAAAATAAAGGTATAAGATTCGCCGGGTTTTATCCCGCGACACGCATCGAAAGCGCTTTGGAAACACCCGCCACCTTCGGGATAACCAGTATGAATAGGGTGAGGATCGGTTGCGGGCCACGAAAGATTTTGTGTGTTATTGATCCATCGAATCGTATCTCCGGCAGATATGTTTAATTGCTGAGAGGAGAAACCATTCTCATCGATAAAGACAATGTTTTGTTTCTCCACCGGGGAAACCCGCAATACGACTCCGGGGATTTCCTTTTGGTTTGATGCCGCGTCGAGAAATGCATTAAGTTTTGCCCTGGTCTTTGGACCTACTATCCCAAGACCCGTATCGCGTTGGGTGCCCTCAGATATAATACCATATTGCCACTGGAAACGCTGCACAGCCAATTGTGTCAGTGGTCCAAAATAACCAGTCCGTAATCCCTCGGGATACAGAATGGCATCTTGCGCCAACCACTCCTGAAGAATATAAACCTCTTCGTCGCGCATGCCGAATCGGAGCGTTTTCGTGACTACAAGACGCTTTTTTTCCTCTCCTTCATTAGATATGCCGAGCGGCATCGTCAACTCCAGGATCTTTCTTTGTACTTCTTTCAGTTGTGCTGTCATTTTTTCCAGGGTAACTGCGACGTCTTTTTTCTCCTCAACAATTGGGGTAATAGTGCTGTCGGTCATTGTCGAAGTTGCGGTCTCTCCCACCGGACCTTTGGAAATTTCAGGGAGAAGCGTCGCTGCCGACGTAAAAGAGGGATGGGTTGAAAATTCACCCTGCCACGCAAAAGGAAAAATACCATAAAAATATTTCTTCGCAGGCTCAAGCCCCTTGTCTTCAAATTCTTCGCTGCGTCCCCGGAAGATGACTTGCCCATCATGGGGGCCGGCAGGGAGAGCAAGTTCGTTACGCACAATCTGGACGCCCAAGAAATCTTCTTCTACGGGATTTTTCCATTGAAGAATCGTGGAGGTAGGGCGTGGATCCAAAGAGAGACGCGCCACCCGAAAAGTTGTCGTGGTAGCGGTTGCTATCTGGGGAAGAGGAACCGACGGAAGATCTTTTCGGGGAGTCAGCAGGATACGAATGGGGCCGACACTGAGACCGAGTCCATTTTGGCTGAAAATAGAATAATAATAGGTTACATCGTTTTTCGCATCGTCGTCATAGGCATAGCGGCCATCACGGCTCACCGCTATCAGGAACGCCTCCTCCTGAGGATTTTCGGCAAACCGGTCGGTCCTGCGTACTACCAATACTCGGGAGAAATTAATATCGACGGGGTTGACCCAGGAAAGAATAACACCGTTTGATCCTGCGACGCCAAAGGCACTGGTGACGGTAAGTGGCGGCCTGTCGGAAAGAGTACGAAAAGGAACGGAGGGTTTCGAAGCGACGCTGTCGAAACCATGGGTAAATTCATAAGCCGCAATAAAATATTTCGCGTCGTACAGCGTATCGGGATTTAATCCGTTGACGGCAAACTCTATGATCTCGCCATTGTCCACGATTCTATCCTGAAAATCGACTGATTGTATGATTCCTCCGGAATCTTCATAGAGCCTTATGCGATACATTTCTCTTTCCCATGGAGATTTAAATTGAAAACGCGCTGAGTAAAACGAAGGTATGACATTAATAAACTCTGCGGGGGTCTCAAAACTCTGCGGTGCCGTCAAAATAACTGGTCCTTTTCTAACGACGGTCGTCGCGGCAGCACAACTTGCGCGGACGGCAAAATTCGCATTAGATTGATCCCAGACGTTGGTGGAATTATGATTATTATTGTGTGCCTCGACCCATATACGGCCTGTTTCGGATATATCGCCGCTACTGGGGGTCCAATCAAATGTTGTTTGTGTGAGCGGATGTTTAATGGCCGAAGAATCTATGTTTCCCCCTCCGGCGGCGGCAGCAGGTTGTGTGCCGTCGGTTTTATAATAAAGAGCCGCATGGTCCGTATCCCCTGACAGAGTCACCGTGACGGTGTAGGATTGCCCGACCGTCAGACATTCTGCTCCGTTGGGCAACGTCACAGAAACCGAAACGGCATTGGCATCAAAAGCAATGCCCAAAAATAATAGAATGAGAAAAAAAGTTATTTTCTTCACGTGGGGATGTAACGACAAAAGTAAAATATTTTTTTAAGAAACCGTCTAAAAACCTCCCATCCGTCATTGCGAGCGACCCCGAGTCATCGAGGGGGCGCGCGGCAATCCAGGATTTTGGATTGCGGAGCCTGTCCCGAGCGAAGCGAGGGATCCATCCATTCCTCGCAATGACGGATATGAAAATTTATTCTTATTCATCGGCCATCCCGCTTGCGGAGCCGCGCGATTGGTGGCGGGAGGCGATATCCGCTTCCACTTCCTCGCGCGGGCGGCCGTACGTCATCCGGGACATTTCTTTGATGATCGCGGCGGTCTCGGGATTCCCTTTTTCGGGCGCAAATGTCTTCATGCTAAAGGGCTGGGATGTGGCTCCGCGGACCAGGAGCTTGACTGCGGCATTGGCGTTTTCGATATTCAGGAGATCCTGCTCGGCGAAAACCGGAGCGAATTGTTTTGCCATGAATTCCGCATCGTCTGAGCCGATGCGGAATGCGGCCACGGAGCCGACATTGCCGAAGACGGCCTTTTTTATTTCGTCCGTGAGCTGGCCGATGAATTGGTGCGTGATCGTCATGTCCAATTTGTACTTACGCGCCTCGGAAAGAATGGTCGCGATGGACGGCGTTGTGACGTTCTGGAATTCGTCAATATAGAGATAAAAATCCGTTCTCTCCTGTTCGGGGATGTCAACGCGGGAGAACGCGGCCATGAGGAGCTTGCCCACGACGATGAGGCCGATGAAGGACGAATTGATCTCGCCCAGGCGCCCCTTCGAGAGATTCACGAGAAGGATTTTTCGGTTATCAATAATGTCGCGGAAATTAAAAGCGGATTTCTGCTGGGCGATGATCGGCCGCATGATTTCGTTTGCGACGAAATTGTCGGTCTTGGAGGTGATGTACGGGACCATGTTGCGGAGCTCCCCTTCTCCGCCGGCTTTTTCGGCGACCTCGGTCCAAAATTGGTTGACGACGATGTTTTGGCTCCGGCTGAGTTTGAGATCGCGGAAATTTTTCTCGGCGAGCACCCGGCCGATTTCCAGAATCGTGCTGCCGCTCGACGGGTCTTCAATGACAAGAAGGGTGGCGTTCCGGAAATACTGCTGGAACATCGGGCCGATCGCCTCGGGGACTTGCCCGAAGAGCTTGATAAAAATGCTCAAAAGCTCGTTAACGACGAATGTTTTCTGTTCGGGGAACCGCTCGTCGTATTCGAGCATGTTGAGGCCCATGGGCCGGGCCGTGTCGCCCGGATTGAAGTAAACGACGTCTGATGCGCGCTCGCGCGGGACAAATCCGAGAATGTCCTCTACCATGTCGCCGTGCGGATCAATGACGCAGACGCCCCTGCCGGCCGCAATGTCCTGGATGATCATGTTTTTCAGGAAGACCGATTTTCCGGTTCCGGTCTGGCCGATAATATAGAGGTGGCGCCTGCGGTCGTCGTCCTGGATATAGACGTTCCGGGTTTGCCCCCGGAAAACATTATAGCCGAGGAGCAGGCCTTCCGGGGCGAGAGTTGTCGGAGCTGGCGCCTCGCGCGCGCGGACGCGGCTGATGCGCGGGGTGCGTAGCGGGACGTTTTCGAAATGGAAAAGCGATGTTAGTTCCTCGGTGCCGAGGAGGGCGATGTCGGTTTTGGCGAAGCTGCGAAAGGAAAATTGAAAAATGAGCCGTTCGAGCCTCTTACCGGAGAGTGTCGTCATGTTGAATCGGTTGAGGTTTGAATCCGCGAATTGTTCAAATGCAAGGCCGATCTCGCGGACAATGTCGGTCGCGCGGTTCGCGGTCGGGGCTGCGGCGATGATGCGGATATTGGTTTCAAAAAGCGTCTGATTGGCCTTGTGGTCAATGGCGCGCGCGAGCTCTTCTTCAAGAGGTGTCATTTTGCGCTGTGCGGCCTCGGCGGCCTTGTCCGGTTCCGCTGCCGGGGCCTTCATCGCGTCCACCGCCGCGACAGCCCCGCGGAGTGTTTTGAGAAACGCGTCGTCGCGCTCCGGCGGCCGCTTACCCGCGTAGAGGTCGCGAACGTATTCTTTCATTTTTTTGCGCCATTTATCGCGCGCCGGGCGCGCAACGATCTGAAGCGCCGCTCCTTCGCCGGATGCGGCGAGCTTCATAAATGCATTGGTGATCGCGGCAATCGGATCGCCTTCGAGTTTTTGATACGTGCGGACCGGGAAATAATACGGGCGTTCAAGCCGCAGCACGGCTCCGCTTGCGGCACCTTGCGGCGCGAATATATTGTAGTCGTCGGACCGCTCGACATGCGCATCCGGAAAAATGCCCTGGATCGCCTTTTCGACCGCGGGCAGGAGGCGCCGCGAGACCGCGACGTAAAAGGCCAGTTCTTCGCCGACAACCGGAATGTTGAGTTCAAGCGCAAAGCTCGGTGGCCCGTAAAGCAGGGGCGCCCACCAGACAGTGTCGCGGATGGAGCCGAGATGCGCGTAGCATTGTTCCATGAGCGCGATTTTCTCGCGCATCTGTTGAAGTGGGAGGTCAGCCGGCGGTTGGTTCGGAAAGCGAATGGCGAGGAGCCCCATGTTAAGGGAGCGCTGTACTGTCCCTCGTCGTTGCATGCGGCGGCGGACAACGAAAAAGAGAGCCGCAATTGCGGCGCAGATGAAGATAACAATAGGAATTAAGAATTTTTCCACGACTTATGAATGACGTTGCTTTGACCGAAGAAAAAGAGTAATGAGTGCAATCCTTCACAGCCCTATTAAGATCATCATTACACGTGTCATTGCGAGGAGTGGAGGAATCCCTCACTTCGCTCAGGACAGGCTCCGCAATCCAGAGGGAGTCGTCATTGCGAGGAGTCCTGCTGCAGGA
>JBBTVI010000009.1:0-22200 GCA_038063315.1 Patescibacteria group bacterium
GCAGAGCGCCCGGAGTTGACGTACTGATTCCAAGACGATTGTTCGTATCATCAAAGGTGAAGTTCGCGGCTCCCGCGAAGGATCCCCCGTTATTGTATTGAATTTGACTATCTGATCCACCAGGGATTCCTCCTCCGGTTCCCGCGCATGAACCACTGGGGAGTTCAAAACAACCTGATGTTATCCTGATTCCATTACCAAAGGTTGATGTTGCGGTGGTTGATGCCACATTGAGAATACCGGCAAATGTGGTGGAGCCGATATCCGAGATAGTGAAGACAGATGTGGATGCTCTGTTGGCAATGTTGACGATTGCTTTACCGGTGAGGGCAAGGTCATCCCAGACAGAGAAAGGAGCGTATGGAGAGGATGTTCCCACAGAGACCCGTCCTGATACGGTGGAGGAGGCGTCAATGGAGAAGATCGGTGCTCCGGTTAATGATGTCGCAAAGGAGAGGGCGTTTGCGGCTGCGGGAATGGTTGAGGTTGAAGAGGAGGCATAAATTATGTTGACACCCGATAGCAGCATATTTCCGGCAGCCATAGAAAAAAGTGATCCCGGAGTTGTCGTTCCTAATCCTATTCTTTGTGTAGAGTTGATATAGACGAAGTTGGATGCGCCGCCAAACGAACCTCCATCGTTGTATTGTATTTGGGTGGTCGCGCCCCCCGGAGAGCCGCTGCCGCCACTAACACAGGTTCCATTCACGGCAAAGCATCCGGAGGAGATATTAAACCCATTTGCTGCTGTCGATGTGGCGGATCCGGAAAGGACGAAGTGTCCGGCAACGCCCAGCGTCCCTCCGGGAGATGTTGTGCCGATTCCGACGCGTCCGCCGTTTGTCGTATCTATTGTGAAAAGGGGCACAACGCCCGTACTCGAGGTTGCGATACTCCAGACATTGACGACGTTATTGGGGACTGTTGTAGTAGAGGAATTTCCGTGATCAATGCGGCCGACATTGAGTGTCAGCACGTCGCCCGCGCTATTGCCTAAAACGGTATCACCGCGGACGGTTAAATTATTTTCAACAGTTGCGTTTGCAACCGTGATGCCACCGCTTGTAATATACAAACTTCCGTCATCTATCGTGATATCTCCCGAGCGAACACGTGCGCCGTTATAAATATCAATAGAATCTATTTGATCAATTCTTTGGGTCAGTTGGATCATCCCGCGATTTGCTCCGGTCTCGAGCGTGATGTTTGATAAAAGCCGCCGGACATCATTGATGTTTTGTTCTAACGCCGTCAGCATTGCTTGTACTGTGTGGCGTGCATCGTCTAAAATGCTTAATCGTATGTTTCCAGCGTCTGCCGGAACAAGCACTTCTTTTCTGTCTATAACTTCTTTGACTTGAGTTATTTCCGTAACCTGTCGCACCTCATTGGTGACAACGCGTTCTTTAACTTGCTGGAATGGCGCTGGCGGAGGAGGAACGATAATTTTTTGTGTCACCGGGCCTCCGTATCGGCGGCGCACAACCCAGATATTGCTATCCGGGTCACAGTCGCCGAAGAAAACATTGCAGAAAACATCTCCGAGCGCATTGACTATATTTTTTGCGCCGATATTCTCTACGATGCGTTCACTTGGGCGCGAAAAGAACCCGGACAGAAGACCCGCCTCGTTGCCGATCGCGTTGTACTGGTTGGGGGTAATCCGGCCGAACAGTGTGGCAATTTGCCGAAGCGAATGTTTTGGATTCGCAAGCACGCTGACGGAGAATAGGAATAGTACAATGGCAATGGCTAAAAATACGGGAATAATGGGTGTTCGAGCCAGGGCAAAATGTTCTCTCCAGTATTTTCGAGATGAAGATGATGTTGGGGGAGCGGTTTGGGTTATCTCAAGCTGCTCGGCCGCAAGAGTGATATTTGGCACGCGTGCCGCTTCAATTTTGTCCTTTGAACTTGGATTTACATCCGAATCGGACTTAGATTGCGGTGCGACCGCAGAAATCGGAGATGCTGCCACATTGGAGATAATGGGCTGAACCTGTATGTGTCGTTCTCTCGCGTTACGCGTATTGTGGCTCAAAAAATATTCATCGAGCCATGCGTCGGTTGTTACCCAGTTGCGGCCGAGCTTTATCCCGTGCAGCTGTTTTTTAAATATCAAAAAGCGGAGGTAGTCGCGGCTAACTCCGCGCTGGCGAGCCGCGTCAAAGAGAGATAAAAATTTTTCGCTGCCCGGCAAAAATTTAGGAGGCATACAAAGGCAGAGATTGCGTTATATTGGCGAAATAAACGCTAATAAACGATAGCGTTTGTGTTGGAAAATCTGATTGGCAAATGGTAGAACGCAGGTATAAAATTTAGAGGTATTTGACGCATTTGGACTACCCATATAATATACCATCGGTTTTCCGCCAAAATATCTAAATTTAAATGCGTTTTGCTTGCACCTTGACGAGATAAAATCAATATGCCGCCTCAAAATTTTCTCGGATTTTTGATTGGCGGGATATAAACTTTGAAGAACAATATGTAATGTTAAAAAAATTCTATGTGGAATTATAATGTTTTATAATGTATTTATTTCTCATTGCCGCTATGTCTCTTGCGGAGGTGGTTCGGCTATTTTTCAGTTTGTTTGTGCCATTGTGCATTACTTTCTCTTGACAGGTTTTCAGGAGCACTTGATTAGTATGGTTCTTGCGTTAGATTATAGGCGGGGATAAACTCCGCTGAGAGGTCCAGATGGGTTAATCGGGTTATGTAATCATAATCTCGTCTTATCATGGTTATTACATACGAAGCGTTTATCGCTTTATTAAAAAAACAAAATCGGCCTTTTGAGCACATCGGCCTTCTTGAGCAGTCCTACGCTTTTGCTGCGCGCGCGCATAAAACGCAGAAACGAAAATCCGGCGCTCCGTATATTGAGCACCCTCTGACAACGGCCTACCGGCTCGCTGAATTGGAACTTGATCAGGATACGATTGCCGCCGCGCTTCTGCATGACGTCTGCGAGGATTCCGGTGTGGATCCCGCGACAATCCGCGCGGAGTTTGGCGATGATGTCGCATTTTTAGTCGGCGGAGTCACGAAGCTGGATAAGATTAAATATCACGGTGTTCGCCGCCACGCGGAAAGTTTGCGGCGAATGTTTTTGGCTATCGGCGAAGATATGCGTATCGTGCTCATTAAATTATTCGATCGTCTTCACAATATGGAGACATTAAAGTATCTCCCGCCCGAGAAGCAAAAGCGCATTGCGGCCGAAACATTGGATATTTACGCGCCACTCGCCTACCGTCTTGGGATCGGTGAATTGTCGGGCAAGTTGGAGGACTTAGCATTCCCTTATGTATATCCCGATGAATATGCGTGGGTCGTGCGTACCGCAAAAAATGTTGTAGCCGAAAATGAACGCTATATTGAGCGTATTAAGCCGCAATTGACCGGTTTTCTTCAGCGAGAAAACGTGCCTTTCCTTGATATTTCCGCCCGCGCAAAACGCTATTACAGCATCTATAAAAAACTCTTGAAATATGATATGGACATGGCCAAACTGACTGATTTGATTGCGTTACGCATCATTGTTCCGACGATTGAAGATTGCTATACAACGCTTGGCGTCATTCATAAAAGTTTGCCTCCTGTTCCGGGAAAAATAAAAGATTATATCGCATTGCCGAAGGCTAACGGGTATCGGTCGCTCCACACGACGGTCTTCGGTCCGGATCAGCAGTACATCGAAATACAGCTTCGGACGCCGGAAATGCACGAGGAAGCGGAACTCGGCATTGCCGCGTATTGGCACTACGCGGAAACAAAAAAAGAATCCGGCGGCCACTATGTTGCGAGACGCCCGACATTCGTTGACCAGGAGAGATTTTCGTGGATACAGCAACTGCGTGAATGGCAAAAAGATTTTCAAAGCCCGAATGAATTTATTGAGTCCCTTAAAATTGATTTTTTTAAGGACCGCGTTTTCGCGTTGACGCCGAAGGGCGATGTTCTGGATCTTCCCGACGGCGGAACCCCCGTGGACTTTGCGTACAAGATTCATACGGACATCGGACACGCAACAGTCGGAGCGAAGGTTAACGGTTCGATTGTACCGCTGCACTATCATATTAAAAACGGTGATGTGGTACAGATTCTCACGCAGAAAGGGAAGAATCCCTCGGCCGACTGGCTATCTTTTGCTAAGTCCCCAGAGACAAAGAAGAAGATTGCGGCTCATTTAGCTAAAAAACGGGGATCCGAGAGCGTGATGCGCGAAAAGACGGGTTATTCGGCAGAAGTACGGATAGCCGTTGATGATCGGACAGGGATACTTCGTGATATTTCCCATGTTTTCGCGCATCATCGGGTAAATATGACAGGAGTAACAACTGATCGGACAAACAGGCATTACCCTTTAGTCGTCATTCAGGCCCAATTTAAGGACGCAGAACAGCTGGATAAGATCATTTTTCGTCTAATGGCGATCAAGGGAATTAAAGAGATTCACCATAGAGCGATATAAATAGAAAATATCTGAATAATTCATGCCCAACGCTATCGTTTATCTACCGTTTATTTTATTAGATCTTTATGGTTTACGATAAAAATACGGCGTATTTACGCCGTATTTTTATCTAACAAACTGTCTAAAAAGTCTCCTATCCGTCATTGCGAGCGACCCCGAGTCTGTCGAGGGGGCGCGCGGCAATCCAGGGCTTCTGGATTGCTTCGTCGTCTGACTCCTCGCAATGACTTTTTAGACGGTTTCTAAACAATATTCTTTGTCAAAAATCCTTTAAGCGATAGATAATTTCCGCAAAAGAAGCCGTAATTCTTCATCAGAATAGAACTCAACGACGATTTTCCCTCGTTTTCCTTGGCGGAGCATGATTACTTTTGTGCCAAGCCGTTCCTGGAGCTGTTCCTGAGCGACGCGTAATTCGGGATCCTGAGGAATTGCTGCTGAATTTTTCCTCGGAACAATTCTACCCACGAGTTGGCGTGCTTTATTTTCAGATGCGCGTACGGTCAATCCATCGGCCAAAATCGCCCGGTAGAGCTTAAATTGACCATCGGCATTATCATTTGCCATGAGGATCGCTCGTGCATGTCCTTCGCTGATTAAGCCAGTTTGCAGCGCATTTTGAATTTCCTCGGGAAGCGCCAAAAGGCGAAGCGTATTGGTAACGGACTCACGGGATTTACCTATTTTTACCGCGATATCGCGTTGGACAAGCTTGAATTCGTCCACCAGTTGTTTAAATGCCCGTGCGCGCTCGATGGGATTTAGATCCTCGCGCTGGACATTTTCAATTAGGGCGAGTTCTAATTTTATGCGCCCATCCGGCATCCCACGGCGTATAATTGCGGGTATTTGTGATAATCCGGCCAGCGTTGCGGCTCGCCATCGGCGCTCTCCGGCGATCAATTCGTAGGACACTTCGATGCCCGTTGGCGCTTCCAGTTCATTTTTTGTCACAATGATTGGTTGGAGAACGCCATGTTCACGGATAGAATTGGAAAGATCGCGCAATGCGGATTCATTGAATTCGCGACGTGGTTGGTAAGGATTTGGCTTGATTTTTTCTATATCAAGCCAAAAAACCGCGTCCCCGCGTCGTGGAGCTGAATAATCAACGGGATCAGGCAGTGGCTTATCTCCGGTTTGCGAAAGAGATGCGGCGTCTATGATGTGTTGCCGTTCATTATTTTGGTCACTATCTTCCCTATTTGGTATGAGTGAGGCAAGTCCCTTTCCCAATGGTGAATTCATTTTAGTAAATTTTAGTATGCTTTATATAAATTTAGGATCATCGCCTATTATCGGTACTTCTCGACTCGCTTCGCTCGCTCGAAGAATACCTGTAGTGAGTCCGTCGAACTATTGTTCGAGC
Source organism: Patescibacteria group bacterium (assembly GCA_038063315.1). Classification (GTDB taxonomy): domain Bacteria; phylum Patescibacteriota; class Minisyncoccia; order Sungbacterales; family HO2-52-23; genus JBBTVI01. The sequence goes on from JBBTVI010000009.1 coordinate 5,853, forward strand.
TTGTCGAGAACAGACAAATTTGTCGGTGTTTCGGACTCGCTGCGAAGCACCTCTTCCGTCATTTGGCGATACGCTTTCGCGCCGTGACTGTACGGCGCGTATAAAATAATCGGTTTCCCGAAGGACGGGGCCTCGGCTAAACTGATATTGCGGGGTATTCTGGTCTGAAAGACATTTCCGGTGAATTTCTCTCGAATTTCTTTTTCCACGGCCCGGTGCAAGCGTGACGTTCTGTCGTACATTGTGAGAAGAACTCCGAGAATTTCCACCCCGGCCTGTAAATTCGTGTTGAGCAGGTTAATTGTCGTGAGAATATCAGCCAGTCCTTCGAGCGCATAATATTCGCATTGCGCCGGAATAATGATTTTATGAGACGCTATCAGGGCGTTGATAGTGAGAATTCCCAAACTGGGGGGAGAATCAATGACGATAAAATCATATTGTCCGGCCAGTGTTTCCAGCGCTTCTTTTAGTTTATACTCGCGCCGGTGCATGTCAATCAATTCAATATTGGCGCCCGCAAGCGCCGGAGTGGCGGGGAGAAGGTCAAGCAACCGAATGGCTGTGGGGTGCACGATATCGTTGATATTCGCGCGTCCGATCAAAACGTCATAGACGCTCGACGTGAGCGTCCGGGGATCAATACCGATGCCCGATGTCGTATTGGCCTGCGGATCAAAGTCCACCAGCAATGTTTTTTTGCCGAATGCCGCGAGGAATGCAGCAAGATTCTGCGCGGTGGTGCTCTTCCCTACCCCACCCTTTTGATTGCAAAGCGTAATGATGCGCGTATTCATGTCTCTTTTATCATAGCGTACCGTCCCGCAATGTACAATTTTCGCGTTGCAATCAACTATAAAATCTTCTATGATGCGGGGTAGAAGCATCGGGCGAGTGGCGGAATGGCGGATTTACCCCGCACTAATTTTGCCGGAGTGGTGGAATGGCAGACACGCATGACTCAAAATCATGTGGGCGCAAGCCCATGAGGGTTCGACTCCCTCCTCCGGCATAGGCAAAATTTAGTGTGGGGCGCCCGGGACTCAAAATCCATTGGGGGTAACTCCGTGAGGGTTCGACTCCCTCCTCGCCCATTTTTTATGCGATCCATGCATCACATTATTGTTGCGTCAAAAAATCCGGTGAAGATGAATGCGGCGTTTTGCGCGTTTGAGAAGATGTTTCCGGAGGAACAATGCAGGATCGATGGGGTTGCGGTCGCCTCAGGCGTGAGTGACCAGCCCATGAGCGATATGGAAACATTTCAGGGCGCATGGAATCGTGCCCTGAACGCGCAGCAAATTCATGCGACTGCTGATTTTTGTATAGGCATCGAAGGGGGCATTGCCGATAAAATATCGGAGATGGAGGCGTTTGCCTGGGTTGTTGTCCGGTCGAAAAATGGCAGCATCGGAAAAGGCCGGACCGGGGCTTTCTTTCTGCCCCCGCGGATTGCGGAATTGATCAGAGAGGGTAGGGAGCTCGGCGAGGCGGATGACATTGTTTTCGGACGGGTCAATTCCAAACAAGAAAACGGCGCCGTCGGTATTCTGACCGGCAACGCCGTGGATAGAACCGTCTATTATACGCACGCGATAATGCTTGCGTTGATTCCTTTCAAAAACACGCCGCTTTATCGGGTCTGAAATTTGTGGGCGAGCGCGAGCAGGGCGTGCGACAATTTTTTCCCGCCAATGGAAAAATGGTGGAAAGCATAATGCAGGAAATACGTTGAGCCGATACCAATAACTGCGCCACCGAGAATGTCTATGGGCCAGTGGACACCCGCAATGACGCGGCTGATGCCGATAGCGCCCGCCGCAGCATATAATGTCCATCCTGCGCGGGGATAGCACAAAGCGATGGCCGAGGCCGCGGAAAACGCAAGCACAGTGTGCCCCGACGGGAATGAGCCGTTTGCGGCGCGTGCGATCAGGGGGTTGACGTCGGCGAGTATCTCAAACGGGCGCGGATTATGCAGCAATCTTTTCAGTGCTTCGGCAATGATAACGCGCGCAAGAAGCGATGAGAGCGCGGCAAGAACAACAATTTGCAGATGGCAGTGGAGCCGATGGCGGAAACGGTTGTGGAAGGCAAGAAAAAAAGTGGCGGAAACGACGCCCCACAAAATAAAAAGAGCGTACACCGCGAAAAAGACAAAAACGGCGTCGAGAACCGAGGACTGCCGCGCAAGAGAATGGAGTAGTTGAAAAAGAGAAGAATTCACGAAAAGAACGCTTTATTGTTTTTCGGAAAGCATCAGGAGATTTTTAAGTACCATGCAGACGGTTAACGGCCCGATGCCGCCGGGCACGGGCGCAAGATATGCGGCGCTGCCGCGCACCGACTCCGTATCGATATCGCCCGCAATTTTTCCTCTGATCTCGGATGTGCCCGCGTCGAGGAGAATAGCGCCTTTTTTAACCAGCCGCGCTGTGACGATTCCGGGCTTGCCGACTCCGGAGATGAGAATATCCGCATCTTTGGTATGCCGCGCGATATCCCCCGCTCCCTTTTGTATGACGCTGAATGTGGCGCCTTGCGTCTGGAGCCACAATGCCAACGGCATTCCGACCAGCCGCCCCGCGCCGAGGACGGCGATCTTCTTTCCTTTTAGTTTGATGCGGTACGCGGCGAGAATCGTCCGGATGGCACCGACCACAGGCGGCAGAATCGCGCTTTGACCGGAGGCAAAAGCGCCGATGGCGCGGCTGGACAAGAGGTCAATGTCTTTTGCCGGGTCAACGGCGTCGAGTATGCGCTGCGTATCGAGATGGCGCGGCAGAGGAAGTTGAATAATAACCCCCGTGTTGGTCTTATCGCTTTGGATTCGCGCGATGCTCCGGTATAATTTATCTTCAAGAATCTCCTTCTCGAACGTATAAATTCGCACGGCGATTCCGATTTCTTCCGCGGCTCTTTTTTTCTGCGCGACAAAACGCTCGATAACCGGATTGGCGCCGACACTCACAATGGCGAGGCGCGGACGCCGGACCATCGCGTCAACGGATTTTTTCATCTCCGCGAGCATGCGCCGCGCTATTGATTTTCCGTCCATGATGAGCATAGCCGTATGGTAGCGCAGAAGGGCGCAAAAATGAAGGCCCACGGAGCGAAGCGGGGTGGGTCCGGGCGAGGGGCAGAAGTTCGTGAAAATACGAATCTTTGCACATAAATGCGACCGCGTTTAAGTGCAAAGATGGAAAATGCATGAATGCGTAAGGGGGGGATCACTTGTCGATCGGAAAATTTTTGCAGAGATTCCGCACCGCATTGCGGATTTTTGTTTTATTTGTGGCCGACGGGTCGGTTAAGGCCCGATAGATGCATTCTCCGATAAGCAACATATCTTTTTCCTTCATTCCGCGTGTTGTGACCGACGGCGTGCCTATCCGAAGGCCGGACGGATTAAACGGCGGTCGCGAGTCAAAAGGTATGGCATTACGGTTAACGATGAGGCCGACATCTTCAAGAGTATTTTGCGCCTCGCGACCGAGAATCCCCAAGTTTGTAAGGTCAATTAACAATAAATGATTCTCGGTGCCGCCGCTGACAAGAGTTACCCCGCGCTTGGCAAGCGTCTCTCCGAGCGCCCGGGCATTGCGTACGATTTGCTGCGCGTACTTTTTAAATGCCGGCCGCATGGCCTCGTTGAGGGCAACGGCGATGGCGGCGGTTTGGTTGTCGTGAGGTCCGCCCTGGAGTCCGGGGAAAACGCTTTTATCAATTGCGGCCGCAATATCCACGCCCCTCTTTTTTGCGGCGTCCGATGTTTTTTTCGCAAAAATAATCGCGCCGCGCGGACCGCGGAGCGTTTTATGCGTTGTTGTTGTTACAGTATCTGCGTGCGGAAACGGCGATGGATGCGCGCCTCCGGCGACGAGGCCCGCAATATGCGCCATATCCACCATGAGATAGCTTCCGACCTCCCGCGCAATCTCGCCGAACTTTTTGAAGTCAATGATGCGCGGATACGCGGTTGCGCCCGCAACAATCAAGTTCGGCTTCTCGCCGATTGCTTGAGCGCGGACCTCATCGTAATCAATCCGGCCGTCTTTGGTCAGGCCGTAATGCGTCGCGCGGAAAATGCGCCCGGAAAAGTTCACCGGACTTCCGTGCGTCAGATGCCCGCCGAATTGGAGGCCCATGGCGAGGATCGTGTCTCCCGGGTTAAGCAATCCAAAATAGACTGCCATATTTGCCGGAGAGCCGGAGAGCGGCTGGACGTTTACATGCCAATCGTCGCTCAGTCCAAATGCTTGGCGCGCGCGTTCCTGGGCAAGGCGCTCAATATCGTCAATCACCGCGTTGCCCGCATAATAGCGTTTTTGTGGATATCCCTCTGAATATTTGTTCGCAAGGGGCGACCCGAGCGCTTCGCGCACCGCGTGGGATGCGATGTTCTCGGATGCGATGAGATCAATCGTCTCTTGCTGCCGTTTTGTTTCCGCAGCAATAAGACGCGTTATCGCGGGATCGCTTTTTTTGAGATCCGCTATAGGAATCATTTTATTTAATCGATTTATGCACCGTTTTAACATATTCTTTATACATCGGAAGGAATTCTTTTACGGATTGGTAGAATTTCAGATAATCCTCCTCAAAATCGTATTCATGGACAAGGATATTCCGTAGGTGGGCGCTGAGACCCAGGGTTTCGGAGAGATCATGCGTGATAATGCCGATGTTGGCAATGTCGCTGAAGGATTGTCGGTAACTGTCCGGCGTTTTTCTCCCACGTTCTAAGAGCAGCTGCGTATTGATATCGCTTGCCAGCTCAACCAGCAGCTGAAAATTTCGCTCCGAGGCGCGGATTACGACAAGATCTTTTTTGAAATCGTCGAAATTGCGGGATAAAAGCCCGGTTAATTCGTCGAGGAGCGCCTTTATCTGCTCCAGTTTTTTTTCAACGGTTTCCTGTGACATAGTTTTTGAGAGTTTCGTGGCGGGCGCGACGGAATTTCGCCGTGTTTTGGTAACGCTTCCAGGCAAGAACCCGGAATCTGAGAAAGTCGAATGGTTTTCCGTATAGAAGTTTTCCTTCTTCGCTGATGTGGTGTTGCAGTAGCGGAGGAGCGGCCCATAGATCCACGAGATCAACTTTGTCTTCCGGCGCGTTCAGTTCGAGAGCGAGACGCTTAATAAGAACCGATCGTTCCGCAAGCGAAAGTGCGTGATCCGATAGCGCCGCAACATCCGTATCGGATTCCGTCCCCGCGCTGCCCCGCGCCTGCGATCCGAAGAGGATAACTAATTTAAGATTTTGGGGTAATACGCTGTTTGTCAGAGTCATATACTGTACGATTAAATTTAGACTGATACTTCCCAGTCAAGATGCATGCGCGGGACCATCATGTTTGGATGCCATTGCTTTTTAACTTCCTCTATATTCTGCGAGGACTGATATTTTCCGCCCTCTCCGACGTAATCCGGGATGTCCGCAAGTGGTTCCACTTCATAGAACACCATCTGGCCGATGCGCCGTCCGACAACGAGCGGAATGGTGAAATATTGGGAGTTATTCGTCACCTCCATTGTCCAGCGGTTGAAATAGCCGATATCGCCCCAGCCCGCGTCTTTACAGACCTCGATAAAATTGCGTCCGAGTGAGGAGCGCGCATACATTTTTCCGACGACGTTATGGCGGCCGCCGATAAATTCCCTTGTATGCGCAAGTATTGTTTCTCCCGGGCGCAGGAGAATTATCTCGTTGTCCGGATGAATGTTGTGGAAACCGCCGCCCAGGCGCTCGGTAATGGTGCGCGCTTTTTCGGCGCGTAGAGGGCCCTGCCAGATCGCGCGGGTGGATGCTTCGTCGTAGAGATTATGCACCGTTGCGCGACCTTCAGGGTGCGCCTCGCGCCAAAACCATTCTCCAAGCGTGATATCATAGCTTGTTGTTTTGAGCTGGCGTTCGTCGAAGGGATCAATAATGATCGTCCCGTTCGCGTGATGGCGTAGAATTGCGTTGCGGGAAAGAAGCATAAGAACATAGTAGCACGAATAAGTATTTTCTCAAGAAAAAATCGCCCGTAGCAGTTACGGGCGATAGGAGTAATACTTTTATCATTCTACCGTTACTGACTTGGCGAGATTCCGCGGTTGATCAATTTCGCATCCGCGCTCCACGGCAAAGTAATACGCAAAGAGCTGTAACGCGACCGTCGCAGGGACGGGCTGGAGAAAATCCAGATTCGGCGGCGTATAAATTACGTCATCGGCAATCGCCGCGATTGCCGTATCGCCTTCGGTGGCAACGGCGATGATTTTGCCGTTACGGCTTTTGATTTCCTGCATATTGGAGATTGTTTTCTCGTACGTCGCGTCTTTGGTCGCGAGACAGACCGTCGGAAAGTCGGGATCGATCATCGCGATAAACCCGTGTTTCATCTCCCCCGCCGCGCATCCCTCGGCGTGCGCGTAGGATATCTCTTTGAGCTTCAAGGCGCCTTCAAGCGCGATCGGATAATTGTACTTGCGGCCGATGAAGAGAAAATTATCATAATGCGCGTAGGCCGTCGCAATCCGGCGGATATAATCGGCCTGGCTGAGTACCGATGTGATCTGCTCCGGAAGGCGTTGCAGTCCTTCGACAATCTCAATTCCGTCCGTGACCGCAAGGTTTTTGAATCGTCCTAAAAGAAGCGCGATCATTGCCAAAACGCAGCATTGACTTGTGAAGATTTTGGTTGAGGCCACGCCGATCTCCGGGCCCGCATGGTTATACACGCCCGCGGTTGTCATCCGGCTGATCGTCGAGCCCACGACATTGATCAGGCCCAAAAGTAGGGCGCCTTTACGTTCCGCCTCGCGCATTGCGGCTATGGTGTCGGCGGTCTCTCCGGACTGGCTCAGCGCCAGCACCACGGTTCCGGGACGGATATTGGTCTTCCGATACCGCATCTCGCTTGCAATTTCCACTTCTACGGTAAGATCGGTTAACTTCTCGAACACATATCTCCCGTATAATCCCGCATAATAGCTTGTGCCGCACGATACAATGACGAGATGCTGTGTTTCTTTGAGTCGGTCAATTACCGTTCGCAAACCCCCGAGATTCGAAATCCCTTCCCCAGCCACTAACCGTCCGCGTAAGGCGTTGGTAATCGCTTCGGGTTGTTCAAAGATCTCCTTCAGCATGTAATGCGGGAAACCACGTAAGTCCGTGGCGTCGGCTTCCCATTCGATCTGCTGAGGATGCCGTTCGACCCGCTCATCCTCCAAGGTATCAATGGTAAATCCCTGGCGGGTCATGCGTACCACGTCGTCATCTTCAAGATAGACAACGCGATCTGTGAGGCGCAGGAAGGCCGAGACGTCGCTTGCCACAAGCATCTCTTGATCGCCAATCCCCAGGACCATTGGCGAGCCGCGCCGCGCGGCGATGAGTTCCTGTGGATGGTCAACGTGCATAACGACCAGGCCATAAGTGCCGCGCACCCGGCGTAACGCCTTCTTGACCGCCTGTAAGAGATCTCCGCGGTATGCTTCTTCGATCATATGGGCGACCACTTCGGTGTCCGTTTCTGATTCGAAAGCATATCCCAACGCTCCCATATCTTCTCGGAGCTTTGCATAATTTTCGATAATACCGTTATGCACGATCATAATCGTGCCGTTCGCGCTCGCATGCGGATGGGCATTCTGTTCCGATGGTTTGCCGTGCGTTGCCCAGCGTGTGTGTCCTATACCAATGGAACTCTCGAATTTTCCTTCGGCGAGTTTATCCGCCAACTGTTCAACCTTGCCCCGTACTCTGACGCGGCATAATTTCCCGTTGTCGAACACTGCAATACCCGCGGAGTCGTAACCGCGGTATTCCAAGCGCTGCAGGCCCCGGATCAAAATCGGGTAAGCCTGCTCATGGCCGATATATCCGATAATGCCGCACATAGTTTTTCCTTTCTTTTGCTTTATTGCCTGTGAAAGAACGAATCGTTTCGACGCACCTAATAAAACGCACTACCGGATAAAATGTTTTCGCGCGCAAAAAACAGCGTGTCGGGACGCGCTGTTTGTACGGTCAAGAAAGGGAGTTTATATGGCCCTATAAAAACAAAATGACGGTTTGGGTAACGCAATAATTCTCTCCGGTTGTCACCCCCGCGGAGGCGGGGGTCCAGGTTCTGCCTTAGCAGAGAGAGAAACCTGGATTCCCGCCTGCGCGGGAATGACAGAAGAAGAAGGGACGTTTTGTTTTAATATGGCTACACAACAAAATTGATTAGACGGCCGGGGATAAAGATGATTTTTTTAGGCGGACTGATGAGATGCGTTCGCACGCTGTCGAGCGCGCGCGCGGCTTGCTCCGCATCTGTCTGGGTTGTGCCTACCGGAATCTCCACGCGGCCGCGCAGTTTGCCGTTGACTTGTACAATGAGTTCGTAGGTATCTTCGGTAGTAAGGCGCTTGTCGTAGCGTGGCCATGCCTCAAGATGGATTGACCGGAACGCGTCGCCTTTTTTTGCGGCAGACAACTGCCATAATTCCTCTGCGGCATGCGGCGCAAACGGCGCGAGGAGTTTGAGAAGGGTGAGCGCATCCTCGCGCGTAATTCCATCCGCGTTTTCTTCAAACGCGTTTAAGCAAATCATCAATTGCGCAATTGCGGTATTGTATTGAAGGCCCTCGATATCCTCCGTCACTTTTTTGATCGTTTGATGCAATACTTTTTGTGGTTCTTTTGTCATCTCTCTTTTCTCGTTTTTTTTGATTCTGGCCGCTATCGGCATTAACTTCCATACTCTTTCCAAAAATCTTGTTATGCCCTTAATACCGTCATCCCGGAAGTCGCCGCCTTGTTCAAACGGCCCGAGAAACATTAGATACATGCGGAGCGCATCTGCACCATAGGCGCGAATGTAGTCGTCCGGGTTGATGACATTGCCTTTGGACTTGGACATTTTGGCACCGTCCTTGATGAGAAGGCCGTGCGCGCGGAAGCGCGGAAACGGCTCGTCAAAATCGGTCAGGCACCAATCGTGGAATGCCATTCCCAAAAATCTCGTATAGAGCAGATGTAATACTGAATGTTCAGCACCTCCGATATACATATCTACCGGAAGCCATTTTTGCAGGATTTTATTTTTCGCTCTAAACATTTTTAGATTTGCGCTGCCGTACTCCGTACTTCGCACTTCGTTTTTCGCTTGGAGCAGGTACCCAATGTAGTACCATGCCGAGTCCAAAAATGTGTCGGAGACATCGGTTTCCCGCCGCGCTTTGCCGCCGCACTTCGGGCATCTTGTCTGGTAAAATGATTTGACCGCGGCAAGAGGCGAGACGCCGGTTCCCTCGGGTCTGAAGTCCTTGATCCGTGGCAATCGCACCGGCAAATCTTTGTCCGGCACCGCAATCCAACCAGGGTTTTCAATCTCTCCTTTGTTATATTTTTTCAGCAGTTTTTCGTTTTCCACTTCTATTTTGCAGGAGTCGCAAAATATAAGCGGAATTGGCGCCCCCCAGTATCGTTGTCGCGAAATGAGCCAATCGCGGAGACGGTATTGCGTGATCGGTTTTGCGCCGACGGATTTTATTATTTCCGCACGGGCTTTTTCTGACGGCATACCGTCGAACTTGCCGGACGCAACCAGATGCCCCTCGCCCGTGTATGCATTATCCAGTACGGGGCATGTGGGCGTTGGATAATGCGGGCAGACGACCATTTTGATCGGGAGACCGTATTTTTTCGCAAAGACAAAATCGCGTTCATCGTGCGCGGGGACCGCCATAATTGCGCCGGTGCCGACATTGTCGAGCACGTAATCGGAAATCCATACCGAAATCTTTTCTTTGTTTGCTGGATTGATTGCGGATACGCCGGAAAATACCCCTGTTTTCTCAACGGATTTTTTTTCCTCGGGATCATTGCGGCGGTGAGCCGCGGATGCGATGTATTTTTGGACATCCTCCGGCGCCTGCCAGCCGATATCAAGCCACAGTTTTGCCCGCTCAGGAGAAATCACGAGAAATGTTGCTCCGAATATTGTATCTGGTCGGGTGGTGAAAATTTTCAATGAATGCTTGCCATTTTCCTGACCCGGCACATCCACTAATTGAAAGGTGATCTGCGCGCCTTCTGATTTTCCAATCCAGTTTCGTTGCGCAATTTTGACGCGTTCGGACCAGTCAATTTTGTCCAGATTTTTCAGTAACCGCTCCGCATACTTCGTAATCCGGAAAAACCATTGTTCAAGTTCTTTCTTGATGACGATGCTTCCGCAGCGTTCGCATTTTTCCTGGATGACCTGTTCGTCCGCGAGAACGGTTTTGCACGACGGGCACCAGTTGACCGGCGCTTTTTTACGGCAGGCGAGACCGTTTTTGAATAGTTGCGTGAAAATCCACTGGGTCCATTCGTAATACTCGGGATCGTATGTCTCCCAGCGCTCATTCCACGCAAATCCGTTGCCGATCATGCCGAGCTGCCGGTAAAAATTTTTCTCCGAGATCCGCGCCTGATCCGCCGGATGGCGGCCGATTTTGAGCGCGTAATTTTCCGAATGGATTCCGAAACCGTCAAGTCCGATGGGCTGGAAAACGTCATTGCCCTGCATGCGTTTGAGCCGGCCGTAGATGTCGGACCCGACAAAGGCATACATATTTCCGACGTGCAATCCCTCGGCGGACGGATACGGAAACATCATGAGATTGTAAAACGGCTTTTTTGCGCCCAGAAAATCCGGCTCGTAGGTCTTATGGCGCCGCCACCGGCGCTGCCACTTTTCCTCGATTTTATGCGGTAAGTACCGCGGGGGCCTTGACAGTATGTTACGCTTCATATAAAATGGAAGTTGTTTTTTGAGAATGCGAATACCAAGAGAGTCAAACCAAATCGAATTCTTGTGCAAAAGGAGGGATAATGCGCACGATACGTAATGCCAAAATCCAGGACATGCGCATCTTCGACGATGGACGGATCACGTTTTATCAAAAAGGAACATTGATCCTCGACACTCACGACTTCGACGTCATTACAGCAACAAATGGAAATGGCAACGGACGCGCAAAGCTCGATTCCTTCTCATACGTGCTCTCTATGGAGAAGACTCAGCCAAACAGCTTTCGCGTATGTTTCACTTTCGCCTGCGGTGAAGATATCGATATCGCAGTATACAAGTCCATTGCGAATGCCGCCGCCGCGTTGATGGACAGTAACAATCACCGCGACCAACCACAAGAAACGCATTATCGCGTGCTAAAAAAGAAGATTCTCGAAGCTGTTTTCCATCATGTCGTGTACCCCATGCCGGATCATACGGAACGGTTGGAATTGGAAGCACATAAAATTATCCGGCGATATCTGCAAGCATTGGAAGATAGGGTACAACACGAGTGGTCCAATTCACGCCCGGTCATCTCCGACCCGCAAGAACCGGCCGCGATGATCATTTGACCGCTGCTGATAGATCAAACAACTCTTTCGCGTTCTCAAAAGTAGCACCGGCTACCTCGTCAAGGGGTAGCTTTTTTATATCCGCAATTTTTTTGGCGACTTCCGCGACGTATGCGGGCTCATTGCGTTTTCCTCGATACGGAACAGGCGCAACATACGGCGCATCGGTCTCGAGTACTATCCGTTCCAACGGGATATATCGTACCACCTCGTCGTAATCGCGCGCAAATGTGAGTACGCCGCCGAAGGAAAATAAAAAACCCATATCAAGCAATTTTTTTGCGTCATCCACGGTGCCGGTGAAGAAATGGATGATTCCGGCATACGGCGCTGGAAGCGCGGAGTGCGAAGCGCGGAGTATGGAGATTAAATCGTCGAAGGCGTTACGGCAGTGAATCATGACGGGCTTTTGTACGGCTGCGGTTAATTGAATGTGCTGTTTAAAAATAGCGCACTGCTTTTCCTTGATTCCCGCCTCCTCCGTACTGCCGGCTTCACGATTCCTGATTCGATAGTAATCCAGCCCGCACTCGCCGATTGCAACGACTTTCGGGTGTTGGGCGAGGTTTTTGTAATAATCGTAATCAAAGTCCTCGCCGCGGGAAGTAAATCCCCCCAGCCCCCTTTTTATAAAGTGGGGTACTTGGGGATTTTCCGGCGCTCCTAACTCTTGTGGGTCGTGGTAGGACTTTTCCGTATGAATTGGATGAAGGCCGACCGCAGCATATACGCCGTCCGCGTATTGTTCCGCGGTCCGAATGGCCGCAGCGGACGTATCGCGTTGGGTCCCGACGTTGACCATCCAGATGCCCGCATCCAGGGCGCGTTTGACGACCGCATCTTGATCTTCCTTGAATGCGGCGAATTGCGTATGGGTATGGACGTCGAAATAGCGTAGAGTGGACATAAAGCCAGTTTTATATGCGTCATTGCGAGGAGTCAGACGACGAAGCAATCCAGCAGAACTACTGGATTGCCGCGCTCCACCTCGATCCGCTTCGCCATAGCTTCAGCGAGGCGAGCAGACTCGGGGTCGTTCGCAATGATGGCTGTGAGGGGTTACTAAAATCTCATTTGCAAAAACCGGAGACAAATGGTATTCTACTTTTGAGATCGTCGGGTGTCAGACAAGGAGAACTTGGATGGGTTGGACGAAAATGGATCGGATGGTTGCGGAGGCGCGGTGCCAACTCGGACTGATGCGTCAGCGGCCAGATGGGAAATTGAGCGGTTGGCGCGGAAGAGATGTGGCGGTGAGCGATATGCTCTCCGGAGTTCTTGAAAAGTTCTGCGTTTCTTTTGAGGAGCGCCCCGCCCAGAAAAAGGAATTGGGGAGGCGCCTGCAAAAGTATGCTCCCCGACGGACGCGCGCGTCGCGCAGTTTGCGGCCAGCGCCAACGGATTCCGCCCCGAATCCGCGCCGCGCATTTTTGTTGTCGCTTGCTCCGGGCACGCAGTTTGTTTTGGACCTCCGATTTTTTGATGAACACTATCCGTGCGTTTCGTGAACTTGCGTTGTCACGGTTTTAATCTATTGCAATCGCGGGAAGAGATTCCCGCTTTTCTATTACAGCAGTTCGAATTCCTCTGACGAAATTCGGATCTCGCGGATGATTTTTGAGAGGAGTCCGGATGCAATATCCTGACGATGTGGATTCGGAATCGCCAAGCGGAAATTACCCCTCTTCATATATTGATGTCGGCCCCCGGCAAAGGGGCCGACAAAGCCGAGATTGCGTAATTTCCGAATCAACTCTCTATGACTTATGGGCTTCGGCATACTTTCGATGCGCTTGCGATAACATTGGAAGACCGCGAATCCGCTTGCCCTCTTGAAGATCTAGTAATGTAAACTCCTCGAGTATTGAAATCAGCTCAGCACGCACGTCTTCTGCCGTCTTCTCCTGCGCATAGATGCCGGGATAACCTTCGATCCAGCCCACCCATGCTTTCACCGATGAATCGAACTCGTAGTGGGCTTTCCGCAACCAACGATTGATATATTGCTCTAAAGACAGTTCCATACAAACAGTGTAGTCGAGTTTTGCCAAACAATCAAGGAGAAGTTGTAAGTCGAGGAAACAAATTCGCGCCTTTTTCTATATAAAAAGTTTCGCTCTCAAATCGAATCTGCTGCTGAATTTTCTCCGCGGTTTCGGGCAAAAACGGTTCGAGCAGGCACGCAATTTGAATGATCAGATGCAAGAGATCGGCGATAACGCGTGGTTTGTCGCTCTCCCACGGCCGCTCGTCATTCACGCATTGGTCTCCGACGCGCACGAGCCGCCAAATGTGTTCCAATGCCTCGTTCAAGCGAAAATTTTCCATAGCATCTATATAGCGTAAATTTACATCGGCGCACTCCGCCTGTAATTTCTGATTTTGGATTATGCCTTGTTCGCCTTCAGCGGAGGATACTGAGTCCTGAATAATGTCGAGTTTCTGTGCAAGCGTCACGACGCGCGCCACAAAATTTCCCAGGCCGTTGGCGAGTTCCCCGTTATAGCGCTGCATGAGTTTGGCTTCGCTGAAATCCCCGTCATCGCCGGAGGGAATTTCGCGCAGGAGATAGTAACGCACCGGATCAACTCCATATTTTTGGGTGAGAGCGACGGGGTCAATCACATTCCCGACTGTTTTGGACATTTTCTGGCCGCCCACTGTGAGGAATCCGTGAACAAAGATCGCGCGCGGGAGCGGCAATCCGGCCGATAGAAGCATGCCAGGCCATATCGCGGCATGAAACCGGAGAATGTCTTTGCCGATGAGGTGGACATCCGCGGGCCACAAATCGAAAAATTGCGGCGCATCAGAATTTTTATTTTGTTCGTTGCCGTATCCGATGGCTGTCAGATAGTTTGAGAGCGCGTCCGACCAAACGTACATGGTCTGCGTGGGGTCGTCCGGAACCGGAATCCCCCACGAAATGTCTTTGGACGGGCGCGAAAAACTCACGTCCTCCAATCCGTCATTGAGGAGCGCTAAGATTTCGTTTTTGCGCGACTCCGGCATTATTTTTAAGACGCCGCCATGGATGGCGCTCCGGATCGGTTCTGTGTATCTGGATAATCGGAAGAACCAATTTTCTTCCTCAATGACCTCCGGTTCTTTTTGATGGTCGCGGCATTTGCCGTCCGTCAAGTCCTTTTCCGTGACAAACGCCTCGTGTCCGACGCAATAGAGGCCGCGGTACTTTTTCTGGTAAAGATCGCCGGAGGCGGCAATGGCGCGCCAGATTTTTTCAGCGCCGGGCCAGTGTCGTACGCGATCCGATGTCCGGATAAAATCATCCCATGACAAATTGAGCGCTTGTTTTAAACGCCGAAATGCGGCGGCATTTTCGTCCACGAAATCCTGTGGTGTTTTTCCAGCGGCCTCGGCCGCACGCGCTATTTTTGCGCCGTGCTCATCCGTGCCGGTCAGAAACCAAACGTCCTCGCCGCGCTGGCGATGGTAACGCGCCAGCACATCCGCCTGCACTTTTTCCAGCGCGTGTCCGATATGCGGCGTGGCATTTGCGTAGTCAATCGCGGTGGTGATGTAGAATTTTTTGCATTGGCCCTTCATTGTGTTTATATACCCAAAATTAAAAATTTTGGGTATATATCAACGGCGCTCGCAAAAAATGAAAATAAATTTTCGCTTTTTGCTCGCTTGTTGATATAGTAATGATAGTGACTTTGTCCACCCACATCCTTATTGCCGCTGCGGCAATAAAGCCGATTGCGCATGCGCACCCCGCGCTGATTTTTTTGGGGGCGGTCGCATCGCATTATTTATCGGATCTGATTCCGCATTGGGATTACAAACTTCGGTCAATAAAACCAAGAGCGCATTTTGACGACCCTCTGAATTGGGTGCCGGAGGCCGGGTCTCGCCGTCACGATATTCTTTTCAGTGGTTTGGATTGCGCGATTGGCGCCGCACTTCTGTTTTTTCTCTCATATCAGTCCGTGATGTTCGATTGGTGGGGATACTCGGCTATTGTGATCGGCGGCGTTTTCCCGGACGGTCTTAAGGGCATCTATTATCTTTTGAAAAAACCGAAGACGCTTCGCCTGATGCAGGTCGTAGATCGCCTGCTCCATACGCATATCGCACTGGGCCGTTATCCCCTACTCGGACTTCCGTTTCAGGCCGTCATTTTTGTATTGGCGGTATTTATGATTGTGTAGCCTTCCTCATTCGTCATTGCGAGCCGAAGGCGAAGCAATCCAGGATTTCTGCGTATGGATTGCTTCGTCGTCCTGCAGCAGGACTCCTCGCAATGACAACTGCTTCTGAATTGTGGAGCCTGTCTCGAGTGAAGCGAGGGATCACCACTCCGTTGCGCTCTTCGCAATGACAGCTTTTATGAATTTCTCTTTTTCTTGTCCCAATCCTTGATGAGCTCCACGGCGACTGCCGCAATGGGTACCGAGAGGAGAATGCCGAAAATTCCGCCGAGTTTCCCTCCAATGAGGAGCGCGAGCACCACAACAAGGGGGTTCAGTCCGACGCTTCGGCGGATGATCAGGGGGACGATGACGTGGCTTTCCAGCTGTTGCACACCGACATAGAGAGCAAGGATCATCAATCCGAGTGTATAATCCGACAGGAATGCGGCAATTAACGGAGGAATGGAGGCAAGCAGGGGCCCTGCAACGGGGATTATTTCAAAGACCGCCGCCATGATGGCAAAAAGGAGCGCGTGCTCCATGCCGAGAATCGTGAGTCCGATAAAGATGGCGAGACCGACTATGGCGCCGAGGAGAATCTGCGCGCGCAACCACCGTCCGAGCTGTTTTTGGGACCGTTCCCAAAGGTCTATCAGGTAGGCCTCATATTTGACAGGCGCGATGAGCCGGAGAAAATTTTCAATCCCCCGTTGCTGGATGGCGAGATAAAATGAAATGACGACAACGAGAAGAAACGTGAATATGCCGCCGAAAATGCCTGAGACGACGCTAAAAA
>JBBTVI010000010.1:0-10188 GCA_038063315.1 Patescibacteria group bacterium
CGAAATGGATTGCCGCGCTCCCCCTCGACGGACTCGGGGTCGCTCGCAATGACGGTCTGCGAGGGATTACCGCCCACCCTGTTGACAGCAAGGATAAAATCGCGTAAATTAGACGATGAACTCTGGAAATTGCCTTTTGAAATGCGCCAGATTCGGCTACATAGTATAAATTATTTTTTCGCACCATCTACCGCCGCTATCGCATAAATCAATATATCCGCCATTCTCCGGTCCGCGTCATTGACGAGGAGGGAAAAAATCTCGGCGTCATTGAGACCGCCACGGCGCTCCGCACGGCGCAGGAGCGCGGACTTGACCTTATTGAAATCGCGCCAAACGCCCCTGTTCCCGTCTGCCGGATTATGGATTTCGGCAAATTCAAGTACGACCGCGAGAAGGGAGAACGCGAACGCAACAAGCGCCAGGTTGAGGCCGAAGTGAAACGCATTCGCATCGGATTTACAACCGGCGCGCACGATCTGGACCTGCGCGCGCGTCAAATTGAGAATTTTATGGAGCGGGGCGCGAAAATACGCATCGAGATGCGCCTGCGGGGCCGCGAAAAAGCCCTTGGGGCGGTTGCCCTGCAAAAATTCTCCACGTTCCTCGGGTTAATCCGGATACCCCACCAGATGGAGTTTCCGCCGAAAAGAACCCCTCAAGGCATCCAGACCACTATTTTTAAAGCGCTGATAAAACACCATGGCGAGAAAAGCAGTACTCAAACGCATCAAAATCACGAAAACGGGTCGCGTTCTGCACCGGCCGGCGGGCCTGGACCACTTCAACGCGAAGTCCTCCCGCGCGAGCCAGATCAAACGCAAACGGATGGCCGGATTTTATAAAACAACCGCAAAAAAATTGATGCAATATTGCGCCACAAGATGACGGGTATTATGGGACTGGTATTATGTATTATCGGAATAAATTTCTATAATACATAATACATATCCCATACACTATTTATTGCATGGTTCGAGTCAAACGCGGCGTCGCCGCGCACAAAAAACGAGAACGCCTCCTCAAACACGCAAAGGGATTCATGTGGGGAAGAAAGTCCAAAGAGCGGTCGGCCAAAGACGCGCTACTTCATGCATGGTCTCACGCATTCAGAGGACGAAAACTGCGTAAGCGCAGCGCCCGGCGGCTGTGGCAGGTCAAAATCAACGCCGGAGCGCGCATAGAGGATATGTCCTACAGCAAATTCATTGCTCTCTTGAAAAAACGCGGCGTCATCCTTGACCGCAAAATCCTTTCGACTATCGCCGAGAAACACCCCGCGGTTTTTGAACATATTGCAAAAGAAGTACACGCATCGTAACACACGATTCACAATCCGCATTGAAAAACCCGTCCGCTTCCGCAGACGGGTTTTTGATTCTCCAACATAATAGCGTATCAAAATACAAAATTCAATCCACATCCACCGGAATATGCCTGCGGCCGCCGAGAAAACAGGCGTCGCAAAAGTTGTCCGTGCCGATAGCGCCGTAACCTGAAAGAACCGGCGGAGTCGCGACAATCGCGCGTTTCGCCTCCTCAAGAGTCAGAAACGCAAGGGAGCCCAGACGGCCTCCGACTGTGCGGTTAATATCCGTCCGGATGGCCTCCAAATCGCCTCCGTAATCCCGCGCGATAAGCCGCCTGTGATCCGACGACGTAGGCGTGCCGTAGTAGCACGGCCGCGTAATCATGGGAGACGGAATCGCGACGTGAATCTCCCGGGCCCCGGCCTCCACGCAAATAGTGATCACGTTCCGGATCGTATCCGACGCAAACAGCGTATCATCTACAAGGACCACGCGTCGGTCCCTCAGCGCCTCAAAATCCGCGTCATACTTCAGGCGGTATCTTTCCGCCCGCTCATCCACGGCATGATAAAAAATACGGCCGCTTTGGTGGTACCGGATAATACCCTGCACATAAGGGATTCCCGTTGCGGCCG
Source organism: Patescibacteria group bacterium (assembly GCA_038063315.1). Lineage (GTDB taxonomy): Bacteria > Patescibacteriota > Minisyncoccia > Sungbacterales > HO2-52-23 > JBBTVI01. The sequence continues at coordinate 1,946 of JBBTVI010000010.1, forward strand.
AATATCCGATCCCCGCGCTAACGCCAGAGTCCGGTACGCCGACAACAATATCAGCCGGAGGCCGATACCTCGCCCCAAGTTCATACCCCAACCGCTCGCGAATGCTGCGGACGGTTCTACCCAGAACGATCGTCGTCGGATACATGGAGTAGAGCAATTCGATCATGCAAAACCGCAGCGCGCGTGGTATATCCGGCGGAGCCGCGATAGAATGCGACTCAACGGACAAATCGCTTCCGCGGACCACGACCATTTCGCCCGGCGCGACTTCGCGCATATCCCTCGGACGAAGGCCCAGGCACACGAGCGCGGAACTCTCCGATGCAAAGCAGACAGAATTCTCCTGCCATCCGCCCATAAAGAGCGGCCTGTTGCCCGTCACATCCCGGACCGCATACACGGCGTTATCATAAAGAATCAAAAGAGAGTATGTTCCTTTGATGACAGAAAACGCGTACTGCAAAGCGGACAGAAAATCCGTTGTCGGCGCCGTCTCAATAAGGCCTGCAATAAATTTGGTATCCGCGCTCACCTCCGGCTGGTAATTGCGGAATTGCTCCTCGAGTCCGTTCCGGCAGCTGATTTCGCCGTTATGGACAATGTAGCCCCGTTTTCCACGGAACAAAAACGCGAGAGGATGGATATTTTTTGCGCTCAATTCCCCATGCGTCGCCCACCGCACATGCGCGATGCCAATATTGCCATGCAGATACGCGAGTTTCTCCCGCGTAAAAATCTCCGTGAAATTTCCCATCCCCTTTACGGGCAAATATCGGCACTCATCCGCGTCCCAAACCACCATGCCCGCGCTCCGGTGCGACCGGTGCTGCTGCTTATATCCGAGACAAAACAACCCCATCACCGCATCGCCAGTGGAGACCATGCCTGCAATACCGCACATAGTTCCCCCTTTGGTAAAACGCCGCCTGTGTTTTCCAGACCTTGAAACATGGGATTCTCAAAGATCGCCTCCTTCCTCGTAGCACGCCGCATCAAAAAATGCAAACGGAAAAAAAGTAATCCCTCACAGCCCTACCGCGATTGCCGCCATATGCGTCATTGCGAGGAGGCCTGCCGTAGGACGACGAAGCAATCCAAATCCTGGATTGCTTCGTCGCTCTGCTGCGCTGCGCTCCTCGCAATGACGGTCTCTCTGAATTTCGGATTCCTCGCAATGACTTTTTCAACGGCTTCTTATCTCCAACCTCTATCCTCCTACCTCGCGGAATTTCTGCAAAAACCCCTCCGCCTTCTCCACTGCCTCCTTTACGGGCTTGAGCGTCAGACGGTCAACCGCCCGATCATGCGCAAGCCATGCAAACTGATCATGTTCCCATGATAGCCGGACGGTATCGCTCGGTGCCTCTCCCAGAAACAACGCAACGAATTTCGGCACTGCCTTTCCCTCGCGGCGCGTAAAATAGCGGATGGTCTCTTTGAAACCCTCAATGATGCGAACATTCTCCAGCCCCGCCTCTTCTTCGGCCTCGCGCCGCGCCGCAGCAATTCCGGTTTCGCCTTGCTCAAGTCGTCCCTTCGGAACATCCCAAAATTCGCGCACATTTTTCCCTTTTGCGATGGTGCTTTCATCGCGCGAAGAGCGCAACACCAAATACCGCCTGCCCTGCGGCGTGTTATGAAAAACAATAATACCGGCGGATCGTTCAACGGGCATGTTTTAATGCGCGTAAAAACTCCTTCAGCGGTTTTGTATTCACAATGTCTTTTTTCTCGGCCCAGCCGCGGCGGGCCTGGGCGATACCGAGCTCCAGATGCGCGAAGTGCTGCGTCGCATGGGCATCGGAATCAATCGCCATTTTGACGCCCGCGTCCACGCATTTCCGGATATACTCGTCCCTGATGTCGAGCCGCGAGGGATACGCATCAATCTCCAGAATGGTCCCTGTTCTTTTTGCGGCGGAGATAATATCATCAATAGCACAATCAATCGGCGCGCGCTGGGCGATGAGGCGGCCCGTCAGATGGAAAATAATGTCCACATGGGGGTTTTCCATCGCACGGATGACCCGCCGCGTCTCTTCCGCCCGCGTGAGTTTGAAATGGCTGTGGACTGCGGCGCCGACCACGTCAAGACGCGCGAGCGCCGCATCGGAAATGTCGAGCGCGCCGTCTTTGCCGATATTGACCTCCGCCCCCTTCAAAAGATAGACGCCAGCCCTCTTTTTATTCAGCCGGTCAATCTCTTGCCCCTGATCCGCAAGCTTTTTTTCATCCGCGCCGCCGGTCATCGCAAGCGATTTCGTGTGATCCGTGATCGCGATATACTCAAGCCCCGCGGCTTTTGCCGCGCGCGCCATTTCTTCAATGGAATTTTCTCCGTCGGTCCAATCCGTCTGTACCTGCAGATCGCCCCTGAGGTCGCTATATCCGATAAGATTAGGTAATTTTTTTTGGCGAGCCGCCTCAATCTCTCCCACATCCTCTCTCAGTTCCGGTTCAATATATACAAGGCCTAACTTTTCATACAGTTCCTCTTCCGTCTTACCCGCAATTTGTTTTTCCTTACTTTTGCCTTTTACATTGTAATTTTGACTTTTGACCTGCACTTTTTCCGCCGAAGGCGGATCCGCCTTCGGCGGAGATTTTTGAATTTCAAAAAGTCCGTACTCATTCAGCTTCCATCCTTTTTTGACCGCAATCTCGCGGAGGCGAATGTTGTGCGCTTTGGAGCCCGTGAAATAATTAAGCGCGGCGCCGAATGACTCCGCGGGCACGATGCGGAGGTCCGCATCAAGCCCGTTTTTCAGACGCACCGCCGCCTTGGTGGAGCCCGACGCATAGACATGATCAACCTCGGCGAGCGCAAGAAATCGCTTCATCGCGTCCGGGGGTCTTACCGCAACAACCAAAATATCAATGTCACCAATGGTTTCTTTACGACGTCGCACTGATCCGGCGACAATCGCGCGCTCGACGTCCGGGAAATTCCCGATTTCTTTTTCAAAAGCGCGGATCTCCGGAAGAATGAACCCCAGAACCGCGCGGCCTTGCGCTTTTTTCAAAAACGCGATCCCTTCAAGAATTTTTTCCTCGGACCGGGTGCCGAAATGCGGCAAACCCCGGATTTTTCCCGTCCGCGCCGCGCGCTCCAGATCGCGCAAGTTCCGTACCCCGAGTTTTTCCCAGAGCGCCTTGATCATCTTCGGCCCCACGCCCTCAATCGCCATTAACTCTCCGATTTTGACCGGCGTCTTTTTTTTCAGCCGGTCGTATTCCGGGAAAAACCCCTTTTTGAGAAGCGCTAAAATATGAAAAGCGATTCCCTTCCCAACGCCGGGGATTTTTTCGAGCGCGGCTTCGCCGCCCCTTGCGTACAGCGCGGCGACTTCTTCATCCGATGCGCTGATTGCTTCCGCCGCCTTCTCATAAGCGCGCGGCTTGAACGCCACGCCCTCCATTTCGTAGAGCGCGGCCATTTCAAATAAAATGGTTGCAATTTCCTTATTCGTCATGGAAGCCGTAAGAATAGTGGGCGTTGCTGACACTTTTGAGACAATGGGAGGCGACAGTTGCTTGGTTCTGATCTCTGAGATCAGAAACTGTCGCCGACCCTTAGCGAACGGACCGCTGGAGTCCGTGAGCGTGTCGAAAAAGTGTCAGCAACGCTCGAAAAGGGTAATGCGGAAACTTGACAGAAATCCGGGGCGTTCTATAATGCGGAATAGTCCTTTGTTGGATTTCCACTCGCTGTCCCCCCGGATTTATGCACGCATTAATGGTACGGTCCTGTTGTCCCCCCAGCACCCGTACAACGAAATTTCCGTGCATAAAGCGCGGTCCTGAGGAGATCTGGCCACTCTCTTCTTACCCGCCAGCGAGCAACTATACACAAAGGGAAGGCAAAACGCCTTCCCTTTTATTATGCAAGCCGGAATTACGGTCGTCCAGTCCTCTTACTGCGTCCCGATAACCGGACCCGCGGCGCGCGCGACAAAAGTCGCCCCAATCGCCTTACCCGCCTCATCGCGCGCCTGCGCATCGGTGCGGAAGTCAAACGTCGCATCGCCGTCATCCTCGTGGAGGATTACGTGATAACGCTTGCCGTCCGCGGTCGCGCGCAGAAGGTCAACGCCGCCCGCCGTATCGTGCGGGCGCAGGCGCTGGGCGCCAAGAATGTTCCACGGCGCTCCCTCGCGATCCTCATAGACCACGACCCACGCGATTTTCTCGAGCGTGAGCCCTGCGAGCTCAACCCGCTTGCCCGACTCCTGGTCGCGCACCGTCAGCGTGTTTTTCGCCGAGGACCGAACCGATCCCGACACAACGGGCTCGGCCGCAACCGGGGCTGGAGCCGCCGGAGGCAAAACCGCTGGGGAAGGCGCGGGGACCGGAGCTGTCTCAAGCGCATCCGCAACAGGCGAGACCGACGAACCCGTTTCCGTATCGCCGGTCGGCAAAACCGTTGACGTTGCCGTCAAGAAATCCGGAACCTGCGAACTGGCGCCCTCATCGATTTCTTCCGTCTCCCGGCCGCCGAGAAACAGCCAGTTGCCGATGATGATCGCCGCCGCAATCCCAAGCACAATTAATGTTTCTTTTTTCATACAAGGACAGTATACATAACGCCCTTATCCGCGCAAGTACCGCTTTGGCGCGAAATATCGTATAATAATTGACGGTCGAACATTTTTAATGCCGTATATTTACTGTCAAAATCATGCTCAATAATCACGCCTATAATTTAGTCGAGCAACTCGCCCAGGAGCATAAGAGTTTATGGAGAGTAAGAAACGAATATGCGACGGATGCCGAGGGTTGCGAGCAGTGTCTCGCATGGTGGAAAAAAATGACCGATGATAAAGAGTCCCACATCGCGGAACTTCTGGCCATGATCAAGAGCCATCTTACATGATTGTCATCATGGCTGAATCCGCTAAAAATCCGCGGCCTTTGGCATGCGGATTTTTTGCAGTAAGGCGACACAAAGAGCGCTTGTCCTCGCTCATTGTCACGATGATTTTTTCTGTCTTCTCAGCAACCACTTCCCTGCTTCCACCATTGCAATGTTGGCTGCGCCGAGAAGAAAAACACCTATGAGCCACGCGGCCGGAAGTGGCACGGTCCCAAAAACCTTCTGGAAGAACGGCAGGTAAATTGCGAGTAACGTAAGCCCGACACCGATTGCCACACCCCCCACTGCATACAAATTTGCGAAGGGATTAAATGAGAAAATACTCTTCCGGAAACTCCGGATCGGAAAAACCAAAAACAGCGAATACGTCGCGAAAGAGGCGAAAATGAACGTCCGCACGAGCGCGGCGTCAAAACGCGGGAAGAGCAATGCATATAAAACAAAGAGCAGGAACGAGGTCAAAACGCCGATGATCAAAATGAGAAAGCGCACCTCGCGATCAAAAAGCCGGTTGTCCGACGGCGGCACGGAGTCGTCCGCGCCCCGGTCGAATGCCAGGGCAATCGCAGGAAAACTATCCGAGAAAAAATTGACAAAAAGAATCTGGAGCGGCCCGAACGGCAGCGGAAGATTAAAAAGAAAAGATCCGCCGATCAGCAGCAGCTCGTCAAACGCATCGGACAGAAGGTAGACGATCGCCTTACGAATATTGCCGAGTATCCGCCGGCCTTCCTCGATCGCGGCCACGATCGTCTCAAAATCGTCGTCCAAAATAACAAGATCCGCCGCGTTTTTCGTGACATCTGTCCCGGATCCGACGGCCACCCCGATATCCGCGGCCTTCAGAGCCGGAGCGTCGTTGACGCCGTCGCCCGTCACCGCAACAACCTCCCCCCTTGCCTTATACATCTCCACCAGAGCAACTTTCTGTTCCGGAGTCACACGCGCATACACCCGTACGTCTTCAGCCCGCGACTTCAATTCGTCCGCGGACAAATACCTCAAATCCGCTCCGGAAAGCACCGCGCCCACCCCGTCAATCAATCCGATCTCGCGTGCAACGAATTCCGCGGTGCCCTGATGATCCCCCGTGACGATCACGGTTTTGACGCCCGCATCCGCGATGCGTCTGACCGCGGATTTCACCGTGGGCCGCAACGGATCTCGAAACGCAAGAAATCCCGCGAAGCGCGCGCCTTTGAGCAGCGCATCGTCAATGACCGACGCTGATTTACTCTGGCGGAGAACGCGCGTTGCGACGCCGATAATGCGCTCGCCTGAGTAAGCGCGGCGGCTCATTTCATTCAACTGGAACGTGCGCTCTTTTTCGCCTAACGCCGTCTGCTCCAAAATCATCTCCGGCGCCCCGAGCAAAACCAAAATGCGCCGCCGGCCGCGCCCGACAATGCTCGCTGAAAATTTGCGGTCCGCATTAAACGGCAGGCGATCCAGAATGACCGATTCTGCGCGGGCGGCCGGAAGGCGAACCCCGGCGCGCAGAGCGCCCCGCACAAGCGACATCTCCAACGCATTGCCGAAGAGCCGCCACGCCTGCGGCGCATCGTCCGGATTCTCAATGGCGACATCCGTATTCATCAGAGCAAAAAACAGGAGGTTGCGGCGGCTGTCCGCGTCGTCTTTCCCGTACGGGACAACGGCGGTCATCTCCATTTTTCCCTGCGTGAGCGTGCCGGTTTTGTCCGTCAAAATCGTCGTGACCGAACCCATTGTCTCGGCCGCGAGAAGCTTGCGGACGACCCCGCGACGGCGCGCAAGGCGCTGAACCCCGACCGCCAGAATCACGGTGAGCGCGATAGGCAGCCCTTCCGGCACCGCCGAAACACCGACGGCAACGGCGATGAGAAACATTTCGTAAGTGTTACGCCCGGCCGCAAGCCCGGCCGCAAACATCATGGCCGTTAGAATGATAAGCACGATGCTCGCGCGCGAACTGAATCGCTTGATCGCGCGCTGCAACGGCGTGGTTTCCCGCTCCAGCTCCGCCACCATAACCGCGATTTTCCCGAATTCCGTCGCGCTGCCGGTTGCGGTCACAACCGCATCGCCGAATCCGTGCGCGATATGCGTGCCGCCGAAAACCATTGACGAGCGGTCCGCAAGCGTTGTTGTCGCGGGCAACGCATCCGTCTTTTTCTCCACCGTCAGCGATTCCCCGGTCAACACCCCTTCATCGGCCTCCAGTTTGTTGGCATAAAGCACGCGCGCATCAGCCGGCACACGGTCTCCTTCCGCCAAATGAATGATGTCTCCGGGAACGAGATCGGCCGCATCCAGTTCCCGCTCATGGTCCAGTCGGCGCACCCGTGCCGTGGTACGGATATATGACTTAAGAAGTTCCAACACACCCTCAGCTTTGTTTTCCTGCCAAAACCCCAGCGCGGTGTTGACCAAAACAGCGGAAAAAATAACAAGCGTATCCACCCATTCGCCCAGCAGGAGCGTTATAAGTCCCGTTGCAACGAGAAGCGCGATCAGGGGGCTCGCGAGCTGGGCCGCAATGATTTCCACCGCAGTGAGACGCGGGTAGAGAACAACACGATTGGCGCCGAAAATTTTTGTTCGTTCTTCCGCCTCCGCGTCCGTCAGGCCCGACGGCCGCGAACCAAGCCGTTGAAGCGTCTCCTCTCCGGACAGCGTCCAAAAGGGCTCGTTCAGAATTGATGGGTCGGGAACGAATAACGATTGTTTTTCTACATTCGCCATACAATGCAGGAAAAGAATAAAGAATCAAGAGTAATAATTATTCATCAAATCATTGTTCTTGCCAGCAACATGTAGGTTTACCTTCGATGATCACAGAAGGTTCTCCCTGCCGACCGTCATTCGCAAAAGATACCATCCGATAAAATATTTTCTCTTGATCAGAAGGGACGTAAGGAACTACAAAAGAAGCACTAGACCAGTAACTCCCTCCATCTATTTTATTCCATGGGCCTTCCCTATTGAGTGCCCAATACACACGAACTTTGGCTGGCCTTTCCGTAGTCCAAACGATGACTACCGTCTTTCCATAAAATCCTGCCAACCCAATACGTTCATGCATATATGCTTGCAAAATTTGAGGGATTGGCAATGAATAAGGAGTTTCTGAAACTTTCGTTGTCTCACCCCTCTCCACATTCAAACTCCATCGTATTTCTAAGTAATTTTCGCCATCCTCCGTCGTGTATTCTACAGTATTCGCGGAACCCCATCCCAAGATACTTTTTTGACTCAGATTATTGTCAATAGAACTGGCAATACGTCCTGTCCTAATGTCATAAATTATTTCCACGTTTTCCCCTTCAAATCCAGGAGCATGAGTAAGGAGATATGTATTATTCGGAAACCACGATGTTGGGGTGCCTCG
>JBBTVI010000011.1:0-6314 GCA_038063315.1 Patescibacteria group bacterium
CATCGCCCGGGATTACCCGCAAATCAAAATTCTTCGCCATAAGTTTGGCGACAAAGCGAAGCCGATCTTTGAGTTCCATCACCTCATGCGGAGAGCGTTCCTTTTCCAGCGTTTTCTTTCCCTCAAGACGCGAATGAATAGCAGATTCCAGCTGCTCTTCTTGCCCGCCTAAACTTCTTCCGGAAGTTTTGGCGGGTGAAGGTTCGCTTTCGGTTGTGGGTTTGAACGATTCGCGTTCCATAGAGGAGTAAGGCGATTAATACCTCAATTATAGCGCGGTTTTGCGCTTTTATCAACTTGATCGCCTTTTTGTCTGATAACCCCTCACCGCTCAAGGGAAATCCGCTTGGACTGCCACAACCGAGCGAGTGTGGGAAGGAAGTTCCCATGATTCATATGCCATGTACTCCAACAAACAGAGAGGAGAATTTCAAGGGCGTGAGCACCGGCTTCCGTTCGTGAGCCGAAGGATTTTTTGCGTGTGATCCTATAATTGACGCAACCCTTTTATTTATATACACTTCGAACATATGGCAGACCTTCAATACATTCCTGTCAGGGGACAGCAGATGAAGACGTACATCTTCCAGGCAAGCATTGAGCAGGAAGACGACGGCCGTTGGAGCGCCTGGATTGACGCGTTGCCCGGGTGTTCCGTCTGGGGCTACAGCAAAGAGGAGGCGCTTGACGCCTTAAAAGAAGCAGCACAAGCGTATCTCGAGGTTCTCGTTGAGAAGGGGCAGCGTGTTCCGCTCGACAAGGCAATGCAGACCATTGAGGCGCCGGTTGTTGCCGTCACCCTATGACGGACCTCAGTGAGCTCGTGCATCTCCTACGCAGCACGCCGGTACGAGAACTCGTCAACGCCCTGCGACGAGATGGTTTTGCGTTAGAACGCGAAACCCGTACTGGTGGCCGTATCTATAGCCATCTTGATGGCCGCATCACGGTGATCCACTACCACCATGGTAGTGATACGTTAACCCGCAAAACCCTTCATAGCGTCCTTGCGGCTACACGCTGGACCGAGGAAGACCTCAAGCGGCTCAAGCTCGTTTCACAACTGAATAAGCCGCCTCCGACCCCTTCAGATTCTTGATTGCTCAAGACGCCTTGATCTTTGGCTCCTGTTCCTCGTCAGGTTCGTTCGAGACAGGCAGGATTTGTATACCTGCTTGCGCTGTGTACTGCTGGGCACACAGAAAAAGCCCAAGACGCATCTTGGGCCAGCGCTCACTTTATGATATCAGTCGCGGTCGCGGGAAATTCTTTGACCAGTCCGCCGAAAACATCCCAGATGTAAATCTTTTCCCTTTCATTGATGAATTTTTTGCCGACCAAAAGGGCTTTTGTCAGGCCTCCGTTGTCAAAAAGACCCACAATCAGAATGTCGTGGCCCGTCAGCGCCCGCGTAAAGCTCGTCGGCCCCGACACCCATGCCGCAAGATCCAACGCGCGATATTCGATGCTGTATCCGCGGAATCTGACGAGCCGCTGCCGGAATTCCTCAAGGTCGCCCAAAGGGCCATACAATCTCGAATCGCCAAAAAGATAGAACTGGATGTCCTTGATGCTCAGAATTGTATAAGAGACCTCTTGTATAACCCCATTTTCCTGCCATACTGTATGGTATATGCGTACATTTCAATCTTTGGCAGGACTGCCCGCCGTAGAGTTCAAACGATTGACAGGAGTGAGCCGACAGACGTTTGCGACCATGGTCGAGGTCGTCACTCCGGTCATTGTCGCACGACAAAAGAAAGGCGGTCCTCGGTTCAAGTGGGGTATTGAGGATATGATCCTCATGGCGCTCACTTACTGGCGAGAGTACCGCACCTACTTCCATATCGGTACAGACTATACCATGTCCGAGGGTCAGTGTTATCGTAACATACGACTGGTCGAAGAGACGCTCATAGAGGATTCACGGTTCCATCTTAAGGGCAAGCACGCACTCCTTGAAAAGAAAGACGGACGGTATACCATCATTGATGTCGCTGAAAGCCCAATCGAGCGGCCACAAAAAGGGGGCGAAAAAACAAGCAGAAACAACACTATTCCGGTAAAAAGAAGCGGCACACCCTGAAAACACAGCTCATTATCAGCGATGAAAATGAAATCATCGCGACCGCATTCGGCACCGGTAGGACGCATGATTTCCGTCTCTTCAGAGAGAGCGTTATACATATCGCTCCGGAGACGATGCTCCTTGCCGATTCGGGGTATCAAGGGCTACAGAAGCTCCATACATGTACCACCATACCGAAAAAGGCAACGAAGAAACATCCTCTGACCAAAGCGGACAAAGTCTACAATCATGACCATTCTTCACGTCGTATCTTCGTCGAACATACCATACGCAGGGTGAAAGTGTTTCGGATTATCAAGGAGACGTATCGAAACAGACGACGACGCTTTGGGTTGCGATTCAATCTTATTGCGGCGGTCGTGAATATGGAATGGCGAAGAAATCACTGGGCGTGATGGGTTATACAAGAGGTCTATTATATTACCACCGGAGCGGCATCCGTGTCAAATTTTCTGCGCCCGATCATAAAGCAAAAGTAGTCCGAGCAATCAACATTCTTCTCACGACAAATGCCCTATCCTCAGACGGGGCATTTTTCTAAATCAAGATGATCTTACTCACTTCCTCCGTCTACTGCAGTGCTCATTCTCCCTTTGCCTCTTCGGACAAAAATCTTTTTATCTTTTCAATAAAATCATGCCAAAGCGGTTCCGTGTCATCAAGAAAGAATCGAATTTCTTTCCAACGATAATCAAGATAATCGTGCGCCAAAACGTTTCGGAGTTCCAGTAATTCGGAAAGCTTCTTGCAAAAATCTCCTTCATCGAAAGGCGGAACTGTGCCGAGCGTCAACACCATTCTCCGATAGGTCTCCGGAATGACGTTTCGGCGACTCGCCAGCACAATTTCTGCAACAGCAATAACCGCATTGATTAACTGCTCTACCCAACGCTCCACTTCCCGCCTTTTTGTTTTCGACGATTCATCTGCATATTCCTGCCAGGTCATCTGCCGAAAATGCGGGAATTCCCTGATTTCTTCCTCAAGAAACTGCTCCGTACGCGTGAGGCGCGAACGATCTTCTTCGGAAAGCGACGCGGAACGCTGAAAAATATCGTGGTATTCCCGCGCGGTTTCGTACCACGCGTTCGCCTCAAAACTCGCTCGCAGCATAATCCGCAAATAGTCGCGCCTGCTCCGTATGGCAAGAGGAACACCCTGACGTATGGCCGCCCACGCTACGGTTGCCGGCGCGCGGTTCAACACCACCAAATCAACCTCTCGCCCCACAATATCCTCAATGTCTTTCCAGATGGCGTGTTCGCGTTCGCGGTTCTCTTTCCGCATATACACCGCGATATCCCAATCCGACGCCGCGCGGGCATACCCTTTTGCCTGCGAACCAAAAAGAAACGCGGTGACGACGTCTTCGCGCGTTTCAAAATAACCTTTCAGTTTTTCTATAGTTACTTTTCGTTCTCGGTCACGACTATCCATACCATCATCATAGCAGGCTATCCTCCCTCATTCAAGCACTATTTTTCCGTCCGGTCATAGAACAAAAAAAGAAAAAGCCCAAGGCGCGCCTTGGGCCGCAGCTTATTTCAGCGAATCAATCGCGGTCGCGGGAAATTCCTTGACGAGTCCGCCAAAAACATCCCAGATGTAAATCTTTTCCCTTTCATTGATGAATTTTTTGCCGACCAAAAGGGCTTTTGTCAGGCCTCCGTTGTCAAAAAGACCCACAATCAGAATGTCGTGGCCCGTCAGCGCCCGCGTAAAGCTCGTCGGCCCCGACACCCATGCCGCAAGATCCAACGCGCGATATTCGATGCTGTATCCGCGGAATCTGACGAGCCGCTGCCGGAATTCCTCAAGGTCGCCCAAAGGGCCATACAATCTCGAATCGCCAAAAAGATAGAACTGGATGTCCTTGATGCTCAGAATTGTATAAGGAACTTTCGGCGTAATGTTGAGAATTTTGAAAAAATCTTTCTCGCTCATGCCCGGCGCGAGCATCCCCACGCGCTCCTCCGCCTCTGCCGGATCCCGGAAGAGCGTTTTATTCACCTCTTTCTTCCGCAACGGAAGCGGGGAACTCGCGCAACCCGTGACGAAAAACGCCAAAACAAGGCCCCAACAAAAATTCTTCCCGATCATAAACAATTCCCTCCATATCGCCACCGGTCCGTCGGCAAACCGAATCAATTCGTTTTTTGCACATCCACCGCCTATGAATCATAATACCTCAAGAGACGATTACTCTCAAAATCCGCGCGTACCATTCATGGCGGGAACGCAAATTTCCCGCTATGATAATTATGATAATAATGTATGGCGCATCGTCCGGTCTCAAAACTCAGCTCAAAAAAGCGCTACCTGCAAATCGCGCTCAACAGCACGCTTGAGGAGGCGCGAAAAATCATTGACTCCCTGCCCGCGAGCGACCGCATTATCGTAGAAGCGGGAACCCCGCTGATCAAACGCTACGGCGAACACGGGATCAGGCAAATCCGGGGGTGGTATGAAGCGCATCTGACCCGGGCGTCATCCGTGCCGTCGGCATTCTCCGCCGCTTCGGCCGGTTTCGGATTCTCGACGATATTTCGATCCGCGCGATCTTCCGTGCATGAGAAACAGATTGGGACCGCGCGCGATCACCGCAATGTCATCTTCCCCTATGTTGTCGCGGACCTCAAAACAATGGACAGGGGCGAAACCGAAGTGGACATTGCGGCGCGCGGAGGCGCCTCCGCAGCGATTGCTCTCGGAACCGCGCCCACCGAGACGCTCAATTCGTTCATCGAACACTGTGCCCAACGCGGGCTTGACGCGATGATTGACATGATGAACGTCGAGTTTCCCCTCGCAACGCTCCGCGCCCTCAAGAAACTCCCGCGGGTCGTCATCATCCACCGCGGCGTTGACGAGGAACAATTCAACAGAGAAAAACAGATCCCGCTCCACGAGATCCGCCGCATCAAAGGGAATTACGACATGATGATTTCCATCGCGGGCGGGGATACCTCCCGCGAGGTCCAGCGCGCGATCTTCAACGACGCCGACATCGTCGTCATCTGGAAGTCCGTCTATCAAAAAACGAGCGATACGGTCTCGCTCGTCGAGGGATTCTTGAAGGATATTAAGTAGAAACAAACAATCTTGGATTTATACGTTTGGCAAGTTTCCCCTCCTTTTCTAAGGAGGGGTGGGGGAGGTTTAGAATTCGTGTAATTTTTAAACCCCTCCTAACCTCGCGCCGCCGGCATAGCCTTTGGCGACGCACGGCCCCTTTGTAAGGGGAGGAAGCCGAACGATCACTACCGCGTTTTTTCTCTCATGTACTGCGAGAGTGTTTTGAGGCCTTCAAAGAATTCTACCGGAAGCGCGAAGATCACGGTCTTTGACGGATCCGGATTGATTTTTTCAATGGTCTGGAGCGTCCTCATGGACATGCCCCCCGGAGTTCCGCTCAACACACTTGCGGCCTGTGCTAAGCGCTCTGCCGCCGCGTATTCTCCCTCGGCCTTGATGATCACCGCGCGCCGCTCGCGCTCGGATTCGGCTTGCTTGGCCATGATGCGCTTCATGTCCGCCGGAAGTTCGATGTCCTGAACCTTGATGTCGGTCACCAAAATTCCCCACGGATCAGTCGCGCGCTCCACGATTTTTTGGATTTCCTCGGCGATTTTCTCCCGCTCAGAGAGTAGCGCATCCAGTTCGACGCCGCCGATCACGTCGCGGAGCGCGGCTTGCGCATACTGCGACACCGCAAGACCGTAGTCCTTGATGTTCAAAGTGGCGTTCTCGGCCGACTGCACGCGGAAATAAACCACGGCGTTGATGCCGACCGGAACATTATCCTTTGTAATCACCTCCTGCTGCGGAATGTCCGTCGTCGTAATCCGCATATCCACCTTGCTCATGCGCTGGAGGCCGACAAAAAGCCATGTGAGACCCGGCGAGCGCGTGCTCGTATATTTCCCGAGAGTCAACACAACTCCCCGCTCGTATTGATCAACAATCCTGAGGCCGACAATCACCAAAAGAAGAAGGACGAGTCCGAAAACCACAAACAAAAGAAACGCGCCCGAGACAATGTTGGTCCGCACCAGAAAGTACCCGATGAATCCCGCGATGATCAGCAAACTCAGCAACCCTCCGATAGGATTATTTGAGGATCTATTCATAGTCCAATTATACCATGACGGAGTGGATGCGCAAAAAAGAGCGTATTGTACACTCTAAAATGACACCGAAGGCCATCCGCTTCTGCAAAATGAAA
>JBBTVI010000012.1:0-21441 GCA_038063315.1 Patescibacteria group bacterium
ACTCACGATAGAGTACCCGCAAAATTAAAGATTCCCGAACAAATTTTTACTTATCACCACCACTCCCTTTCCCTCTGCGCTGGGGGGGGGTACAATACAGGCAAACAGAGTCGCAGTAGTATTATTCGTATTCATTTTTTAACCCCACACATTTTTTATGAGCACCATAACCACTTTCCACTCCGTCCGCCCCAGGCGGACACCCGTGCGCCGGCGCATGTTCCTGGCCAGCTCTATCGCCCTCGCGGCGGCGTTTGGGTTGCTTCTCACTGCGCAGGCCGCGAGCGCGGCATCCTTCTATGTCCGCCAAGGCGCGTCGGGCAACGGTATCGACTGGACCAATGCCTGGGGCTCACCAGCAAGCATCAACTGGTCATCGGTTAACCCCGGCGATACCATATATCTTGCAGGCGGCACGTACGGCGCGTTTTCCGTCGGTAAGAGCGGAACAGCGGGGAACCCCATTACACTCAAAAAAGCCACTGCGTCCGACCACGGCACGGTTACGGGCTGGAGCGACAGTTATGACACGCGCGTCATTATTGATGGGAATGGTGTACAGTTTTCCAAATGTATTGATGCCGATGGCACGAATTACATTACCATTGATGGAGCTGTCAAGTATGGCATCTGGCTGCGCAATGCTGAATACGGTATCCATGGAGATCCTGCCAACAATCTGACGGTACGGTATGTCGAGGCGGGGGATGGGGGGGGGACATTCAAACTCAACGAGGATGCTATCCAGGGACGTGGAAACAATCTGCTTGTTGAATATAGCTACTTTCATGATAACGATAACACTGTGACTCATGGTGATAGTGTGCAATGGTATGGAGGAGACAATCTCATATTTCGCTATAACGTCATGAAAAATAGCGGGCAAATTTTCATGTTCTCGTGGGACCCGGAAACTCCGGGTAATATCCAGATCTATTACAATGTGTTTTACAATAGGGGAGGGACGCACTACAACGGCATATCAAAGCAGGTATGTCCGGCCGTAGGCAAGACGTGGAAGGTATACAATAATACTTTCGACCTGGAAGCCACAAGTGACGATGGATACAATAACTTATGGTCTGGAGCTGGCTCTTGTGCGCAGCAGGAGTTTATTAATAATGCGGTTATCTATTCAAATGCATACTCTTTAGGTGGATTGACCCATCGTTATAACGGTTTTGATAACAGTGGACAATATATTGTGTTTAACATTCCCACCGAAACCGGCCGAGTCACCGCTACCGACCTCGGCTTCGTGAACGTGAGCAGTGCGGACTACCATCTCACCGTCTCATCTCCTCTTATCGGCAAGGGCACCAATGTCGGCCTTACCCGCGACTTCGACGGCAATTTGGTTTCCGGCACGCCGAGCATCGGGGCGTTTGAATACGGCGGGACACCTCCACCTCCCGACACCACCCCACCGTCTGCTCCGACTAACCTTTCCGCTACCGCGGTCTCGTCTTCCCAAATCAATCTCTCCTGGGCCGCCTCTTCCGATCCCGAGAGCGGCATCGCCAACTACGAGCTTGAACGCTGCACTGGCGCCTCCTGCACGAATTTCGCGCAGATCGCAACGCCGACCGGCACCTCTCACACCGACACCACGGGCCTCACCGCCAACACCACCTACAGCTACCGCGTGCGGGCCAAGAACGGCGCAAGCCCAAGCCTCTTCTCCGGTTACTCATCCATTGCACCGGCAACCACGCCAAGCACATCATTGCCCTCGGTCACGAACGGGACGATTCTCTCTATTACTGCCGACACGCCCCTGGCCTTCAATCTCGTCACCGCGGGAACATACAAGATCACGGGGACGGTAACAACTTTCGATATCGGGACGAATTCCTTCTACGCCGAGATGGATACCAACCCCGCCGGGGACGACACCAGGACCTGGGACATCGCCTTTCCGGTCACAAACCAGCTGGTTGATATTTCCCAGAGAGGGATAAACAGCGTCACCTGTTTCGACCCCGCCTGTGCTGAGTTCAACCCGAAAACATGGACACTTGCTTTGGGAACGCATACTTTGTACCTCAACACCCGCGAGGCGGGAACAGGCATTTCAACGGTGAAGTTTTCGCTCACCACCGCCACCAAATCCGCCGACCTCAACGGCGACGGCATCGTGAACTCCCTTGACTGGTCCATCATGAACAGCCAGTGGGGCACCGCAGGCCCCTCTGCCGACCTCGACTCCGACGGCGTCGTCAATTCGCTGGACTGGAGCGTGATGAACGGGAGGTGGGGGACAGGAGGATAGAACCGTGCTATGATGGCTGCATGTCGGACTGCAGAGAATCACTGATGAAAAAGCACAGGGATAATACCGCTTTTTGCGGTGTCTCTGTGCTTTTTGCTTAGAGCTTTAAGCGCTGATGAAATACGCAGATTATACAACCTTGGAAGATAAAAATGTATGTCTACCGAGGAAGAAAAAATACTGATTGTTAAAAAGCTTACGGTCGTGCGCGACCGGCAGATTATCATTGAGGACTTGAGTTTTTCGGTTAACCGCGGGGAGTATCTGACGATCATCGGCCCAAACGGGTCCGGCAAGACAACGCTTTTTCGCGCGCTCATCGGGATGATCCGCTACGCCGGAAAAATCAACTGGGCCCCCGGCGTTATCGTCGGGTACGTTCCACAGAAACTGGATATCGAAAGGAATATCCCTTTGTCGCTCGGCGACTTTTTACGTTCCAAAGCGAGAAAAACTGCCTCCGCTATTCTGACGGCGCACCTCGATCTTGTCGGCCTTGCGCATGAGACGCTCGACCGCCCCCTTGGAGCGCTTTCCGGCGGCGAGTTTCAGCGCGCGCTCGTTGCGTTCGCTCTCATGGGCAAAACCAATGTTCTTCTTTTTGATGAGCCGACCGCCGGAATAGATAAACCGAGCGAGGAACAAATCTATGAGACCCTTCACCGCCTCCAGGACGAACGGCAACTCACTATCCTCACCATCTCGCATGATCTGAGCTTAGTGAACCGCTATGCGGATAAAGTGCTCTGCCTCAACAAACGCAATATCTGCTTCGGCGTCCCCGAGGAGGTGCTGCGGTCCGAAACACTGACGGATCTCTACGGAGCCGAACATCATAAGTTTTTCCACCACGTCCATGATAACCACTGATCTCATGAATCTTGCCCTTGCGCTACTCGCCGCCGTCGCATCCGGACTCGTCGGCTCAATCGCCATTATGCGCCGCATGGCCCTTGCGGGCGACGCCTTCTCGCACGTCGCGCTTCCCGGCGTCGGACTCGCCCTTGCCTATTCCGTCAATCCGATGCTCGGCGGCGCTGCCGCGTTGATCCTCGGCGCACTCATTATCTGGAAAGTGGAAAAAGTGACCACCCTCAACGTTGAAGCCATTATCGGCGTATTATTCTCCATCAGTTTGGCGATCGGCGCAATCGCGATCGGAGAAGAACATGAACTGATCAAGATGCTTTTCGGCGGCATGCGGCCGGCCGCACCCGGAGAATTCATTATCGGAATCATGGTCGCGGTCTTTATAATCGCTTTTATTTTATACAATCGCCGCGCCCTGACACTGATGCTCGTCTCAAGGGAACTGGCCAAAACCGCGGCGATCAAAACCGAAAAAATGCAGCTCCTGTTTCTCCTCGTTTTTGCGCTCACCGTTCTTCTCGGCATGAAGTTCCTCGGGGTTCTCCTGACCGGATCCCTCATTATCATTCCGGCCTCTTCGGCGCGCAATGTCGCAAAAAACCTCCACGGGATGCTCGCCCTTTCATCCGGCGCGGCCCTTATCTCTATGATTGCCGGATTGATGGCCGTGCGGTATCTCGACCTCAATCTTGGCCCCGCCGCCGTTATCGTTGCAGGCATACTTTTTGTATTGACGCTTATTATCAACCTGGCGGGACAGAAGCGCTTCGATTGAATTTTCGCGAATTATCTCAAAATTGACGCAACGCCTAAAATCAGCGCTCATTGGAAGTTTAACCTCGTAAGCCGCTTACGAGGTTAAACTTCCTCATCTCCATTTGCCGCCTTATATTGAAAACCGCACATCCATTTGCTACTATTCCTTCATGGCTTACGACATCATTATCAAATCCGGCCTTGTGTTCGACGGCAAGGGGAATCCGCCGATATCGGCCGATATCGGAATAAAAGGAGACGAAATTGCGACCGTCGGGAATGTCGGAGGCGCCGAAGCCGCGACTCGCATTGACGCGTCGGAATGCTATGTCGCGCCCGGCTTTATTGACATTACCAATCATTCCGACACGCACCTCACGCTTTTTAAGTTCCCGCTCGCTGAAAGCATGGTCATGCAGGGAGTTACGACCATGATCGGCGGAAACTGCGGAACGTCGCTTGCGCCCCTCGGCGGAAACGCGATTTTGGCGCTCCGCAAATGGGCGGATTTGTCCGAATTCAATGCAAACTGGAACACCGTCGCCGAATACCTCGCCGAGATCGGGAACATGGGCCTTGGCGTCAATTACGGAATGTTCGCCGGATACGGCATGATCCGGCGCATTATTTTAAAAGACGAGACGCGCGCTATGGCCGATAACGAACTCGCCCAGGCCCGCTTCCTTGCGGAGCAAAGCATGCGGGACGGCGCGTTCGGCCTGTCGCTCGGTCTTGCATACGGGCACGAACGGCTCGCCACGACCGAAGAAATCATCACTGTCGCCATTGCTGTCGCGGAGACAGGCGGCATTCTCAAAATCCATCTACGGTCGGAAAACCTCCGCATTTTCCCCGCAATAAATGAAGTGGTCCGCATCGCGCGGGAGACCGGCGTCCGAGTCCAGATCAGCCACCTTAAGGTGATCGGAAGAAAAGCGTGGCCGTCGTTCGGCGAGGTTCTGGATTTTCTCCATACGGCGCGCGAATCCGGAGTTGACATCAATTTCGATACCACGGCCTACAGCACCACCGGTTCCCCTCTGTATCTTCTGCTGCCCGACTGGTCGCGCGAGGGGGGATTCGCAAAATTATTCCCGCGCCTGCGGGATCCCGGGGCGCGGCGGAGCATCAGAGACGCTCTCGCCGGACGAACGCTCCATTATGAAAGTATTGTCGTGCTGTCGGCCAAAACAAAAGAAATCGTCGGCAAAACCATTGCCGATATCGCGGAGAGCATGGGAGTTTCGCCCGATGAGGCGCTTTTGGATATTCTGCTTGCCAATGACGGGCGCGTTACGATCGTCGGACAGACCGTCAGTCCCGATAATACGCGCGCCGCGATCAGGGACGGCGCGTCTTTCATCGCGTCCGACGGTTTCGGCTACGGCATTCCTTCCGAGGCGGAGAAAGAGGGTGCCGGCAATCTTATTCATCCCCGCTCCTTCGGAAACTTTGCCCGGCTTTGGCACACATTTGTCGAAACGGAGCATGCCCTCGCGCCGGAAGAGGCAATCCGCAAATGTACGTCGGGTCCGGCGGAAAAAATCGGTCTCGCGGACCGCGGCATTATCGCGCCCGGTTTCAAAGCCGATGTCATCGTCTTCAACCCCGGCGCATTCCGCGACACGGCAACGTACCAAAAACCCTTTCGTTACGCCGAAGGGCTTTCATGGACGCTGATCAACGGCAAGATCGCGGTCGAAAACGGCCGGCTGACCGGACTGAAGGCCGGGGCGGTCTTACGCAAAAAGAGATGACCCGCGCAACCGCCGATTTTACAGGAAAAAAGGTGCTCATCATGGGGCTCGGAATTCATGGGGGAGGGACGGGCGCGGCAAAATTTTTTGCCCGCGCCGGAGCGGATGTCCTCGTGACGGATCTTAAAACCGAACGCGAGATCGGCGTATCTCTCAGAAATTTACGCTCATCGCAGGGGCGAATCGCATACGCTCTCGGACGACACCGCATCAATGATTTTCGCCATGCGGATCTGGTCGTCAAAAATCCCGGAGTCAGGCCCGACTCGCCGTACCTTCGCGCCGCGCGCTCCGCGGGCGTGCCGATCACAAGCGAGATGGGAATTTTTTTTCGCTACTCTCCCGCAACAATCATCGGAGTAACGGGGACGCGCGGGAAATCAACGACCGCAACCCTTATCGCAAAATTCCTGAAAACAAAATATTCCCGCGTGTTTCTTGCCGGCAACATCCGTTCGTCTGTTCTTGACCTTCTCCAGCGCCTGAAGACCGGTGATATCGTGGTTATTGAGATCTCCAGTTTCCAGCTGCAAGACATGAAAGACGAAGCCAGAACCGATGTGGAGGCCGCCTCCGCATTTCGCGGCAAACCCGCGGTGAGCGTCATCACAAATATCATGCGCGACCATCTCAATTGGCATGGATCCTTATCAAGCTACCGCGCGGCAAAACAAACTATCTTTTCATTTCAGGATTCTTCCGGATTCCTTTTCATCCCCGCCCGAGACGCCGCCGTCAGGAAACTAGCGCGCGACGCCCGATCGCGCGTTACCCTATGCGCCCCCCCGAATTCTGCGTTTGCGGCGCTCGTGGAAAAACGGCTCGGCAGCCATTACGTTCCGTCTGTCGCCATTGCCGCAGCCGTTGCCCGTCACTTCGGCATCAAACCGCCAGCTATAACGCGCGTCCTGGGCGCCTTTGACGGACTTGAAGGAAGACAAGAGAATATCGGCCTCATCCGCGGAATCCGCTTTATCAACGACACAACCGCAACCATTCCCGACGCCACGATTGCGGCTCTCAATCGTTTCTACGTCCGGGCTCGCCGCGGCGCGCGCCTGATTCTGATTGCCGGAGGAACCGATAAAAACTTGCGCTTCTCCGCCATGGCGGATGCCGTCAAAACAATGGCCGACGCCGTTTTTTTACTCCCGGGAGATGCCACAGAACACCTTAAAAAATCCCTCGGCAAAACCGCAAAACCGATCCGGGACGCCGAATCCATGCGCGATACGGTTCGATCCGCATTTATGATGGCCCGACGCGGAGATACGATACTGTTGAGCCCAGGTGCTGCAAGTTTTGGTTTGTTCGCCAATGAATTCGACCGCGGGGAGCAATTTGTAAAAGAAGTGAAAAAACTCAAATCATGGACAAACCCTTCCTCTATACCCTTATAACCCTGACCGCCGGAGGTTTACTCATTCTCGCATCCGCCTCGATCGCCGTATCCCAACGCAATTTCGGCACCATGGGGTACTACACGCTCCGGCAATTTGTTTTTGGCGTCTGCGGCGGCGCGATTGCATTTCTTGTAACGTACCACATCCCGTACCGCCTCTGGAAAAAGGCCGCTGTACCACTCATGATTTTATCGCTCGTGTTGCTTGCCCTTCTCTTCATTCCCGAAATCAGCTTTGCCGCGGGCGGCGCGCGCCGGTGGCTCCGCTTCGGACATTTCAGTTTCCAGCCCTCGGAAATTCTCAAATTTTCATTTATTATTTATCTTGCGAGCTGGCTTGATGCCAGGCGCCGCGACGTCGCAAGCATCGCATACGGCTTTATTCCGTTCATTTTGATGCTCGCCATTGTCGGCGCGTTTCTCGTTATGCAGCCGGACATCGGCATGCTCGGCGTTATCCTCGTCGGCGCGGGAATGATTTACTTTCTCGGCGGGGGACTCGTGTCGCAGATGACCACGCTGGCTATCTTCGGACTCTCGATTCTTTTCCTTCTGATCCGGCTTGCGCCGTATCGTGTCGCGCGCGTTCTTGTATTTTTGAACCCCGGCATTGATCCGCAAGGCATCGGATACCAAATGCAGCAGGCCCTTATCGCGATCGGATCCGGCGGATTCTTCGGCCGGGGATTCGGTCAGGGCGCGCAGAAATATTACTATCTGCCGGAAGTTCTCGGCGATTCGATCTTTGCCGCGTTCAGCGAAGAGACGGGGTTTTTAGGCGCAACCCTCCTCATCGGCGCGCTCCTCTTTTTCCTCTGGAGGGGATGCGCCATCGCAAAAAGAGCGCCCGATTCCTTCGGCATGCTCCTCGCCTCCGGACTTGTCTCTATCGTCCTCCTTCAGGCCTTCATCAATATGGCAGCCATTTCCGGCCTTCTGCCCCTGACGGGAATCCCGCTGCCTTTCGTGAGCTACGGAAGCACGGCGTTTGTCGTAACCCTTGCCGGCGCGGGAATCATCGCGAACATATCAAAATATCAACATATAAAAAAATAATATGCGTATTCTTTTTACCGGTGGAGGAACCGGCGGACATTTTTACCCCATTTTCGCGGTTATCGAGGCGTTAAAAAACCTCGTGGAGCGGGAACGCATTTTGGATCTCGAGCTTTTCTTTATGGGTCCTGCGCTCGATGAGGAACAAACCATCCGCCTGAAAAATGCGGGGGTTGTCCCGATCCCCGTTGCCGCGGGAAAACTCCGCCGCTACGCCGCCGCTGAACAAATTCTCGATTTTCTGCGTATGCCTCTGGGTATCGCCCAGGCGATATGGAACATGTTTTGCATTATGCCCGATGTTGTTTTTTCCAAAGGCGGCTACGGCGCATTCCCCGCGGTCGCGGCTGCCGCGCTTTTCAGAATTCCCCTCATCATCCACGAATCCGATGCGGTTCCCGGGATTGTCAATGTCCTCTCCCGATACGCGGCGTATCGGATCGGCATCGCGTTTGCGTCCGCCGCGCCATTTTTTTCGAAAACAAAAACGGCGCTCGTCGGCGTCCCGGTACGTAAACGCATTATCGGCGGAGACAAGACCTCGGCCCGGGCGCATTTCGGTATCAGTTCCGCCCTTCCCGTCGTCGGCATCATCGGCGGCTCGCAGGGCGCGGAAAAACTTAACGAAGCCGTAATGGGAGCGCTCCGGGAATTGACGGACGGATTTGAAATCATCCACCAGACCGGCGTAACAAATCTCCAGAAGGTGGAAGAGGAGTCCCGCGTCATCCTTGAATTTGCCCATCACGAGCGGTATCATCTCTTCGGCTTTCTCGATGAGGACGGCTTGCGCGCGTTCTCGGCCGTCTGCGACATTATCGTCTCCCGCGCCGGCGCCTCGGCGATCTACGAACTTGCCGCGTGGGGAATCCCCGCGATTCTTGTACCGCTCGATTCGGCGGCCCAGAACCACCAAAGAAAAAACGCTTATGAATATGCCGGGGCGGGCGCGGCATTCATTATTGAAGAAACCAATCTGACGCCGCACATTCTTCTTGCGGAAATCCGCCGGCTCATCGCGGATAAAAACGCCGCGAGCCGCATGCGGATCGGGGCGCAAAAATTCGCGCGCCTTGATTCGGCCGCTCTCATCGCGCGCGAAATACTGCAGGCAGGGATGCATTAAAAAATGTCCACTTCCTCAATAAATCAGGTGCGTGTGCGGATTGCGCCGAGTCCGACCGGCGCGCTCCACATCGGAACCGCCCGCGCGGCTCTTTTTAACTATCTCTATGCGCGCGCCCAAGACGGCGTTTTTGTGCTTCGCATCGAAGACACGGATGTTGAACGCTCGGACCCGAAATTTGAAAAAAATATCATCGAGGGCCTCCGATGGCTCGATATTCTATGGGACGAAGGACCGATTGATGCAATGCTCAATGAAAATTCAACATCAAGTCAAACAACCAACCACAAACTACCAACCACCAACTCTCATGGTCCCTACCGCCAGTCCGAGCGCGGCGCAACATACCGCGCATACATCCAGAAATTGCTCGATTCAGGACGCGCGTTCTATTGTTTTCATTCCGAAAAAGAACTCCTTGAGGAACGCGACAATCTCATGGCGATGAAACGGCCGGTCTTGCATCTCTGTGAATTCCGGACAATGGAGGCGGCGGAGGCCCAAATCGCAAAGGAGACAAAACCGGATTGCATCATCCGGTTCAAAACTCCGCCGGGCCGCGTCATTCAATTCCGCGATCTTATCCGCGGAGACGTCTGTTTTGAATCGGACCTTTTGGGCGATTTTTCCATCGCCAAAAACAACGACACGCCTCTTTATAACTTTGCGGTGATAGTTGACGACGAGGAGATGGCGATCTCCCATGTAATCCGCGGAGAGGATCACATTTCAAATACACCAAAGCAAATCCTGCTCATTGAGGCGCTCGGATTCAAAACGCCGCAATACGCCCATCTCCCTCTGATTCTGGGACCCGATCGCTCCAAACTCTCCAAGCGACACGGCGCAACCTCTGTGGACGAATACCGGAAAGCCGGATATCTTCCTGAGGCGCTTTTTAATTTCATCGCGCTCCTCGGCTGGAATCCCGGCTCGGACAGGGAAATATATTCCCGGGATGAAATAGTCGCGCATTTTTCACTGGAGCGCGTCCAGAAATCCGGAGCGGTTTTCGACGTCGGCAAACTGGACTGGATGAACGGGGAGTATATCCGGCGGAAATCGGCGACGGAACTAATCGAATTATGTCTCCCTTTTTTGGAAGAACGAGGATTTATTAAAAAGGGCGGAGATCGCAATTACTTGGAAAAGATCGTTCTGCTTGAACAGCCGCGGATGAAGAAATTGTCCGAGATAGGAGAGAGGACCGATTTCTTTTTCCGCGAACCGAAGTATGACGCGCCGCTTCTCCGATGGAAAGGAATGACGGATAACGATGTCCGCGAGTCACTACAAAAGAGCAAACAACTTTTAGGGGCGTTGGGGATGGGGGTTGTGGAATCGAAAAACATTGAAAAGATTTTTTTCGAGGCAATCGGAGAAAGGGATAAAGGGACACTCCTCTGGCCCCTTCGCGTCGCGCTCACCGGCAAAAAGGCCTCTCCCGGACCTTTTGAAATCATCGAGATTATGGGAATTGATGCGGCCCTCAAATGCATTGATCGCGCTTTGGGAAAATTGACGACTTGATTCAACACAACCCCTCACATCCGTCATTGCGAGCAACCGGAGGGAGCGCGGCAATCCAGTGTTTTTGTGGATTGCTTCGTCGCTGCTGCTCCTCGCAATGACACATATTAACCGGTTTTTTAATGACGGCTGTGAGCGATTAGGTTGCATTCAATTACCACTCGCATCGCCGTATTGTATAATGATGACATGAAACGCTACGTCGTCTTTATTCCTCTTGCGGTTTTTGTGTTTTTTCTGCTTGGGGTCCCGATGCTGGCGCGCGGGGAAACAACGGATAATCTGCAGTCGCAAATTGACGCCAAAACCGCAGAAATCGAGCAACTTGAGAAGGAAGCCGCGCAATTCCGCCTCGCTATTCAGGAAAAAAAAGGAGAGGCCGAAACGCTCAAAGCCGCACTCCAAAGAATTGAACGCGCCATTAAAAAACTGACCCTTGATATTTCCGTCACCAAAAAAAACATCGAAAAAACGGAACTTGAGATGACGCGTCTTGCGGGCGACATTACGATCTCCGCCGAGCGTCAACGCCGTCTGCAATCGGGTCTTGGCGCAATGCTACGGGCGCTCGCTGAATTTGAGCGCGAATCGCCGTTGACCGCAATGTTCGCGGAGCGAGGCATCACGGAATTTTTCCGGCGGCTCGATACAATCGCATTGGTCAACAAAAACATTTTGCTGACCATTGACGCTACCCGCGGGGTGCGTCGCGTCCTTGAGCAAAAAAAATCCGCCACTGAGACAAAAAATGCGGAGTTGGAAAACCTGGGACGCAAACTCGCCACGCAATCCTCCATACAGCGATCCGAAAAAAAAGAACGCGAAACGCTTCTTTCTCTAACCCGACTGGAAGAAAAAAAATATCAGCGGATGCTCGCCGACCGCGAGAACCGGCGCCGGGCGCTTGAAAGAGAGATCGAGGACATTGAAACACAAATTCGTATCTCTATTGATCCGGCCTCGCTTCCCCCGAAAAAATCCGGTGTGCTGGCCTCACCCCTTCCCGATTTTTCCCGTGAATCGTGCTGGAAAAACGGGACGATAACGGCCGCAAACTGCATCACGCAATTTTTCGGCAATACGGATTTTGCCGCTCAAGGAGCGTATAATGGCAAGGGCCATAA
The DNA here is from genome assembly GCA_038063315.1 of Patescibacteria group bacterium. Taxonomy (GTDB): domain Bacteria; phylum Patescibacteriota; class Minisyncoccia; order Sungbacterales; family HO2-52-23; genus JBBTVI01. Next base: position 11,894 of record JBBTVI010000012.1, read on the forward strand.
CGGCGCTGATTTCCGCGCGGACATCGGCACGCCCACATTTGCGGCCGAAGAGGGAACAGTTGCGGCCCTCGGCGATACGGATGCGGTGGATATCAATCAAGGAGCGGGGTGCGCGGGCGCATCCTACGGCAAATGGGTTTTGATCCGCCACCCCAATAACCTCTCCACTTTATACGCGCATCTTTCAGCAATCGAGGCGCGCGAAGGACAAAATATCGGACGCGGGGGACGCATCGGCTTCTCGGGAAAAAGCGGCTACGCCACCGGACCGCATCTGCATTTGACGGTCTTTCCGACCAAGGCCGTCGAGATCAAATCATTTCCATCCCGCGTCTGTGGCCGCACTTTGACGATTCCGGTTGCGGACCAGCGATGGTATCTCAATCCGCTTGACTATTTGTAAAGTACCACCCTTTTCTGTCATTGCGAGGAATCAGACGATCCTTCGCGGAGTTTATCCTGAGCATAGTCGAAGGGCTCGGGACAGGCTCCGCAATCCAGAAGCCCTGGATTGCCGCGCGCCCCCTCGATGGACTCGGGGTCGCTCGCAATGACGGATATGAGGCTTTTTAGACGGTTTGACAAAGATTATGCGCGTGCTTTTTATTTTAACGGATGATGCATTTTATGCGTTTCTTCGGCATAGCGATCCGACGCGTGGACATACCGCGTTGTGGTCTGGAGCGATTCGTGGCCGAGTAAAATCTGAATCGCGGCCGGATTTGCCCCTTGTTCCGCAAGGTAGGTTGCAAACCCATGCCGCAAAGAATGGGCTGATGTCGGCACGTTTATATCCAGCATCTCGCGGTAGCGTTTGATTTTCATCTGGAGGTAATTCGGCGATATTCGCGCATTAGAAGTTCCGACGTTTCTTCCGCGGTAGGGGATAAATAGAGCCGGGTTATCATCAGAGCGCGTCAGGAGATACTCGTCAATGCATTTTTTTGCGCGCGGCGTCAGATAGACGAATCTCTCTTTTCTTCCCTTGCCGCGGATAAATATTCTTCCCGGACGATCCAGCTGTACGCGGTTGAGCGACAAAAGTTCCGAAATCCGCATGCCGGTCGCAAAAAGCGCCTCCAGCATCGCGCGATTGCGGAGGCCGATCGCTTTATTTTTTTCAAAAGCAATAGGGGATTCAATCAGGCGCACCAAGGCCTCCATTTCCGCAATGCGGGAGACCTTGCGCGGCATCTTGAGCAATTTAATCGCCTCGGGCGGCACAGGCACCGGATAATCAATATCAATAAGATATTTCATGTAGCGGCGGAGCGCCGACAGCATCCGATTGATCGAGTGCGCCGCGAGACGCGTTTGGGCGGCCTCCCCTGCCGCGGTTTTTCGATCGCGCGAGACAAGATAGGCCTTATAGCGATCCAGCGTCATTTTAGTAGACGCGTCAAAGGCGACACCCGCGTCGCGCGCGAGAAAATCGGCAAAACACCGGAGGTCGCGTTCGTAATTATAAACCGTCTCGGGCGAGAAATTATTCGTCTGCAAGTGCAGAAGAAAATCATCAATATACGGAAGTGCGAGAGCGGGATCATTCATATTTAACAGGCGTCATTGCGAGCGACCCCGAGTCTGTCGAGGGGGCGCGCGGCAATCCGTCGCATCTCTCATTGCGAGCCGAAGGCGAAGCAATCCAGAATTTCTGTGTTTTTATGGATATGGATTGCTTCGTCGTCCTGCAGCAGGACTCCTCGCAATGACGGACAATATGGATTGCGGAGCCTGTCCCGAGCGCAACGAGGGATCCATCCCTTCCTCGCAATGACGTGAATTGAGCGGAGCGGGGTCGAGAAGAGTAATAAAAACCTGACTTAAATTGAGTGTAAGGGATATTATACTCAATTATATTTCTAGAATTATGAACGTGCAAGACGTGTTTTCCACAACGAAAAAAGCCGGAGAGAATCCTCTGCCGGCTTATATGTATATGCGATCTCCTCCTATAAGATCCCGATCTCAATAAAGGCCATCGCGAATTTCTCTTGAGCAATCCCCGATGCTTTGATCTGTTCTATTAAATCTTCGTGAGTACGGGAATGCAGAAGAATACCGAACCCATCTGCCGCAATCCACTCCTCCGGATATTGGACAATGAGTTCACTCCTTTTTTCGTCTATCCACAAAGAACCCGGGTGGCGCTGATAATTCGGATCACGCTGACCGCGTTGCCGCACATATTCGCTCATATCTTCCTCCTCAATCTATATCGCCAGTTGCGCGCGCTGCTCCTGATAGACATTGTTCACAAAAGATTCGTTGTTTTTTTCCACGGGCGTATTTCCCATCAATGAGTTCAGGAGCCGCTCCATCCCCTTTTTCAACTCATCGCCTGCCGCGCCTGACATCAGTACCCGAAATTTATCGAAGGCATCATCCAATACCTCGAGAAAGTGATCGGCCTCCCTTTCTACCTCTTCCGGACTATACCCTATCGTGCAAAAGCCCTTCAGCATCTCCAGTCGGATTGCTGAAGCAAGGGCTGCATCAAGTACGGAAAACCGTGTCTGATGTTCCTTCCCCATATCGCCGCTCCATTGATTGCGCCACTAATAAAAACGAACTATTATGGAATATACCATGAAGACGTCATATTCGGCAATAAACACTTACCTCACCTGCCCGCAGAAGTATAAATTCCAGGAGATAGACCGCATCCGCACCTCAAAATCGCGCGAAGCGCTCTTTGGGACGCTCATTCATAACGCCCTTCAATATATGTTTCAGCGCGATCCCCTGTTCCCTACCCTGGACGAAGTGCTCGCGTTTTACCGCGCGCATTGGCCGCAAAAAGAGGTGTGGGCGCAGGATGCGGCGCACGACCCCTTGAGACGCGTCTGGACCGATGACGAAGAACAATTGCAGCTCAACGAAGGAATAAAAATGCTGACGCGCTTCTACGAGAAAAACCCGCCGTGGACTTTCTCAGTCGTAGATCTGGAAGCTAAATTCGAGGTTGTCCTCCAGGACGCAAAAACCGGAGACACCCACATCCTTTCTGGAAAGATTGACCGCATTGACAAACGACCGGACGGCACGTATGAGATTATTGATTATAAAACAGGCAAACGGATGCCGTCGCAGGATGCGGTCGAAAAGGATTTGCAGCTCTCGCTCTACGCTCTTGGCCTCCAAAAAAAATGGCCGCATATTCCCGCGGAGAAAATCACAATGAGTTTGTATTATCTCAAACACGGCGAGAAACTGAGCACGTCATCGGCCGCGGAGAAAAACGAACGCACCACAGCATATCTCCTGGACCAAATCGAGACAATCGAAAAACATAAAAAAGGCGAAAAACCGTTTGAACCCATGCCCGGGCCGCTTTGCAACTGGTGCGCGTACCGACCGATATGCCCGGCGTGGAAACATCTTTACAGAAAGAGTAAAGAGTCGGGAGTAAAGAGTAAAGATGATATAGAGGAATATATCAACCAATACTTTGCGCTGAGTAAGGAAAAAAAAGAAAAAGAGGCGCGGCTTGGCGAGATACAAAACGCCATCAAACAATACATGGAACTGGAAGGCGTTACGCGGGTCTTCAGCGATGCCGGGGCACTCTCCAAAAAAACAATCGCGCGCTACCAGTACGACATGGATAAAATCAAAGGCATCCTCTCCCCTATCGGCAAATGGGAGGAAATCCTCAAAGCGGACGAAACAAAACTCAAAAAAATTCTCCGCGAACTTCCGGAGAACGCACGCGTCGCAATAACCGCCAGCCGCAGCGTCAGTAAAGAATACACTGTCTTGACCGCATCAGCGAAAAAAATCGAGACGGGAGAATGATGCGTTAAGTTGAAAAAACGGCGGGCTTTCCGGAGAAAGCCCGCTCGAATGCCCTTATTTAATGGTGGAAAAGCACTTTTCTTCAAAAATTTTCAGCGTACCGCCGTCCGATCGGATCTCAATTCTCCCATTTTTTTTAAGGATAACCTCATTGCACGAATAAAGTATTGTCCCGCTCATTCCATCTTCATCGCGTGTCCTAAATTGCAGAGCAATTGATCGAGGATTTCTCGAATCGATCCATATTTCGAGTTTATTGCCGAATTGATCATCTGCTTTAATACCCGTAAAAATACGGCATGGGCCATGTTCTCTTTCGGTGCATGTCATACCCAAATGGCGAAAAATCCGAATCGCCGTATGCTCGCCACTAATCCATTTCATTCATTTTTCCCTTCAGAAAATTATCAAGGTGCTTTATTCCATCCCCGGACAATTTTTTGCCGGGCGATACCCTTTTTGCTCCGCATCGGCCGCAGTGTCAAACCATATTTTATTATCCTCCCTGATTTTTAGGGCTCCCGGGCACCACGGAAAATGATACGCCGATCCGCTCTTTGACGCCACATATCGTCCATCGGCGCGCAGTAACGCCGTCCCAGCGGCCCCGGAATTTCCCCTCCCGCCTATAGTATTGCCGCTTCCCGCAATCGTGGAACTCGCGCGCGATACCGACGACGGAGCATTTTCAAAGGTAATCGGCTCCTTTTCCGGCCAAAGAACGGACAGCCGCCCCAGTCCGAAACTCAGAAGACCCACGAGAAAGATGACTGCGGCGATATAGACATCGGATTGATTCTCAATGATCCAGGCCTTGATTTTTGAATAATACTGCGGTATCATGTTAAAAGGGTAAAACACAAGTCGGAAAATGTAAAATAGGGTTTATGTAACCCCACACATGCGTCATTGCGAGCGACCCCGAGTCTGTCGAGGGGGCGCGCGGCAATCCAGGCGTTCTGGATTGCTTCGTCGTCTGACTCCTCGCAATGACGCATATAGCGACAGTCGTGATAAGACTGTGAGAGGTTACATTCTCTTTCATGGCACATACAAAAAGCGCGGGGACGACAAAGAACGGCCGCGACTCGCAGCCAAAATATTTAGGGGTTAAGAAGTACGCCGGAGAACGCGTCCGTTGCGGCAATATTTTGATACGCCAGCGCGGCTCAAAATTCCTCGCGGGCGAGGGAGTCGGACACGGAAACGATGATACGCTTTTTGCGCTTCGCGCCGGCGTTGTTCAGTTTCTGACAAAGAAGAAAATTCGCTTTGACGGTTCACGGCGCAAGGTCAAAGTAGTGAATGTTCTTTCAACCGGATAAGACCTTTGGCAAAAGGTCTTTAGTTTTTTAACACTTCGATAGGGAGGTTCTCCAGTGAAACGCCAATGGAAGTTTTTAGGATACGACCACGCGACGGTCTGCGTGACAAACATCGAAGGCGTTGTCAATTTTTATGTCGAGACAATGGGAGCGGTTGTCGTGTACCGGAATCCGGATACGAATCCCCTCGGAAAATCGAGCATGGTCCTTTACGGACTCGCTCTCGACAATACTTTGCTCGCAATCGCCCAAGGCATTGACCGCGAAGAGATTGCGCATCCGACGCGTTTTGTCGAGCGCCACGGATACCATGCCTACCAGCATATCGCAATCCGCGTGGATAATATAGATGCATTCATTACAGCTATGCAAAGTAAAGGCGTGCAATTCCTGAGTCCCCTATATGAACGAACGGATCCATTCGGCAAAGTCAAACAAATCTTTGCCCTTCCCTTTGATCCGTTCATCAACCCCGAGGCCGCGCCTTTCTATGAATATGTGGAGCGTCCGCCGGACTGGTCTCTCAAAAAACTGGTCGCGCGGACGCGTCGCGGCCTGCAACCGGATATTTTTTCCGATACTGCGGCCGAGAAGCTCTTCGACGCCATTCAGCATGCTGGATATGACCGACCCGTCGGCTCATTCTTCGGCGACAACTTTTTCGCCGCCGAGGAACTATCCCTTGGATCCTAACACAGTAAATGGATGCTGCTCTCGCATCCATTTTTTTTATTTTTCTCTTCGCCGGATTGCCGCCGCGATAAACGCCCGAAACAACGGATGCGGATGAAGAGGCCGGGACTTGAGTTCCGGATGAAACTGCGTGCCCACGAAAAACGGGTGATCCTTGAGCTCTATAATCTCCACAAGATTCCGCTCGGGATTGACGCCCGCCACAATCAAACCGTCCGCTTCCAGTTTTTCCCGGAAACCATTATTCACTTCAAAACGATGCCGGTGCCGTTCCGAAATGTCCGTCTGGCGGTACGCACGCAAACTCAACGTCTTTGTTTTAACGCGGCAGGGGTATGCGCCAAGCCGCATGGAGCCGCCGATGCGTTTCTCCCGGATATTAATAAGTTGTTCCGGCAAAGTATCTATGACCGGATGCGGAGTCATCGGGTCCACTTCCGTGGTATGGGCCTTCGTGAGGCCGGAGACGTGCCGGGCGAATTCCACCACCGCGAGCTGCAAACCGTAGCATAACCCAAGATACGGAATTTTATTCTCGCGGCAATACCGGATTGCAACGATTTTCCCCTCAACGCCCCGGCTCCCAAACCCGCCAGGCACAATGATCCCGTCGTAGACCGCTAATTCCGAAAGCGCCTTTGGAGTTTTTTCATATTCTTCGGCATCGAGCCACGTGATATCAGGACTCCGTCCCACGCGCCAACTCGCGTGCTTGATCGCTTCAATGACGGAAATATACGCGTCCGCAAGCGTAAATGCGCCGGTCGCGAAATACTTCCCGATAATGCCGATTTTGACCGGCCTGGCCCCGAAAGAACGTTCAATCCGGCGCGTCAGCGCCCGCCACTCAATAAGATCCCGTCTCCGTGGCCTCATGCCAAACTTCTTCAGAATCCGGTCCCCCAGGCGGTCTTTCTCAAAGTTGATCGGCACCTCGTAGATATACCGGACATCCGGCGCCGAGATGACGTCCTCTTCCGAAACATTGCAAAAGACGCCGATTTTTTTCTTCCGCGGCTCATCTATCGGAACGGGCGCGCGCGCAATAATGATGTCCGGCTGGATCCCCGCATAATTGAGGGAACGCACCGCATACTGCGTGGGCTTGGTCTTCATCTCGCCGATTTTCTCCGGAACAGGCAGGTAACTGACCAAAATAAAAAGGACGCTCTTCGAATCCTTCAATTTCATCATGCGTCCTGCCTCCAAAAAAAGCGCATTTTGGTACTCCCCCACTGTCCCGCCGATCTCGACAAGCACGACATCGGCTGCCGCCTTTTTCGCCGCAACGTGCAGCCGGCGGATGACCTCTTCCGGCACATGCGGAACCACCTCGACGCACTTGCCGCCATACTCATGCCTCCGCTCGCGCTCAATGATCGTCCGGTACACAGACCCGGTTGTCATGTAATTATCTTTGGGGATATCCGCATCAAGGAACCGTTCGTAATTTCCGATATCCTGATCGCACTCAAGACCCTCGTCCGTCACGAAGACCTCACCGTGCTCCACGGGATTCATTGTTCCCGCGTCAACATTGATATAGGGGTCAATCTTGACTGCGGTTACGCCAAATCCGCGGCTCTTGAGAATGCGGCCGATGGACGAGGTCGCAACGCCCTTGCCGATGCCGGACATCACCCCGCCGCAGACAAAAATGTATTTTGCTTTTTTCATGCCTCCGGTTCCACAATGACTTTTATTGCGCTTTTTGCGCCGGAAGGAAATTGCACAGCCACCGCGTGCGCGCCCGTTGTTTTAATGGGTTTATCCAGATCAATCCATTCTTTTGCGATTGCGACTTTTTGTTTCTTTAATTCTTGCGCGATTTTTATGGCGCTGACCGCGCCGAACGTCTTATCCTTGTCTCCGGTCTTCATGGAAATATGGACTTCCATCTGAGACAAACGCTCAGCCAGAATTTTTTCGGAATCCGCTGCGGCTGCGCGCGCACCCTCCCGCCGTTTCGCATCGCGGCTAATCTCCGAAACAACCGACGGAGTCGCAATTTTCGCAAGACACCGCGGCAGGAGGAAATTACGCCCGAATCCTTCACGAACATCTTTGATGTCGCCTTTTCTTCCTATCTCCGGAATATCTTTAAGAAGAATAATTTTCATACTACAACCCTTTAACAATCTCAATCCCCTTTTCCAGAATAACGTCTTTGCCATCAAGAACCGTCTCGCCGTTTTCGTCCTTCGGAATTTCAACCAAAATATCTGGCTCGATTCCTACTCCGTCAATCTCGTGGCCCTTGGGCGTCATCCATTTGGCGATCGTGACCTTGAGCGACGAGCCGTCCGACAGATCCTGCACCTCCTGCACCGAGCCCTTCCCGAATGTCTTACGGCCGACGAGTTTAATCCCCTTTATATCCCTAAGGGCTCCGGCGACGATTTCCGACGCGGACGCCGAACCCTCGTTAATCAAAATCACTGTCGGCACATCCTGCAGGAGCCGGTAGCCGCTCGAACGATACACATCCCCTTCTCCAGTAGCCAGACGCTCGCTCACAATCGTTTCTCCGGCCGGAACAAACCAACTGGCGATATCCACTGACACGGTTAGGAACCCGCCGGGATTGTTGCGGAGGTCCAAAATAAGACGCTTTGATCCAGATAAGAAGAACTCCTGCACCGCCCTGCGGAATTCATAAGCCGAATTTTGCGTGAATGTGTGAAGCGCAATCACAAAAACGTCGTTTCCTTTCTTCTCGGTCGTGAGCACCGGAATCTTTATCACGTCCCGCGTAATCGTATAATCCTTCGTCGCATCCGTTGCCTCGCGGAAAACCTTGAGCGTCACCTGAGTCCCCGGTTCTCCGCGAATCAGCCGAACCGCTTCCTCCAGCGCCAGATCGGCCGTGGACGTTGCGCCGATCTGAAGAATTTTATCCCCGGGCTTAAGACCTGATTTTTCCGCCGGGCTTCCTTTGATCGGAGAAATCACCGTCAGCACCGCTTTCCGGATTCCGATCTCCGCTCCGATACCTCCGAATGCGCCCGCGATATCCTCCTGGAACTGCTTGGTCTCTTCCTTCGGGAGATAAACCGTATAAGGATCGCCCACTCCGCGTACAAGCCCGGCAATCGCGCCCTCAACCAGTTCTTTGCGGTCTATTTTCGCGCGGTCCACAAAGCGTTTCTCAACGCGTGACCAAACGTCCCAAAAAAGATTAAAGTCCATCTCCGCAAGGTCGGGTGGCGGCTGTTTCCCGATGACGGCCGCGACCCGCTCAATGGCCGGACGATTTTGAGCGCCATATAATGCGCCGACAAAAAAACTTGCCCCGACAATAGCAAGGGCCGCCGCAACGGAAACGATCTGGCGCGCGCGAGATCCGTGAATCATAGTCATATCCTATACCTTTATATAGGAGGACGCAAACGCGATATAAAAACCAATGTAGCTCTCGACTTCGCCGAGCAGTGCTCGGCTCCGCTCGAACAATATTCTTCGAGCGAGCGACCATAGGGAGCGAGTCGAGAAATACCTTAGAAACCGTCTAAAAAGTCATTGCGAGGAGTCAGACGATCCTTCGCGGAGTTTATCCTGAGCGCAGTCGAAGGGCTCGGGACAGGCTCCGCAATCCCCGGCTTCGCCAAGGCTACGCCGGGCGAGCAAAGCGGACGGGTTAGATAGAATAGGCTGCTTGTCCGCCGTAGCTTCAGCGGAGGCGGAGATTGCCGCGCGCCCCCTCGACAGACTCGGGGTCGCTCGCAATGACGG
>JBBTVI010000013.1:0-29182 GCA_038063315.1 Patescibacteria group bacterium
GCTAAAAATCCCGCCGCCGACTTCTCCGGCGTAATCCGAGGATGAGCGAAGAAGGTCGGGTATGTTTTCCGCGATGAATGGAGTGATGGATGGGAGTCCGATGCGCTCCGCGAAGGACAGGAGCCCCTCCCGGATTTGCGGATACGTTGTGCTGATATTTCCGATGTCTTCAAAAAGGAGCGGCAGAACCAGATATCCAAAAAAAGCGAGCAGGAGAACGCCCGCGGCATACAAAGACATCACTCCGACAAGGCGCGGCACGCCGCGCTTGGCGAGCCATTCGATGGAGGGTTCAAGCGCCGAGGCCACAATAATCGCAAAAAAAAGCGCGGTGAGGATGTCGCTGACGCGATACAGAAAAATCGCCGCAGCAACAACGAGGAGTGCGCGGATAAGGGTACCGGTGGAAATGTGGAGAGAAGAAGACATCAGAATTCAAAAAGCATTTTCTGGAAGGGCGCGGTGTCCGTGAACGGGCCGATCATCGCAAGATTGAGTTTTTCCGGTTTCATGAGTTCTTGGGCAACGGCGTGGATGTCGTCCGTGGTGACGGCGTCTATTTTTGCAAAGACCTCGTCTACGGTGAGGGGTTTCCCGAGGAGCACCTCCTGCTCGCCGACGAAACTCGCGACCGCATTGGATTGCTCAAGTCCGATGAGCGTTGTCCCGCGGATATAGTCCTTAACGCGTTGCAATTCTTCGCCGGAGACCGGCCGCTCGCGCACTTTCCGATATTCGGACAGCATCTCCTGAATCGTCTTGATCGCATTGGCGTGATCCACTCCGGCGTATGTCACAAGATACCCGCGATTGGAATAACTTTCGTGTGCCGTAGAGACGTTATAGGCGAGGCCGAGTTCCTCGCGGATGCGGATGAACATGCGCGAGGACATGCCACCTCCGAGAATTATCGCGAGCACTCCCGCGGCGTAATGGCGTGGATCCGTCACGTCAAATCCGCGGAATCCGAGCGTGATGTGGGTCTGATCCGTTGTTTTGAATTCGGCATGGAGCATCGGAACCCTTTGTGATTCCACGACCGCGGGTTTTGTGCGGATGGGAGGATCGGAACGCGCGTCTCCGAAATTTTTTCGGACAAGCTCGCGCACCGCGGTCTCATCACAATTTCCCGCGACAATGACGATGGTGTTGGGCGCGGAGTACTGGTGCATGAAATAATTGACAAAGTCGTCCTGCTGGAGCGCGCGGATAGTTTTTTCGTTTCCGATAATATCCCATCCCGCGGGCTGGTCTCCGTAGAGCAGGCGTTCCCAGATCCACCAGATGTACTGCGTCGGCGTGTCAAGATCGCGATGGAGTTCTTCCACGATGACCTGTTTTTCCCTTTCAATCTCCTCGGCTTTCAGGAGCGAATTTTTATAAATATCCGTGAGGATATCAAGCGCTTTTTCAAGGTAGGTTTTTCCAGCTTTGACGAAGTACCCCGTGTATTCGTGTGTCGTGAAAGCATTGTACAAAGCACCCATTCCGTCGAGTTCCTGGGAGACGAGACGGGCCTCGGGCCGGCGCTGGGTGCCTTTGAAAAACATGTGTTCCAAAAAATGCGAAATGCCGCTCAATTCCCGTGATTCATAATCAGACCCAGTTGCGCACAAAATTAGTACCGTCACCGTATTGGTGCCGGACATCGGAGCCGTGATGACGCGGAGACCGTTTGAAAGAGTGGATTTTTTGAACATGGCGTTATGCAGAAGAAGTATGGGATATGTATTATGTATTATGGAAATCTGAGAAATCGTTAAAAAGTCCTCCATCCGTCATTGCGAGCGACCCCGAGTCTGTCGAGGGGGCGCGCGGCAATCCAGGGATTTTTTGGATTGCTTCGTCGTCTGACTCCTCGCAATGACGATGCGCTATGGATTGTTGAGCCTGTCCCGAGCGAAGCAAGGGATCCATCCGTTCCTCGCAATGACTTTTTCAATGGTTTCTAAAACCCATAATACATAATACCAGCTCCCTACCCTAATTTATCTGCCAAATAATCCCCCAGCTCTTCGGCGTGTATCCTTTCCTGCTTCGTTGTGTCTCTATCCCGCACCGTTACCGTCTCGTCGTCGAGCGTTTGGAAATCAACGGTGATGCACCAAGGCGTGCCGATCTCATCCTGTGCCCAGTAGCGTTTGCCGATGTTTCCCCTGTCATCCCATGCGATCGGCCCCATCCAATCCCGCGCGGTTCTGGAACGCAAATTATTATACAACATCCGCGCTTTTTCAACAAGTGCCAGTTTATTGCGGAGCAGCGGAAACACCGCGGCCTTAAACGGCGCAAGGCGCGGGTTGAGCGCAAGGACCGTCCGGGTTCTGCCCTTTTCATCTTGTTCTTCACGATAAGCGTCAAGGAGGAAAAAAAGAATCGCGCGGTCAACGCCTCCGGAGGTCTCTATTACCCACGGAGTCAAATGTTTTCCTGTTTCTTCGTCAAAATAAGACAGCGGGGTTTTGCTGTAACGGGTATGGCGCGTCAAATCCCATTCTCCGCGATGGTGGATGCCCTCGCATTCTTTCCATCCGAAAGGCGCATGATACTCGATATCAACTGCGGAGCGCGCGTAATGCGCCCGTTCGTCCGGCGCGTGTTCCCGAAAACGGAGATTCTGCGCCTTGACGCCGAGGTCAATGTACCACGCGCGTCGCCGCTCCTTCCAATATTCAAACCAACGTCCGGCCTCATGGTCATCGGGTCGTATATAATATTGTACTTCCATCTGCTCGAATTCGCGAGAACGGAAAGTGAGGTTCCCCGGCGTGATTTCGTTTCTAAACGCCTTGCCGATCTGCGCCACTCCGAAGGGTAGTTTCCTGCCGGTCGTGTCCAGGATATTCTTAAAATTGACATGCGCGCCCTGCGTTATTTCGCCGCGGAGGTACACCGTGTCTTTTTCTCCTTCGATAACTCCGAGACGCGCCTCGACCATTAAATTAAACGTGCGCGGCTCGGTCCATGTCGCGCTCTCGCCTTTTGCCCGATGCTCGTCCATGTGGCGCGTGAGTTCGTCTTCGTGATCGGCGCGAAGGCGCGTATGGCAGGTTTTACATTCCACCAAAGGGTCGGTAAAGGCCTCAAGGTGGCCGGAGGCCTCCCAGACCGTCGGGTTCATCATGATTGCCGCATCAATGCCGACGGTATCGTCGCGCTCCCAGACCGAGGCGCGCCAGAATTCTCTCTTGACGTTATTTTTGAGCTCTACCCCGAGCGGTCCGTAATCCCAAGTACCCGCAAGGCCGCCATAAATTTCCGAACCCGGAAAAATAAATCCGCGCCGTTTGGCAAGGGATGCGATGATGTCCATTTTATTCTCGTCCATATTGTCTGCGTTGGAATTATTGCGGAGTGTCCGCCGGCGCGACCCTGCCCTGTCCTTGTTTGATCGTCGGATCGCCTTTCGTCTGTGTGGTCAGCGCGCCTTCGCGGAGGAGGAACTTCCCTTTTGTAAAAGCATCCTCCGCGGAGAATTCGATCGAATTGGTCAGGCCGAGGGTATCGCCGACGTCGAATTCGGACGGAAAAACAGACACCTGAAACGCGGCGAGAAGCGAGGGTTTGAGTATGCCGGTTCCAGCGGGAACCTTCCCGATGCGCCAGACCGCCTCGCGCGATTTTTCGTTAAACTCGAGGGTCGTGCCCGGAGGGGCCATTGCGGTTTCCCATTTGACGTGTGTCGGCAGGATCGTACGCGCGAGAGCTCCGACTGCATCATTGGTAAAGTTCCGCACATCCATGAGTATATTGTATGTGGTGCGCTCGCCGACGCGGGGCGGAATCGGCCCGGAATTCGGAATGGGAGCGTCTGCGTAAAGCGCGCGGGCTGAAAACTGCATGACCGTCTCTATCTTGAATTCTGCGAGGTCCTCGGCAAGAATTTGGCCGCCGGTCACGGTCTCCGGGCCTTCGGCCTGGAGGAGTTCGGCGTGCAGCCGGACGACCCCCTTAAAGTCGCGTTCGTCCGCAACAGGAGGGATGGCTTTTGTCCGCACCGAAAAAGTGAGCTCGCCGTTTGCTCCGGGTCTCACAACGCGCAGGCCCTCGACGCTTCCCGGCCCCCAAATGATGGAGCGGCTTTCCAGGTCAAAAACGCCCTTATTCTCTATCGAAAGCGTCGGCATGTCAAGAAGCGGCCGTTCTTCAAGAAATGCGCGCAGCGCGATATTTTTGAGCGTTGCCTTGGTGTTGTTTTTGTAGCGGAGTGAAAAGTCGAGCTTTTGTCCGGGTTTGACGATGGCGGTCCGGGAATCATAGAGAGCGGCGCTGATCGTGATGGGCTGAACCGCGGGAGTCAGGTTTCCGATCTCGCTCGCATAGGCGATCCATTCGCCGCTACGCTCATCGAAAAATCCAAGCTCTCCTCTGAATGCGTATGACTCTCCCGGCGTGCCCTCGATGGCACCTTTGAGAGTAATCGCTTCGCTCGTACCCGGTTCAAGTCGTCCGATTGTCCACGTCGCCTCGTCGCGGTCCGGCACCGGATCGGCGGCGCGCAGCTTGAATTGGTCGGGGATGTGCAGACGCAGGAGGACGTTCTCGTACGGCGTCTGGGCATTTGAAGAATAGCGCACGACAACGGTAAATTCCTGGTTGACGGGAGTGGTTTCGGGAAACTCCCATGCGACAGACAAGGGAACGGTGCGGATCAGAATGTTTTGTTCTTTGCCGGTATGGAAGCGGGCGCCCAAGGGATCCGGCCTGTACGAGACCGCGGCGGATATTGTTTTTTCTTCCCCTTCCAGGCCGAAAAGCCGTATCGCTACTGTTGTTACATGCTCTTGGCCGGGCGCAATGTCGTCAATCGCGCGCGCAAATCGCGGGGGGGCGGCCTCTTCCGTTTGGTTTTCACGGAGTAATGTTCCCTGGGGGAAAATCACGGCGAGTTCGACGTCTTTGAGGACGGAACGCGATGTGTTTTTTATGACAAAGGGCACCGAGATAATCTCGCCGGATTCGACGGATTCGGGTGAAAGAATTTTGAGCTCAGCTTCTGTCCCGCGTCCGCCGAGATAGCGGAGCGCGAGGAGCGTCCCACCTCCGACGATGGCAAGAAGCACGAGTCCGATAAGGAGGATGTTTTTCGCGCCGGGCAAACGGATGGGGTGACGCGGAGGGCCTCCACGCTCGGCGCGATGAGGCCAGAAAGACGGAAGGATGCGCGCGAGAGCCGGAAAAAAGAAACGACGCCGCGTTCTCCGGGTGACGACATCCTCTTTTTTGGCGTACAATTGTTCCTCGAGTTTCTCGATTTTGGCCATTATGCTGTCATCATACCAAAATCAGAATGGTTTTGCGACCGGCGCGCCGAAAATCAGGAGATCATCCGGTTCTGCCCATCCGAGCGCGGCGCTGAATCGGCGCGCAAAGCCGTCGGCAAATGATCGGGATATTTCGGGCGGAAAATCCCCTGTTTCGAGGTCCTGTAATGCGGAGACGGCGATGCGCCAAAGATCGGAATCCGGATCCCCTTTTTCGAGGTAGCGCTCCATGAGATCGCGGATGTAATGCGCAGCACCCAGGCGCGCGGCATCATTCCGGATGCGCGGCCAATATTCAATCATCTCGGCGTGGATGATTCTCTCTCCGCTTTTTCCGGAGATGAAGCCGACGGTCGTGAGAGAGATGGTCTCCAGGTGCCCCTTCAATTTCGCGGCTTCTTTATAGATGCCGGTTGCGCGTCCGGATAATTTTCCGAAATGTTGAGTGTACAACGTGACAAGCGCGTCGGCCTCTCCGATCAACGTCTTTCGGAGAACAATTGCGTCAGTGAAGTGCATGTTTTAAGTCGAAATTCCAATTCTGACCGTGTGTCCGTCAATGCGCGTCTCGCGCATTGCGTCGTATTTTTCTGATTTGCCGATGACGAGGGGACGGGCGAGGACGCAGGCAGCGATCGTTTTTTGAAAAGCAAGAATCATTTTTTCCGCTTCCGCATCTGCCGTGATAAAACACCGGATGGCGTCCTGCGGTTTGAGGCGCGCGTCTTTGCGGAGATCCTGAATATTGCGTATGAGTTCGCGCGCAAATCCTTCTGCTTTGAGATCGGGAGTCAGAACGGTATCGAGGGCAATGGCGCTTGCGAGCGTTTCGTCATAGTGTATGTCGCGGACATTGATTTCGTCTTTGACGATGTCCAAAATTTCGGCGGGCAATATGATTTGCGTATTGGGCTTTTTTGTTTTCCGGCGTATCGCAAGCAAAGCAAGCGGCTGCCGGACTTTGATTCCGACCTTACTGCGCTCGGCGAGCGCGAGCGTCGCAATGCGGCGCGCCTCTTCCATATATTGTTCAAGGCGCGTTTTGACGAGTAGTTTGTCTCTAACGGGATAGCCAGCGATATGAACGCTTTCGGTTGCGCCCAGTTCTTTAGCGGCAAACTCAGCGACAAAAGGGATGAGGGGCGCGGCGAGATGCGCGATGGTCTCAAGAAGCGTTCGGAGCACCGCGGAGCATTCTTGTAATTCCCGGTCGCTTGTCGGGTGCTGGAAGCGGGCGCGCGAGCGGCGCAGCCACCAGCGCGATGCGTCATCAATCAGTTGTTCAATGGCGCGGGCCGCATCCGTCAGTTCGTAGCGCTCAAAGGAATCGCGCGCGCGCGCGATGGTTCCCTGGAGACGAGAGAGTATCCAGCGATCCAGCGGATTTTTTGTCCCCCGCGGCGTTGATTCGGCCTGCAGTGGCGCACCGTACATTTTATAAAAGCGCACCATGTTTTCCAATGTGTTGATGGTGCGGCGCAGGCGCTCTCCGACATCGCGCTCGGCAAAATGCTTGGGCTCCCCCGCCGGATTGACGGTAAAGAAATACCAGCGGAGTGCGTCCGCGCCGTAGCGCGCGATTACATTCCACGGGTCAACAACATTCCCTTTGGATTTGGACATTTTTTCGCCTTTTTCGTCGAGGACGTGCCCCAGCGCGATGACAGCCCGGTACGCCGGTCCCCTGTCCATGAGAGCGCCGATGGCGTGGAGCGTATAAAACCACCCGCGCGTCTGGTCAACGCCCTCGCAGATGAAATCCGCGGGGTATTGCATTTCGGCCGCGTTGTTTTGCGCAAACGGCATTGCGCCGGAATCAAACCAAACATCCATCACTTCGGGGACGCGGCGCATCGCTCCGTTGCATCCGTTGCAGCGGATGCGGATATCGTCAACAAACGGCCGGTGGAGATCAAGTTCTCCGTCCGCATTATAGGGCCAGTTGTGTCCCCGAACGCGTATCAGCGTGCCGGTTTGGTCAATGCGGAATTTTTTCTCAATGGAAGGAGTTTCTTTTTGATCATATCCGCCGTATCCGACAACTGCGGCAGTGATCGGATTGCCGTGCGAGACGATAAGAATGCGTTTGCCTGAATATTTGCGGTCGAGTTCCCGGAGAAATTCCACCATGCGCCGTCTGACGTCGGCCATGCTCTCGCCGTTTTTGGGCGGGACGGCATATTGATCCGTTACGCGCGTATAGCGTTCGTGCCACTCGGCGGTGGGGCGGCCGTTGTAAATTCCGGTGTCGTGTTCGCGCAGGCGCGCGTCATACCGGACGGGTTTTTTCAGGGCGCGGCCTATGATCGCGGTGGTTTCTTTGGTACGCAAAAGATCCGAGGAAAAAATCAGATCAACCTTTTCTTTGCGAAGTCGAGGGATCTGCTTTTCAATTTGTTTTTTCCCGTGTTCGGTCAAATGATATTTTCCGGATTCGGGCCACGAGGAAAGGATTTGCTTCGCATTGGTTTCGGCCTCGCCGTGGCGGAGCAGGAGATATGTATTGAGATCACGCGGAGAATTTTTATCGAGCTCGGAGAGCGCGCCGACAATGCGCCGCTTGTCGCACGATTCGCACTCCCAGACAGGCAGGGGCGTGCCCCAGTAGCGCGTGCGTGAAAGCGCCCAGTCCTTCGCGTCCTTGAGCCATTCGCCGAAGCGTCCGTCTTTCATGTGCGCGGGAATCCACGTGATTTTTTTATTGTTGGCAAGAAGTTGTTTGCGGAGGCGCGAGACTGCGATAAACCATGAAGATGCGGCATAGTAGAGCAACGGATGATCGCATCGCCAGCAGAACGGATATTCGTGCGGATACGGTCGCATCTTAAGCAGCGCGCCACTGTTTAATAAATAATTCAATATGATTTTTTCCGTCTCCGCGGCTTTGACCGGACGGCCTTTGAGTCCGGCGCCGAAATCCGCGACAAATCGGCCGGTCTCGTCCACGGTGTGCTGTTTGGGGAGTCCGACGCTGTTGCCAAGGCGGAAGTCGTCGTCTCCGTACATGACTGCGGTATGGACAACGCCCGTTCCGTCTTCGGCCGTCACGAAATCCGCCGGATATATTTTATACGATTTTTTGGACTTGAGTTCCTGGACGGGAAAGAGAGGGACATAGTCCAGTCCGTCCAGTTCGGATCCTTTGAATGTTTCCAGCGATTCCGCAAAATGTCCCAATATTTCCGAGAGCGCTGTTTTTAGATTCGCTGCAAAAATATAATCCGGCTTTTTTTCGGCATCGTCAGGAAAGAGAACGCCTTGTACCTTGATATACATGATGTCCGGATTGATGGCCAAAGCCACGTTTCCCGGAAGTGTCCACGGCGTTGTGGTCCAAGATAAAATGTATGCGTTCTTCCATCGCTGGTCAGCGGACTTTATTTTGAACCGGATGAAAACGGAATTGTCCGTCACATTTTTGTACCCGAGGGCCACCTCGTGACTTGAGAGCGCGGTGCCGCAGCGCGGGCAATACGGTACCACTTTGAAATCCTTGTAGAACAGTTTCTTTTTATGTATTGCGGCGATCAGGTGCCAAAGCGTCTGGATATAGGACGAATCGTATGTAATGTAGGGATCCTCCTGGTCGAGCCAGAATCCGATGCGCTCGGTCAGGCGTTCCCACTCCTCTTTATAGCGCCAGACGGTCTCTCTTGCGCGCGCGTTGAAGCGGCCGATGCCGTATTCTTCGATCGCCTTTTTGGTTTTGAGGCCGAGTTCTTTCTCCACCTGGATCTCGACGGGAAGGCCGTGTGTGTCCCATCCGGCTTTGCGTAGGACGCGGTATCCGGTCATCGTTTTATAACGGCAGACCGCGTCTTTGAAGACGCGCGCGAGAACGTGATGGAGCCCGGGTCTGCCGTTTGCCGACGGCGGTCCCTCATAAAATACAAAATCGCCGCGCGGGGCGCGCCGCTCGAGCGTTTTTTCAAATATCCGTTCCCGCTTCCAGTACTCCAGAATTTTTTCCTCCTCTTTCGGAAGCGAAAACAACGCATTTGTTTCGTCGTTCATGCTGCTATTTATGGTAAGCCGCTGTGCGCAAAAAATCAATTTTGTGGCGTTGCCCTTGACAGGGAAAAACTTCTTATGGTAGGTTGTTTTCACAAGGATGCGTTCCCTGACAACAAGGTATAAGACGAGAGTTATCAGGAAGGCCAGCATTGGATTCGTCCTTTTGCGGCCTTCAAAGGAGATCACAATGGATTCGTCCGAGAGGATCGCGATGGCAATAAGGGGTAAGGTTCTTCTGGAAAGCCCGGAGGACCGCGCAGAGTTTATCTTTGAGTTTCTCAAGCAGAGAAATTCGGATTTCAAGGATTTTACCGGCTTTCGGGAACTTCAAGCGGTTGTCGGGACAACGCGTGCAATGTACACGACACGTTGTCTGGCCGATACGTGTATCGGACATCTGCCAAATGTAAAAGATCTTGCAGAATGGCGGCGCGGTGAAGGTATTGACACGGATGAACCACTGACGCCGCAGACCCATTGTACGGAATGGATGACGGTGTCTCTTGATTCACGACCTATCACGGGTATGCCTTCGTTGTTGTCGAATGAGACGCAACGGATACTCATCGTGACGCGCCAAACCCAGTTATACATGGTCACCATCGAGTATATTGTGCGTCTAATTCCGCAAAGAGGAAGCGCCACGCGGGAGCAGGTCGTGAGTGCGTACACGGCGGCATGCTTTGGAAAATCGCAACTCGTTGAACTGTTGCGATCACCACCTCCTCGCTGGAGTAGTGAAGGTGGTTGGATCCAGGAATTGTATGATATTGTGCTTCGCAATCTCTACCAGCGCGAGCGATTAGCCCGACAGGCGGCGGAAACGGCGGCTGCATTCCAGGCAACTTTCGATCGCATCGGGGTTTCCATTTACCGGAAGGAACCAGCGTACATAAGGCGGTGATTAGCCGACCCATGGTTTGCGGTCGGGGGTGAGGCATTGCGGAACGCATCCGAAGCAAGAGGTCTTGAGCCCGATCATATATGGTCGGGCTTTTTAATTGTTTCAGACGATTGGTTCAGTATGCTTTGAATGCTCTACTGAAATTCGGCAAATTTCTCGAAAACAATACAACATTTATCAGAAGACATGTACTCATTGGAGGTTTAACCTCGTAAGCCGCTTACGAGGTTAAACCTCCTCATACGCCTTCATCAACGCATCTGAAAAGACATCAAGAAAATTTGTCAAAGTTTAGGTTTTACCAACACCAAAAAACCGCCCTGAGCGAAGTCGAAGGACGGTTTTTGGTACTCACGAATTCCGCGTTTTATCTTTTCGGGGCAGACCCGAAGAGACGGCGCGAAATTACAAATTCAGATCGTCAACAACGCGGTCAACCTCGCGATCCGTGTCGCGATCGTCCTGACGGCGTGGCCCGCGGCCGCCCTCCGGCTCTTCGATCTTCAGATTGACGCGGGAATTGTTCTTAACACCGACCACGCGGAGGAGCGAGCGAACCGCCTTGGCTGTCTGGCCGTTCCGTCCGATGATCTTTCCCATATCCTGGGGGTCAACCTTGAGAGTGATGAGCACTCCCATTTCGTCAACCCTGCGGTCGGTCTTGACCGCATCGGGATTATCCACGAGGGATTTGACGACGTACTCCAGAAATTCCTGATCTTTAGACATGTGTGTGCTGCTTCCGAGAATCGGCATGTCTCGCGCTTTCGGCCCGAAAAGTAGCGTCTTACTGGAAGCAAAAATCTTGTCTTATCAGTTCAGTCATTCGACCTTTCGTCCGGACTCCCGTGATGTTTTTCCGGAGCCCTTTATGATAAGTATATTAAAGACGATTGCGCGCAAGAAGTCAAGCGGCGCGTCTTGATAATAGAGTTTCTTTGTGTTAAAGTGATGCTCGACAACTTACGTTAAGAAGTTTCTTGACAATGTACGTCATTGAGGAGGACTGCTGATGGCGGGTTTCGCAGTAGAAGAATCCGAGCGAGCAGACGGATTACGGATTATCACGCGGCGCGTTCCCCATACGAAGCGTGTTCGCGTCGCGGTAATGGTTCGCGTGGGATCGGGGTATGATCCTCCGGGGAGCGAGGGCCTTTTCCATTTTTTTGAGCACATGGCGTTTCGAGGGACCTTGCGTCGTTCTGCGGCCGAGATTTACCAGTTTCGCGATCAATATTTATTGGACAGCAATGCGTCCACAGGTCGGACGGACACCACATACTACGGCGAAGTCGTGTATACGCGCCTTGAGAGTCTGTGCGACTTTCTTTTCGACATCTATGGCTCCCCGCTTTTCCCCGATGAAGCAATTAAAAAGGAGAAAGGGGTTGTCGAGAATGAGATCGCAAGACATGAGGATAACGACCACGACGCAGGGTTTTGGGGGTTAATGAAGCTTCTCTATGCGGAAAATCCGGCGCGGACACTGGGTACGGGGAGTCCGGAAACCGTTGCGACGATTGACCGCCAGATGCTTATGGATGCACATCGGCAATGGTATGTGCCAGCCAATACAGTGATGATAGGTACGGGACGGATTGAACATGCGGCGCTCACGGCTCTCGCGAATGCATGCATTCCGTTGCGAAACGCGATTTGTTCGTATCGGTCATGGAGCGATGAGTATGACATGGGATATGTTCCGTCTATCCACATCATTGAACGACCGCATCGGAAAAAAGCGGTCGTGACTTACGGATGTAAATTGCCGGTCGCCGTATTGCGCGACGAGAAAAATCAGATGGCTTTTAAGATTCTTGCGCGTATGCTGGCGCGCGGAGTCGGCAGTATGTTGTGGCAGGAAATTCGGGAACAACGCGGCTTCGCATATTTGGTACAAGGCGGCCTTATGGGGGGGGCGGATCTTGCCTATATTTTTTGGGCTCGCACAGAGGTCAAGCCGCCTCGCGTGGATGAAACGCTGCGGTTAATCCCTGATATCATCGCGTACCGTCCATTGGAGCGAGCGCACTTCGAACGCGTCAAGGAAAACATGATGGATCATTTTTTGGCCAGTATGGAAACGCCGGGTAGTTGGCAAGGCGCTCTTTCGACGCAGCGCATAAAGGAAGACCGGCCCCTGTCTTACTTTACAAACTATACGGCTAAAAGTATGGCGCGTTTATCGCGCATCACATTCGATCACGTGGTTCGGTTACGCGAACTGTACTTTGCGCCGGAGCGTCTCTACGCGACCGTGGTAAAACCAAGTGTAGGGTGATGACTTTGTGAAGGTACGGGAAGGCAATAAAAAGCGTATCGGGAATTATCCTGATACGCCTTTTTTTCTGCGCATTGCCGATGCGGGCCGAAACGGGATCGCCGCGCGCTATCTCCCGATGAGAGCGATTACCATGCCGATGATTGCAGCGATGACGCCGATGATCCAAAACCGCATGGTCACTTTGTGCGGGGGCCAGCCCTTGGCTTCAAAGTGATGATGGATGGGCGCGATGAGAAAAACCTTTTTTTTGCGGAAGCGTTTGGAGGCGAATTGGATCACGTCCGAGGCGACCTCGGCCATCAGCACGAATCCGATGACCGGGAGCACGAAGACGGAATCGGTGAGAAACGCGACAACAGTCAGCGACGTGGTCAGGCCGAGGATTCCCGATTCTCCCATGTAAAAACGCGCGGGAGGGATGTTGAACCAGAGAAACGCAAGGAGTGCGCCGAGAATGACTCCGGAAAATGCGGCAATGTCAATCTGGCCGCGGAAGAATGCGATTCCGCCGTATGCGCCGAATATCGCGGCAAAAATCCCGCCGGCAAGACCGTCAATGCCGTCAACGATGCCGGAGGAAAAAAGAAGGATCATGGTTGCGACGAAAAGCGGTATATACCAGACGCCGATGAAGACGTCCCCGTAGCCGGGGATATAAATGGTGTTCCATTCCAGTTTGAAGTGGAACCACAGGGCGCCGGAGAGCGCGATAAGAAAGACGAGGAGCAGCCGGCGCCGGAACGTGATGCCGCCCGCGATGTAAGACCCCTTGCGGAAAACCTGCATGAGGTCGTCGGCAAGACCGAGGAGGGATGCGGCAATCAATGTGAATAGCGGAAGCCATGTTTGGTTGCGGGAGAGAAAGTTTGCTTTGTCCCAAAACGGGGAATCGGTGATCTTGGAAATACTCCAGACGAGAAGCGCGAGTGAGACCGCCGTGACCCAGACCAGAACTCCGCCGAGGCGGGGCACGCGCGTCTCGCGGTGCGCGTGGAGTTTTGCAAAGATTGGAGTTTTGGTCCCGTCCGGCGCGAACTGGCGCACGTCCTTGCGCCACATTTTGTGGCGGTAGAGCCAGCGCGTCCAAAATGGGGTCCAAAGCATGGCCGCGGCAAACGACAATGCCGCAAGGCCGAAGACCTTAATGACATTGGAGATGGTATCGGTAGTGTTGAGAATGGGATCCATAACAGAATATGAAGTATGGGGTATGGGGTGAAGAAGGATTACCGCTCCCGAAACACCTCATCGAGCCATCGGAGGAGTTGCGTCGCGTCATCAAAGCGGTCCGCGGAGCGGAGAAGGACAATAATCGCGGTTTCGCCATTGGGGAGTGTATAAACCAGAAGCAGCGTCTCCCCGGCCGAGTCCGTGAATCCTGTTTTTCCGCCGCGGATGCGATCAAATTCCGTAAGGAGCTTATTCGTTGTTTCTACCCGGACACTGCGACCGTTGTCCGCGGTGATTGCGCTTTCTATTTTCTGCGTGATATCGAAAATAAAGGGATATTGGTGGAGAATGTAGGCGGCAAGCCGGCCGAGATCCTCGGCTGTGGTCTCGGGATGGCCGATTGCCATGGGGCATGATGAAGATGCGCCCGAGGCCTGCGAGGTCTCAAAGCAGCCAGGGGGCGGGTTATCATCGAGCCCCGTTGGATTGTCAAAAGAAGATTGCCGAAGTCCGATTGCGCGCGCTTTGTCGTCCATGAGGCGGGTGAAGAGCCGAATACGCTCATTGAAATCATTGCCGCCAAGAAGGCGCCCGGTTTCTTCGGCAAGGGCGAGCGCCGCATCATTTGCGGATCCGACGAGCATCAGGGTGAGGAGATCGTCGCGCATGAATGAGTCCCCCGCCTGAGCATTGCTTCTTTTTTCCTCCACGCGCTTAGCATCCGACGTCATGGGGATCCATACTCCCTCGCCGATATTGTCCCGTGCGACAACGGCAGTCAGAAGTTTAGTGATGCTTGCCGGAGAAAGCGTTTTAACAACGCGCCTGCTGACTATGGGCATTTCATCGTCGAGCAGGCGGACGATGAATGCCTCGGCGCTCACGTCCGGCGCGGGGTTCCCCCGGATGCGTTCTTGGATTTGGGCCCGGCGCTCTTTCTCTTTTTGTTTGGCAATAAGCGCGCGCCGGGCGCGCAATGTCGCCGCAAGCGAGGGTTCGGATGCGGACTCGTCTCCGTCCGAGCCCACGGCGCCGGAGACAAAAAAAAGAAGCGTCAAAGCGAGCGTTGTTACAAGCACTGATATGCGAATAAAGTAAGATCCTGTCATAATATACGCGATCAGACCGTCTGAACGGGGCTATCGGTTACGGCCGCATCGTTTGCGATTTGTGGATGCGCCGCGTCGTCTCCGGCGCGCAGGCGGAATTCGTCATACGAGGGCAAGTCCTCAATGCGCGTGAGGCCGAGGTGTTTGAGAAAATCAATTGTTACCTGATAAAGGGGCGCGCGGCCGTCTTCGGGATTCGGAGCGCGTTTGATCAGTCCACGAAGGTGGAGATTGCGGAGAGCAATCGCGGAGTTGACTCCCCGGATATTTTCTATGGACGCGCGCGTCAGCGGCCCTTTGTAGGCGATGATCGAGGCGGTCTCGATGGACGCGCGCGTCAGTGGCCCGTCGAGTTCACTTTTGAGAAGCGCGCTGACTGCGGCGGCGTTATCCGGATGCGTTCCGAACTGGCAGTCGCCGTCTTTTTCGACGAGGACGATGCCGCGCGTCCGGAAATCATCGCGGATGGCCGCAATCGCACTGTCCACGTCGTCGGGGGTCGCGCCGGTAATGCGGGAGAGCTGCTCACGGCTGATTGGCTCGCCGTGGATGAAAAGAAGCGACTCAATTATTGATTGGAGTGGCATAAAAAATTATTATATCGCCTCCGCTGTGGCATCGGCCTTCCCCATTGTGATCCGGCCGAAGGAGCGGTCCTGATCAATGACGATCGCGCATTTTCGCGCCAGCTCCAGGATTGCAAGAAAACTCACGATAATATCCATTTTATCATTCGCCATTCCGACAATATCACCGAAATTTTTCTGCAAACTGTCCGCGAGAAGGCGTTGGACGTGCTTCATTTTTTCCTCAAGCGACACAACGCGCCGGATCACGCCCTGGGGCAAGACAATGCGTTCGGGCCGGGATAGAAGTATGTCCGTTAGCGCCGCGCTAAGCAAGGCGGGAAGACAACTCGGCGGGGGCGAGAATGCGCGGCGGTCATTCTCGGTGGCAACGCGCGTCAATATGCGGCGGCCCCCCGCCTCGCATTTTTGCAGCGCGGCCGTGACCGTGCGGAATTTCTGATACTCTTTCAGCCGCGCAGTCAAATCTCCGGCCCCGGCATCCTCCGGCGTCTTGTCGGCGATATGGGGCAGAAGCGCGTTTGATTTAATCAAAAGGAGTTGGGCCGCGACAACAAGAAATTCCCCCAGTTCCTTTTGACTGACGCCGTCCATTCCTTTGACGCGCGCGAGAAATTCGTCCGCAACCGAGCCGAGAGAAATGTCCGTAATCGCGAGTTTCTCCTTGGTAATCAGCTCGAGCAGGAGGTCAAGGGGCCCCTCGAATTTTTCCTGACGCACATAAAAATCCACATAGTATAGTGTAATCAAAAACGAGAGACGGGGCAAATAAAAATAGCCGATGCGATCGGCTATTGAATGCGGATTTCTCCGGTGACTTCAGTGATTACTTTCACTTCTTGATATTCAGTGGGTATTGAGAGATTAGGCGGAAGGGATTTCCGGAGACCGACTCTGATACACCAGTCCCCGGGTGAATCAATAGGAGCACGTTGACCGGTTATTCCTGCTTTTCCAATACCACACATATTTACGTATTCTGAATACGGTTGGGCAAAAAAGTACTCTCGTTCAAATTCTTCTTTGATACGTTTGACGTCTTTGTACGACAAACCCATGTGTCGTCTCCATGTCAAAGGTTCTTAAAAAGGTTCTATGAATAAGATACACATTTATATGTAGTTACGCAAGTCGAACGAGACATTACGCATTTCGTTAGCGATGGAAATGGTTTTGTTCGCGCGGCAGACGCGTCGCGATCCATTTTTTATGGCGGATAAGAGAGATCAACTGCCGTGCATTTTGGTCGCCCCAGAGGTACAAAATGCCCGTATAGATGGAAAATCCCGCAGAGAATGAGGTTATTCCTTGAATCAGGATCGCACCGAATGTCTCAGATGGATAGAATAATGCGGCGATGCGGAGTACGCTGATGCTCGCAAGTCCGCCTGCGATAGTCGCAAGGATGATTTTGGCGGCGTGGCCATTAGGATGAAAAACAATATTGGCGGAAAAACGCCGGTTTGCTTCTTTGGCGAATGCAAGCGCCATGACAGCGGTTTGCAGTAAGAGCCCGACGGAAAATGAGAGGGCCAGGCCAATAATTTCGGCGCGCGTAACGCCAGTGATGCCGAAGAATCCAACGGCAAGGCGCGTTCCAAGGCCCGCGCGGTTCGCGAAAAACGGGACGAAGAGAAAGGTTCCGGCGATGGTCGCTGCGGATCCGGCGATGCTGATGAGAAGCGGTTTACGCGTGTTGCCCACGGCGTAAAACGCGCGGATGAGAAGGACGCGGATCGGTTCAAAAACGATCGCCGACGCAAAGATGCTGAGGGTCGCTGCGGTGAGGCGGATGTCGTCCGGGCCGAACCGTCCGGCTCCGAGAATGAGGCGTACGATATGGAGACGTAAAATAAATGTGAAGACGGCAAGGGGTATGATCCAGAAAAGCATGGCGGAAACGCTGCGTCGCAGAATGGCCATGAATTGCCGGGCATCAGCCGCGCGCGCCGCATCGCAGAGGGCCGGATAGGCGGCAACCGCGAAGCTGATTCCGAATATGCCAATCGGGAGCGAATGGAGATCAAACGCGAATTGAAAAACGCTGATGCTTCCCGTGTCGAGGCGGGAGGCAAAGGCGATCAATGCGATGAACGTCGCCTGGCTGACGGAGAGCGCAACGACTCTCGGTATGGAAAGGGCCGCGACGCGGCGGACGGATGCGTTGAGCGTGCTGCGCCATTTCTTCAGCGCCGAAAGTGCTATAAAGGGAGAAAATCCGAGCCGCAAAAATGTGGGAATCTGAATCGCGCAGTGAAGCATTGCGCCCAAAACAACTCCTGCAGCAAGTCCGGGCAATCTGAACAAAGGGAATAACAAAAGAATTCCGGCAATGATGCCGATATTGTAGAATACCGGCGAGAGCGCAAAGACCACAAATTTTCCTTCGGCCTGCATGACCGCGGCGATAATACCGGAGAGTCCAAGAAACACGGGACTTACCATCATAATTCGCGCGAGGGTAACAACCGTTGTTCTTTCGGCGGGGGTAAATCCGGGGGTGACGAATGGAATGAAAACCGGGGCTAAGACGGCCACGCCCACAGACAGGACGAGTGCCACGGCGGAGAAAACAATGAGGAGCCGGTAG
Organism: Patescibacteria group bacterium; assembly: GCA_038063315.1. Taxonomy (GTDB): domain Bacteria; phylum Patescibacteriota; class Minisyncoccia; order Sungbacterales; family HO2-52-23; genus JBBTVI01. The sequence goes on from JBBTVI010000013.1 coordinate 17,923, forward strand.
ATGAATAGACGCGCCGATACTCCGTCATTTTCTTTTTGTTCGAGAAAAACAGGAATGATGGCCGCGGAGGCCGCTCCGATGAGAAAGACGACAAACAGAAAATCGGGAATCTGAAAAGCCGCGAGATAAATATCGAGGTCGCGCGATGCGCCGAAATGTCCAGCGAGCAGCCGGTTCCGGAACATTCCCAGGATGCGGGACAGCAAATTGGCGGCGCCGAGGATCAGCGCCGCCGCATTAAGAGAGGCAAGAGTCATGCTTGATTCTCGGCGCTCACTTCACCTTTACCGGAGTATTCAAACGCTCGGCGGGCGGTTTAGCCGGAGGAACAATCGTCTCGAGAGCCCCCCTGCCGGCCTTGAGATTGGTCAGAATTGTTTTGACTTCCTGGTTATCCGGATTGAGCGTCTGGATTTTTGTGAATTCGCCGATCGCTGCAGCTTTATCGCCTTTTTGATCGTACAAGAGGCCGAGGAAATAGCGGGCATTCGAGTAATTGTCGTTGAGCGCGACGGCGCGTTTGAATTCCTCTTCGGACTTGGCGGCGTTGCCGCTTTGGAAATAGAGAACGCCGAGCTGGAATGCAACGCCGATATCCAGGGGTGCCGCTTGTTTGACGCGTTCCACGCTCGCGATGGCCTCCGGTATATTGCCGAGGCGGAGTGCTGCTTGCGCCAGGAGGAAATGTCCGTCGGCAAGGTCCGGTTTCTGCCGCACGGCCTCATCCAGAGCCACTTTAGCCTGCTTGAGCGCATCGGTGTATGAGGCGAGCGCCTCCTCCCGCTCTTTGCCCTGTTTTGCCGCGGCTTCCCGGCCGATGCGGTCGGCCAAAATTAGCATGGCCCGGCCAATATCAACGCGGATGGACGGATTATTCGGGGAAAGTTCCGCGGCGCGCTCGTAGCTCGAACGCGCGAAATTCTCCGCGACCGCGATGAAGGGGATGACAAGCTCATAGAGCTGGCCTTGCGTGATCCAAAGCGATGTATCCATGGGGTAGAGCGCGGTTGCCGTTTGGATGTCGGCTGCGGCCTGCGCAATGGTGCGCTGGAATTCGTCCTGTACATTCTCGCCGGCTGCGGCGCGGCCGATGATGGCGCGGAGCTGTTCGGTACGGGCCTGTACACGGCGTTGGTGGTGGAGGAAATTTTTACTCTCAATGGTTGCGGCGCGGTCAAATTCGGCCGCGGCCTCGGGCCATTTTTGATTCGCAAACGCCTCCGTTCCCTTTTGCGCCGCAAGAGCCGCGCGGAAACGGCTGGTTTCGAGGTACAGCGCGCCGATGCCGAGGGAAAGGAAAAAGACGATCACGAGTGACGAGATGAATATTCCCCATGCATTGTTGAGGGGTATTGCGCGGTATCCGATCCGCCAGAGTCCGTTGTCCGCGGAATCGTTCGCACTCGACGCGAGCGCAAGAAGCGCTCCGGCGGTCAGAAAAAGCATGAGGACGAATGTGAGCGTTGCGGGATAGACGAATGCCGCGATCATAACGCCGACAAGTCCGAGGAATGCGCTTGTCGAGGTCGGGGTTTCATCATCGGATTCGCGCGTGAGAAGAATTCTGAGAAAAAGAGCGAGCGAGAGGCCGAAGAAAAGGAGGAGCGCGAGAGCGCCGACGGCGCCGACCGTTGCGACGCGCGTGAACATCCAGGACGACCCCTGATCAAAACGCACATTCCAAAAAAGCGTCTGGTTGACGGCCGGATCCTTATAGGCATTCCAGTCGAGGCCGAATGTTCCGGGTCCTGAGCCGAAGAGAATCGGCGTCGGCCCTTTATCCATGCCGGAGCGCGCAATGCGGAGCGTCCCGAGGTGCGACGGCCCGACTTCATCGGGGAGCGAGAGATCTTTGATGACGACGCCGCGGATCAGGATGAATGCCATGGAAAGGGCAATGAGCCCGAGTGCCGCGAGATAGTCAACACGCGCCCCCGATATTCGCTTCAGGCGCATGTCTTTGAATGAGAGCGCAAAAAGAATGATTGATGCCCCCAGGAGGACGATCCATGCGTTTCGGAAGTTGATGAGAAGGAGGTTGAAGGCGAAAATTCCTGCGCCAACCGTAAGAGCGTAACGGATAACGGAATTTTGCGCGCGGATCGCAAGCGGGATCGTGATACCGAGGAGAATTGCGTAAAATAACATCGCGCCGTTTATGGTTCCAACCACGTTGAATTCAATGCCGGAGGCGATGGGAATGAACGTACCCAGCAGGGAGACGCCGAAAAGGAGCTGGATTGCGGTATGGGCGCCGGCGAGCGCCCCTGAAAAAACGAGGATATAAAGGAGCCGGAGGATACTGCGTGATTCCTTAAAAAGATTTGAGATCAAAATCATCAGCAGGAGACCGGCCAGGATCGTGGGGATGCGCTCGGCCGAGGGCCCCGCAAAAAATGAGGACAGAAACGGCGTCGGTGAAAGTATGGCGCTTGTCATATCGGCTGCGAGAATCAGGCCTCCGGCCAGGAGAAGCGGCGAGTAGTGAAAACGAAATTCACCGCTGACCAGCACGGACAGAAGCCAAAAAAGGGTTGCAATGACAATAAGGACGCCGAAGGCGATTTCTCTTCCGAAATCAATACTGATTGCGACCGGCGCGAACCACAGGGGCAGCGCGGCGGCCAGGACATAGACGGCAATACGCGCGAGGCGCGCCATCATTATGGCGGCCTGCGATGTGCCCACGGCTGGCGTTTCCTCGGCAGCGCGGAATATCTGTTCGTTTCGTTCCTCCCTTTTAAGAATTGTGATATGAGGCGTAAATGATTCATCCATAAAAAATAAAGGTTAAAGCGATAATGGAAAAATGATACCGCGTCCCTTGGGCAATCGCAAGGCAGCGTAATGCACAGCATCGCCGGAGCTTGTGGACATCTTCGCCTTGTCAATAATGCGCCGTCGGGAGATACTGTATATATGGTAAAAGCTTATTCATGTTTGATAAAGGTGCATTATGATTCAGCATAAATATCTCACAATTAATCAGACGGCAAAGATGTTGAGCGTGACGCCTCTGACTTTGCGGAACTGGGACAAAAAAGGCGTGTTGACCGCGTACCGCAATCCCATCAACAACTACCGCGTCTACCGTCTCGATCAAATCCAGTTGTTTGTTCGTAAAATCGAGAACTCCAAAAACGAACGCCACGGCCGCCGGATTGACATTTCGATTGCATGATGGAATAGAGGATTTTGGATTTGTAACCCTCCCTTCTTTACATTGTGTCATTGCGAGCGACCCCGAGCTTCAAGGGGGCGCGCGGCAATCCAGTGTTTCTTCTGGATTGCTTCGTCGTCTGACTCCTCGCAATGACGCATATGGCGGCAGCCACGATAGGGGTGTGATGGGTTACAGAATGGAGAAATCAAGAATCGCGATTTTTCAAAACAATTCCGCCTGCTTTTTGTCGAGCGCCTCGTTGACCATACGGTCCGCTTCCCTGTTTTTTTCGCGGGGTATGTGGTGAAATGACATTCTCCCGAAATCCATCCGTAAATTCCAGATCGCGATAAAAAGGGGGAAAAGCCGCTCTTCTTCGATCTTGTACTCCCCGTTGAGTTGGCGCATGACGAGCTGGCTATCCATACGGAATTCGATGTGTATGTTTTTTGTGCGCTCGCGTCCCCGGAGTGCTTTTATTTTTTTGAGAGCGAAAATCACTGCGGTATATTCGGCTTCATTGTTTGTTTTTCCCCCGATCGCTTCCCCGTAAGATTTGATGGTACGGCCGTCCGCGTCCTTAATAACCACGCCGATAGCAGCAGGCCCGGGATTGCCGCGCGACCCGCCATCGGTGTAGACGATAAGTTTTTCTGCTTTTTCCGTCATGAAGCGCTTTTTGTTTTCATATTTTACGTCTCGCATTTTTTCATATCTACCACCCTCAATTCAATCGTCGTTGTTCCGTTCCACACATTCTTCTGTAACGCAGCGATGATGTCGGTCCGGTCGCCGCGGCGAAACCCGCGCGCTGCTCCGCCGAAATAAATTGCGGGAATACGGGTTTCGCCAAACCATAGTTTCAGATGCGTTCCGTCTTTTCCGACCGGCCGGAGGTCGCTGATGGGAACGTTTCGTATGAGAAAGCGCGGCGCCTCATTGCCCTGTCCGAAGGGCGCGAGCATCCGCGTCTCATCGAACAGGCGCGGGCGCACATCGGAAAGTCCTATCTCAAGGTCGGCGATTATCGCGGATGGTTCCGTGTCCGTCCCGATTTGGGTTGCAACGGTTTTGGTGATTCGCTCATGGATATGGACGGCGTATTCGGGCGCGAACGAGAATCCGCCCGCGCTTTCATGGCCTCCGAAATCCAGGAAATATTCCTCGGCTGAGCGCATCAGGGAGACCACATTGAGTCCATCGGGCGAGCGGCACGACCCTTTTGCGACCGTACCCCGCATTTCATAAAGAAACACGGGTCGGCCGTATCTTTCCATCAGACGATTTGCCGCAATACCAAGCACGCCCGCAGACCAAAGGGGTGAACCGGCAAAGACGACCTCCGGAGCGCCGGCGGGCAGGACATGCGTTTCGAGCTCCTCAATAATACGCTCCACCGCGCGTTTCCTGTCCGTGTTTTTTTCTTCAAGGGAGCGCGCGATGGTATGCGCCTCCATCAGGTCCTCGGTCGTGAGAAGATCAAAGGCCATCCGGGCATGGGCCATGCGGCTTGCTGCATTGATGCGCGGCGCGATGGTAAATCCGATCGTCTCCTCGTCAATATCCGCGGCCGCGATGTTTGCGCCGTCAAGAAGCGCGGCAAGTCCGCGCCGACGCATTTTTCTAAGCACTTTAAGACCGAAGGCGACAAGCGCGCGATTTTCTCCGGTCAGCGGCACCATGTCCGCGACCGCGGCAATGGCAACGCAATCAAGCAGCCATTTTTCCCGGCCGGGCTCGATAACATCCGCATATTGCCCGTTTGCGATCAGCGCCTGGACGAGTTTGAACGCGAGGCCCGCGCCCGAGAGCACGTGCTCCGGATACGTTTCGTCTTCCTGTTTGTGATCCACGATCGCATACGCATTCGGCCACCGCGGCGGAACAATATGATGGTCAATGACAATCGTATCAATGCCCAGGGAACGCGCAAGTTCTATCTCGTTATAGTCGGTAACGCCGCAGTCAATGGTGATGAGAAGGGTAATCCCCTGCTCAAAGAACGACCGGATTTTCTCCTCGCTCAATCCGTACGCCTCTTTTGTCCGGTCCGGCATGTGCACATCGTGATTGACGCGGATGATGCGGAAAAATTCGCCGAGCACCGCAGCGCCGCAGACGCCGTCGGCGTCGTAGTCGCTGAAAATAAGAGTTTTTTCCCCGCTCTCGGCGGCGCGGTTGATGCGCTCGACCGCGCGGTCCATATTTTTGAGGCGCATGGGGTCGTGGATGTCACGCGCGTAGTCGGGCGCGAGAAATCGCGCGGCGGCGTCCTCGTCTCGTATGCCGCGGTTCCAAAGAAGCTGGGCGAGAATCGCGCGATTTTCCATGGCCTCCAGAGTCGGCGTCGCGATTGAATGAAAAAACTCCGCCGGCATCGGCGGCTGCATAATCCACGTTTTCTTATCCGACGGTTTCTCCACGCATTCTATAATAGCACAAACGGTTGTCATCGAGATACGCGATTTATCCCCAAAGAAAAAAGCCGCCTCGCATTGAGACGGCACATGATATAAAAGGCCTTCCTTCCATTCTTTATAATAGCGTAACCGCCAGCAGATGATCAACACCGATCAACTCATATCCTGAGTGTTCCAACAATTCGTGTTGATACTTGTGATGGGCTGCGCCAAACTTGAAGCCGATATTCGACGGCTTTTTAGTCCGCATAAGCCCGTGGAAAACTTTCAGCACGATTTGGTCCCGCATCTTTTGGCCCATATCTTCGATGAGCGCACTTACGTGCGGGTACGACGCTTCATGCTTTGTCGCGAGCTCGATGTAATCTTTTCGAGTCACGACGCCTTGATCGATTTTTTCCGCAAAAGACCTCGCATCACAAATGGCTTCCCTTTTGGTTGCGAGGTCAATATAATGAAGACCTTTGTTAAAGTATTCCCATGCTTCCGGAGGCCACTGGATATCAGGAGTGCCTTGATACCAGGTGACGTCACCAGAAACCCAGTGAAGACGGGAGTGATCAAATTGCACCCATTCCTCCACGAGCCCAAGCGCGTCACGATTTTTAGGCGGCAATGAGTAGATTAAAGCGCCGATAAAGGCCGCATCGAGATTGTCGTCGCGGAATAATTCCTTTTTCCAGTTGGACATTACTTGCTCTATTTCATTCGCGGATCGCGCGAATGGTTCTTCATGAATGACAATCTCCATGTCGCCAAGCGCCGCGTCGATTTTCCGGTAATACTCGTTGTCACCGATGTGGTTGGTTCCGACCCATAATACTTTTGTTGGGTTGACGCGGTGTTGATAACGGTACACCGAAGTATACAAGCCGTCCGAAGTCATAAAAAACGTACGGTTTCCATCTGACATACTTTTGTCCTCCAGTACAGATCATTTGTCAAAAAACATCCGGATACCGTCCGGTACGGCCCATTCCCGACGGGAATAGGATACTGTCATTTGTAGCAAACGCATTGCGGCGTGTCAAGGACGAAAAGAATTGTAACCCCTCATAGCCCCACCAACGCCGCGCTATTACATGCGTCATTGCGAGGAGTCAGATCCCTCGCTTGGCTCGGGACAAGCTCCGCAATCCATAATGCAGAAATCCTGGATTGCCGCGCGCCCCCTCGAAGCTCGGGGTCGCTCGCAATGACGGCTGTGAGGGGTTACAAAGAAGTTCTGTGCCGGCACTATCCGCGTAATGTCTCAATCCCTGGGAGTTTTTTTCCGGATAAAAATTCGAGCATGGCGCCGCCAGCTGTGGAAATATAATCGAAGCGGTTCTCCATGCCAAGTTTTTTGAGGAGCGCGACTGAGTCCCCTCCTCCGGCAATGGCACGCGCAGATTGCGGAATGGCGGCAAGAACTTCGCGGGTTCCCTTCTCAAATGGCGCGATTTCGGCAAAACCGAGCGGGCCGTTCCAAAGAACCGTTTTTGCGCTCGCGAGAATCCGGGAAAATTCGGCGATGGTCTCTGGCCCGATGTCCGCTATATAATCGTTTTTGCCGACGGCCTCCACTGCGACAACGCGCCAGCGCGGCGTTGGAGACCGTAATGATGATGCGAGGACAACATCGCGCGGAAGATGGATTTTTGCATGACGCAGGATAGAACGGGAAAGAAGGAGGCGCGTTTCTTTTTCAAGAAATGATTTGCCGATGTTGAGGCCGCGGCGCGCAAAGAAAGCGTTTGCGATGGCGCCGCCAACAAGGATATGATCAGCAATTTGCATTAAATGCGCGATGAGAGGCGCTTTTGTTGAAATTTTTGCGCCGCCGAGGATAACTACAAAAGGATGGGCGGGGCTTTCGGTCAGATTGGAAAGGGCGTCTACCTCGCGGATGAAGGAAAATCCGGCGTATGACGGAAGAAGCCGTGCGAGAGCGGCGACAGAGGCATGACGCCTGTGAGAGACCGAAAATGCATCATTGATATAGATGTCGCCCCAGCGCGCGATGAGGCGGGCAAATGCGCGGCTATTTTGTTTTTCCCCGGGCCAGAACCGGATATTTTCAAAAAGCATAACGCGCGGCGAGGAATCATATTTTTTGAGCATCGCCAAGATTGTCGGATCGCGGACAAAATCAACCGGGCATTTGATGATTTTTTCAAGGTATGGGACAATTGTTTTGGCACTCAGGGCGCGCACAATTTTCCCTTCGGGTCGGCCAAGATGGGTGATGAGACGGACCAGTCCCCCGCGCTGAGTGACATATTGAATGGTCTCTTTCGCGTCTTCCAGGCGGGACGCGTCCGTCACGCGTCCGCGCTCAAGCGGCACGTTGAAGTCAACGCGAATAAGAACGCGGGTTCCTTTGGCAATTGGAGCATCGGTTATTTTCGGGAGCTGCATAAAAAATGTGATTTAGAAACATTTAAGAAAACTCTCCATTCGTCATTGCGAGCGACCCCGAGTCTGTCGAGGGGGCGCGCGGCAATCCAGGAATTTTTCTGGATTGCTTCGTCGTCTGACTCCTCGCAATGACTTTTTCCACGCTTTTTTAGAATATCGTAACTATGCACAATAACGGGAAACAAAATATCGTTATTCTCGGCGCCGGATTCGGCGGACTCATGGCGGCATTGACGCTCGCAAAAATGCTCCGGCGCTCGCGGTTGTATGAGCGGTATAACGTTGCGCTCGTGGACCGGAACAATTATCACACCTATACGCCCGCGCTTTATGAGATTGCGGCCATTCCGAAGGGCGAAGCCGAGGCCGTCTGTCTGAAATCGTCCAACTGCATTCCTTTGGACGATATTGTTTCGCCCTACGCCATCCGGTTCATACAGGATGATGTCAGGGGTCTGAATCCGGCGGGAAAGACGGTGATGCTGCGCGATACCGGCGCGCTCCCCTACGCATATCTTATCATTGCTTTGGGATCCGAGACCAATTATTTTAATATCCCGGGGCTTGCGGAACACTCCGTGACGCTCAAAACATTTTTGGATGCGATTCGTATCAGGAATCGTATCGAGGAGTTGGTGGAGTCGAAGGAGGCGCTTACAATCGTGGTAGGGGGCGGAGGGCCGACCGGAGTCGAGCTCATCGCGGAATTCTCCAATTTCATCTGCGCGCTCGCGCGTCGCAACAAAAAAGAAAAAAATACGTGCTCGGTTGAGCTGATTCTTGTGGAGGCCTCGGCTGAGATCCTTCATGGGTTCGCTCTGTGGATGATTCAGGGGGCGTTTAGGCGTCTTGGCGCGCTTGGCGTCAGTGTCAGGGTCGGCGTTCCCATCACGGAGGTGACTGATCGGCATATCCTTTTGCAAGACGGCAATTCCATCTCTTTTGATCTTTTCATCTGGGCCGGGGGAGTCAAGGGGAATTCGGCTCTGGCGTCATTCGGCATTCCGCTCGGCCCGAAAGGCAATATTGCGGTGACGGAGAATTTGGCGGCCGATGGAGATATTTTTGCGATTGGCGACAGCGCGTTTTTTGTTCACCGGGAGACGCAAGCGCCGCTTCCCTGGAATGTACCGATTGCGGAGGAAGAAGCGCGCATCGTCGCGGCAAACATTATTCGTAAAATCCGCGCAGTACCGTTGATCCCTTTTCGCCCGATGAGACGTTACCCGTTCATTCTTGCGGTGGGGAAAAAGTACGCGCTCGCCGATTTTGTTTTTTTTCATTTTAGCGGCGTCCTTGGCTGGATTGCGAAACTGTTTGTGGAGCTTCGCTATTTTTTCTTTATTCTGCCGTTTTTCAAAGCGGTCCGTATATGGCTGCAAAATGTTAAGGCGTACACGTCGAACGATTGATTTTGTTGTAACCCGTCACAGCCCTATCAAGATCGCCATCACATGCGTCATTGCGAGGAGTCAGACGACGAAGCAATCTAGAATCCTGGATTGCCGCGCGCCCCCTCGACAGACTCGGGGTCGCTCGCAATGACGACTGTGAAGGGTTGCATTTTGTTCCATTGTCCGAGTCCATTTTTTGTGCTATATTCAACCTGTTTTTTGGCGGTTCGTTGAAAACGAAAAACAACAGTGAACAGCGGGGGTATCCATGTTGATGACAACAGAGCCGGATCCATTTGGAATTCTTGACGCAACGCGCGGAGTTTTGGAGAACGCGAGGTTTGTGACCATGCATCCTGAGGCGGTCCCGCGGGCAGTAGAGGCGGTGACCAAGTATTTTGGAAGCCGTTTGGTTGAGGCGAATCGCGCCTGGCCGAAAGTTGCCGCGACGTTCGCGGATTGTGTGCAATTTGTCTTTTTGGAAGATGTGGTCAATTTTTCATTTTGGGCCGATCCGAAAAAAGAAACGTGGTGCGTGGAATGGCCGAAGGGCAATTTTGTCCGGGGTTGGTACGCGCTGGATGCGTGTTTCCGACGCGCTCTTCGTTCCAACGCACGAATTCTCAATGCGCGGTATCTGGCGGATATGCCGTATCGCGACGCGAAAGAATTTTTTATGGGAGTCGGTGGGATTCCGATTCCGATGGAATGCGAACGGTTGGTGAATCTTTGTGAAACGGGAGTAGTGCTTCTTCAATATTTCGACGGGCATTTCAGGAGTATTCTCGAAGAGGCGCGGTACGATGCGATTGCTCTCGTGCGTTTGCTCCGATTCTATTTTTCCTCGTTCAATGATCAAGCGATGCTGTATAATGAAAGAGACGGAATGGCCGTTTGCACGATAGTCCCTTTTCTTAAACGCGCGCAAATCTGCGCGTACAATCTATCGGATCTAGCCGAACATTTCCCGCTTTTCAATATCATTAACACCGATCAACTCACTGCTTTCGCGGATTATCGGATTCCGCAGATTCTGCGCGCTCTGGGTATGATTGTTTATTCCGACAAATTAGCGGCGAAAGTGGGTCGTGGCGCCTTGTTAAAACCGGGCAGCCGGGAAGAAATCGAAATCCGCAGCGCAACCGTATGGGGCGTTGAGCTGATCCGCCAGAATATTCCGCACCACACCGCTGCGCAGATTGACAACGCGCTTTGGATGATTTGCCGGGATCGCAGCGCGGCGATTCTCCCGCATCACCGAACGCGAACGATATTTTATTGATTAAGGTGTAAAAATGCAACGACAAGTCGTGTTTGGACACGACTTGTCGTTTTTAGTTGCGTGTGAGCGCATCTGTGTTACGAGGACGTATAGCCAAGTTCGGCAATTGCCGCGACGATCTTTTCTTTCGTCACTTTCGCTGGATCAAATTCAAAAACGCCTTTTTTGTCTTCATAGCTGACGTTTGCCGAGGACACGCCGTCCATTTGGGATGTCAGCATCTGGATCCCGACCGCACAGGATCCGCAATGCATTCCTTCTATATGTAATTCAAGTTTTTCCATAAATTGATGATGTGTTGTTGATAAAATTTAGGTTTGGAAAAGGAATGCATTGCGGAAGGAGGGTTTCAGGGAACCATCCATACGGTTCCCTGAGCAGGAAGGTCTGGAAACCGCAGACGGGAGCTCCCGCGGGGCGGGAAGCTCTCGCGTCTCGCACGGTTTCCAGGGAGCCATCATTCGGATATTCGAATGATGGCGGGAGCAATGCATCCCTTCTATATGTAATTCAAGTTTTTCCATAGGCCGTTTTTTATAGACTGAGAATCGTCCCATACGAGAAATCCTGAGATTTCCACACCCCGTTCACTTTGTACCAT
>JBBTVI010000013.1:29282-45114 GCA_038063315.1 Patescibacteria group bacterium
CTGGGGGTGTCAGCGTCGTGATGCCCGTGGTACTCGAAGGAGGTGGTGGAGGAGGGAGGATTGTGCTTGTAATCGTCCCATACGAGAAATCCTGAGATTTCCACACCCCGTTCACTTTGTACCATATCCTGATCCAGACCGTTGCTCCGTTAAGAGGAATATTCGTCACCGTCGCTGTGGTGTTGAGTCCGAGTGATCCGGAATTAGTAATGTTCCGCGTTCCCTGCGTTGACCCGGCATAGAGCCAATACTCGGTTGCGCCCGTGACCGCATTCCAGGTGAATGTGGCGGTTGAGGCCTGGAGAGTGGAATTTGCTGGGGGTGTCAGCGTCGTGATGCCCGTGGTACTCGAAGGAGGTGGTGGAGGAGGAGGGGTGACGGTGGACGACGTAATCGTAAAGCTGGCGCCTGTCGCGTTTGTCAATACATCCTGGCTCGTGTCTCCGCTGATTACCGCGACATTGGAATCCGTAGTTTGTCCTGGAACAAAATCAAAAGATAGAGTAGCGGTTCCGGCGGCTTTCGCCCTGAAGCTGATAGATGCGAGCGGTTGTGCGCTCGTATTGGAGTAGGTCTGTGCTCCGGATGTAACCTGCGAAAATATGATTTTTCCCGACGAGGAATTGACCGCGTTTGCCGCCGTGGACGGCATGAGTTGGAAAGGAGTGATTTGAATACCAGCAACAGGGGTGTTGGCATCAACGACATCGAGAAGCGCGGGATTATAGTTGAGAGATACATCAACGCCGCTTATGGCGGCGCCTTGAGTATTTAAGAGAATGTTGACGGTAAAAGTATTCCCGACCGAATACGTTCCGTCTGATGGAGACAGCGAAAGAGTGGCCGCATGCGCGTCTCGGCCGAAAAGTAGGACCGAGGCCAAAATAATAAACATGCCACAGGCATACTTTGCTTTATTGCCGACGGCAATATAATGAATGTTTTTCATAGTTTTTATGTTATGCAATTTTTTTGACCTTTAGCTTGTATGTTATTATTTTTTTACGAACTTTGCTATTACGGTTATGCACAATCAGGGTTTTGGCTCCTCTCCGCGCAGTTCCCGATTATTGGCCTCAATTCTGCGGTCAAGCTCATCTATTTTTTTACGATCATCGCTGTGGCGGTCGGTGGTACCGATAAACGGCACAATCCGTTTTTTGCGCTCCTCTAATGCCTCGTTCTCTTGTTTTAATTGCGCCGCGCGCTCCGGGGTTAAATTGCGCAATCGCTCGAGTCGTGCCTTTTCTTTAAGACGGTGGGCCTCGGTTTCTGTTGCCTGAGCCGCGGCGCGCTCTTTATCCCGCAGGGCCTTTTTTTCGGCCATGCGCTCGCTTTCAATACGCATGCGCTCCTGTTCTTTGGCAAGGCGTTCCGGAGGAATTTTCAATTCTTTTCTTTTGAAAAATTCAATCATGTTTTATGCTTATTTTTTGAGGGTTATGCTGATTATCCTTCGAGCTTGTCGAGAAGTACCTTATGATTTCCCGGCATCCGGTAAGTTCTCGACTCCGCTTCGCTCCGCTCGAACAATATCATCCCTTGTTTATGTTTTACGATTTGCTGACCTTTTCAATCGGCGGGACATAACGTTTGAGGGAAAGCGAATTCAGGACAACGGAGACAGAGCTGAAGGCCATCGCAAATCCCGCGATTTCGGGGCGGAGCGTTGCCTGGGAGAAATTGAAGAAAATCCGTCCGGCGCCTCCGAGCGATTGGGCGACCGCCAAAACCCAGGGCGCAGGAACGCCGAATGATGTCTGCGTGATAAGGAGGTGTATCCCGCCCGCAATCGGTATTGCGATGACATTGTAGAAAAACGCCCAGAAAAGATTCTGCCACACTTTGCGGATTGTTTTTCCGGAGAGCTGGATGGCTGTGACGACATCGCGCAGATCGTCTTTGACAAGAATCACCTGCCCGGTCTGAACAGCGACGTCCGTGCCGGAGCCCACGGCAATGCCGACGTCGGCCTGCGCGAGCGCGGGCGAATCGTTGATGCCGTCGCCGACCATAGCCACGCGCTTGCCTTCCCCCTGGAGTTTTTTGACGGTCTCGGCTTTGGCCTGCGGGAGCACTTCGGCCATGACGCGGTCAATGCCGACCTGCCTCCCGATTGCCTCGGCGGTTTTGATGTTGTCTCCCGTTATCATGACGATTTCTTTTTTCATCTGTTTGAGCGCCGCGATCGCTTCGGCCGCAAAGGGCTTCAGGGTGTCAGCCATCGCGATGAGCGCGACGAGTTTGCCGTCGAGTACCATAAAGACAACGGTCTTGGCCTCATTTTGAAGGCGCGTCCGTTCCAGTTCCGCGCTTGCGGTCTCAAGGCCGAGGTCACCCATATAAAAATGATTTCCGATCGCGATTTTTTTGCCGTCCACCATGCCGATGACTCCTTTTCCCGCAATCGCCGTAAAATCTTTCGGCTCCGGCAGTTCTTTCCCCGTTTTTTTGCCGCGTTCGATGATAGCACGCGCCAAAGGATGCTCGCTGCCGCGCTCTACGGATGCCGCGAAGTAGGCGATGTCATCTTCTTTGTATGACGGATCAATGCGGACGATATCCGTGACCTCCGGTTTGCCGATGGTGAGCGTCCCAGTTTTATCAAACATGATGGCGTCCACTTTATACGCTTTTTCCAGCGCTTCCCCTCCTTTAAGAATGATGCCGAATTTCGCGGCGCGGCCAATCCCGACGACCAATGCGGTTGGCGTCGCAAGACCCATGGCGCAGGGGCAGGAGATGACGAGGACCGCGATCATCCGCAACAGGCCGGTGCGGAAAGGAAGGGCCGCAAAAAATACCCATCCGACAAAAACGAGGACGGAAAGGATGACGACGGCCGGAACAAAGCGCTCGCTGATTTTATCCACGAGATTTTGAATGGGCGCGCGCGCGGCCTGCGCTTCCTCCACCATGCGGATGATTTGGTAGAGCAGAGTGTCTTTTCCCACTTTTGTCGCGCGGAATTTGAGAAGGCCTTCCTGATTGACGGTCGCGCCGATCACCTGATCCCCGACTGTGCGCGACACCGGCATTGATTCGCCCGTCACAACCTTTTCATCAATATGGGTTTTTCCTTCAGTCACAATGCCGTCCACCGGGATTTTCTCTCCGGGCCGGACGAGGATAATTTCGCCTTCTTTCAAATTATCGATCGGGACTGTGATTTCTTTGCCGTCGCGGATAACGTGCGCCTCTTTTGCCTCCAGTTTCAAAAGCTCTTTGATCGCGGCCGACGCCCGTCCTTTTGCGAGGATTTCGATGTAGCGGCCGAGGAGGATGAATGTCAACAGCGCCGCGGACGACTCCCAGAACGGATGGTCAATGTTGAAGAAAAGGAATCCGATGGCGCTGTAAAAATATGCGGCCGAGGTGCCGAGCGCCACGAGAACATCCATGTTAGCCGATCCCACACGGATGGACGTATAGGAATTTCTGTAAAAAGGCCAGGCGATGATGAATTGGATCGGCGTTGACAGAATCCAATAGAGGTAGTTGAGGTCAATCCGGAATGGCGGGCTTGCAACATTGATGAATAAACCGGTAACCGCCTTTAAGGGTTGGGCCACAAACCAGAAAAAATAATTCGTGAGGTACCCGCCGTATGCGAAGGCGCTCGCTCCGGCGCCCGGCGCCTGCGGAACCGCAATATTGAGAAAATCAAACAGCTCGTGCACGTGCGTGACGTTGAACATGTGGATGAGCATGTAGTAGAGGACGATGGGCGCTGAAAGCATGGCGGCCGCAATGAAGCGGCGCCGGGCCTCGCTGATCCTGCGCGCCTCGGTTCTTTCCTCGTCTTCCGGGGTGCCGCCCGCCTCATCCGGCCGGATGATGTCGTAGCCGAGTTTGTGCACTAATTCGTCAATTTTCTCCAGCGAAATTTTGGCCTCGTCAAATTCAATCGCCGTCTTCTCAGACCCGTAATTTGTGGAAATGGCAACAATGCCCGGTTGTTTACCCACCAGCTTATCAATGAGTATCGAGCAGGACGCGCAATGCATTCCCTTGACTTTCAATACAAGTTTTTTCATATGAATTATTGCGTCTGAGAGACGATATTTTGGACGCGGAGCGTGCCGATCATATCAAAATGCGTGCGGAGCTTGCCGTCCACCACGCCTTCACCGCAGGGCACGGAGCAGTAAAGCGGAAATTCTCCGGCCTGCGTGACGTCAAACTCAATCGTGATAGTTTCGTTTGCAGGCATCCGCTGCGAGATGCCAAAGGCATCAATCGCGAGGCCGTGGTCGTATTCATCCTCGTTGACGACGGTCATCACGATATGATCGCCGCGGGTTGCGTTGATTGTTTCCGGCTCGAATCGCCATTGGTCTTTTTTGGCAATAACGGTAATAGGTATGATATTGCCCGTGACAACGGGCGCCGATCCCTCGGGCAGCAAAAACGCCCGGTAGAAAATTCCCCCGCCGACAACGATAACCGCCAGTATTCCGATGATCGCGTATTTATTCATTGGATTGATCAAAAAGTGCCACCGATATTGTAAAATTGGCCATTGCTCCACACTCGTGTCGCTGCGGGTTGGCCATTTTTTATTGTCACCTCAATAAAGAAATCTCCTTGGCTAAAATTTGGGTGATGGTATATCGGTATCGGGAGTATAAATATCGTTTAATTTTGATCTGGTGAGAGGTCCAACGAAGCCCGTTTGCGGAATACCGTGTTTAGCTTGGAATCTTTTTACGGCCTTGAGGGTTAATTTTCCAAAGTACCCGGTGATAAGTTTTTCGGGATAGATGGAGGTATCCATGGAAAGATCTGTTTGCAGCAGGGAAACCGCAGAATTTATCATTCCAAAGCGGAGATTCTGAAAATATTTTTGCGCACCCCGCGTTGCGAGGATGTAAGAATCAAAAGATTTGTCCCAAAATGAAGAAACAGCACCTTCAATGATTTGATTAACAGAAAAGGCATCATGGGACTTTACCTTGTCTTTGTCGACAAAAATTTTCTGCATGCTACCCACAGGATACATTTTTACACAAGTATTAAAAGTGGTGTCGCCGCTTATATAAGATACACGGTTAATTTCTATATCAAGAAAATATCTGGCCGGGTGGCGGACTGGCCTATCTGTGGGGCATCCTGATGGCGATGCAAGGCACGCTTCGTCGTACGCATTTTGGTAATGGACCAATTTTATCGCGCCAGTGATTTTACAGGTGGGAGTTGGCGCAGGGGGACTTGCCAAGATGGCTGCCCCACTGAAACACGCAACGATTGATAAAAAGATAGCGATTGATTTTATGACCGCCTTGTTGATGGACATACAAATGTTAAGATCACACACTTTTCGGCTTAATGAATTTGGATACGGCAAAACTCAGAAGCGCGATCAAGACAATGGAAACGGATAAAAGGATCCACCACGCGGCGGTTTTTGATATGACACTGTCTTTGACATTAACCCAAAAACTTGCAGTGAGGGCCTGATCCGGGGCAAGGCCGGCGTCAGCGGGGCGAAAGCGGACAAACAGTTTATATAGTCCTGCGGACGGAAAATCGACATGGGCAATGTATGCGACCACGGGAATTGTATCGCCGGCGGATCCATGCGCGAACGCCTGTCGTATTAATTTTTTTCCGGTCTCTCCCACGGTATCCATGTGCTCTGTCGGAACGACGTGGAAATGCCGCACAACGGTCAGGTCGCCTTTGATCGCGACGACATGGAGCGGCGCTCCGAGGTATTCCTGGAGAATGGCGCCGTTTCCGGTGAGCGTACGAATCTCAAGCGTCAATTCGTCCATCCGGTTTTTGACCAGGTCCGGTACATGCGCAAGCGTCACCTGGTAGTTTCCGACAATCACGTTTCGGCCGATGGAGATATTGCGTTGTCTCGGCGTAACGTCCGGGCCGACATTGAAAACCGGATGCCCGATGATACGGGTATTGCCGCCGGACGAAAATTGGGACCACACTTTATATTGCCCGGATTCGTCAAAAGTATGTTCAGCGACCATGTGTCCCGGGGTTGAGGTCGGCGTCGGGAAAATATGGAAAAATCCGCCGAGGTCGTCTGTCCGCACGCCGAAGGCGTGCATCAATTTTGTCTGTACCACATCGAGCGTGCTGTATAAAACCGGCGCGCCAGAGGGCTGTTCCGTCATGTAAAAATCAAGCCGCGCGTTCGTTCCGGCCGATAGCGGTGCGGGCGTCACATTCAATGCCGCCGCAGCGCCGGTGCGGATGTTCTGTTCTTCCAATACAGACGTCACGGTCTCTACGGGGACGCCGTCTGCTATAATCTCGCCGTGGGCGAGACACCATAAGGGGAAAAGACCTATGAATAGAGACAAGCCTATCGCCGCAAGGTTTTTTCGGTTTTCGTTTTGCGTTTTAATCATACTGAACGCACCTCATTAAACTTTGACACGTTTTAGGTGCTATTTCAAAAAGGCGGCCCTTAAAATCCCCCTCAGTCCCCCTTTTTCAAAGGGGGAAGCATTCCCCTCCCTTTGCAAAAGGGAGGTTGGGAGGGATTTTCTGAAAATCTGTCAAAGTTTAGTACCTCATTTTATTGTAACGGGCGAATCGGTTCATATCCTTCGTATTTGAATAGTGTAATCATACCGGCCGCGGCGTGATGGACGTGGTGGCAATGCAAGAGCCATGGTCCGGGATTGTTAGCGTCAACCAAAATATCGAGGGTCTCGCCGGGGTTGATGGTGATGGTGTTATGTTCTTCTTGCGCCG
The DNA here is from genome assembly GCA_038063315.1 of Patescibacteria group bacterium. Classification (GTDB taxonomy): domain Bacteria; phylum Patescibacteriota; class Minisyncoccia; order Sungbacterales; family HO2-52-23; genus JBBTVI01. The sequence goes on from JBBTVI010000013.1 coordinate 36,006, forward strand.
CAGCTGCCAGCGTGAATCCGTCGCGCGCAACAACGCGGAAACTGTGGCCGTGCAAGTGCATCGGGTGCGATGCGGCGGTGCCGACATTGATGAAACGAACGAGCGCTCTCTCTCCTTTTTGGATCGGCAAAATGTCGGTGTAGGGAAAAATCCGGCCGTTGATCGTAAACGTGTTGAAATCCGGAATGGCCCCCATGGCCCCGGAGCCGTGCACATGGCCCACGGCGGTGTTCGCGCCTCCGGCAAGAATCTCCCATTCGTCCAAAATTAAAGTATAGTCGCGGTCATACTCCGTCGCATTCTTCGGTGTTATACGCTGTTGCCGCAATTCCTCCACAATAAACGCGCCGGAGAGGCCCATGTCGAGCTGCTGGGCTGATGTCTCGTGCGAATAGCCGTGCGTGTGGTAAAACCGCGTTCCTGCGGGAAGAGCCGTGAATTCATAACGAAATTCTTTTCCGGGTTGAATCGCCTCCTGCGTGACTCCGGCAACGCCGTCCATCTGCCAGGGTACGTCAAGGCCGTGCCAATGCACTGTTGTCGCATCAGGGAGATTGTTTTTGACGATAACGCGCACTTTGTCGCCTTCTATGACGCGGATTTCCGGCCCGGGAATCTGATTATTGTATCCCCAGACATGCACCCATTTGCCGGGCGCGTACTCCCAGCGGAATTCGTCGGCCTCAAGCCGGAATTCCTTATAACCGTCTTCGGCCATGACAAAAGCAAGAGACCCGGTGCGGTTTAACGGATTTTTGAGCGGCAATTTTTCAAGGACGGCCGTACTGGGCACATCGCGCATATGTCCGTCCGCAGCCATGCCGTTTGCCATCATTCCGTGCCCAGTATCCCCCGTTGCTTGGTGGAGAAACCGAAGCGGAAGATGATAGACGAAGGTGATAATAAGAAATGCCGAGACAGCGGCTAAAAACCAAAAGCGGGAGCGCAGAATGCGTTGATCCGCGTCTCTTGTGTTATCCTTGTCTTTGTTATCGGTTGTGATTGTGGGGGCGTTCATAAAAAATTATATTCATATCATACCACCACATTGAGGAAAAGTAATCCTTCACGGCCCTATCAATATCGCCATTACATGCGTCATTGCGAGGAGCGCAGCGGAGCGACGAAGCAATCCATAACAGAAACCCTGGATTGCTTCGCCTTCGGCTCGCAATGACACCTATTCGTCATTGCGAGGAGTCCTGCTGCAGGACGACGAAGCAATCCAGAGGCCATGGATTGCCGCGCGACCCCTCGACGGACTCGGGGTCGCTCGCAATGACTGCTGTGAGGGATTACGAGGAAAACTATAGACGTTTGGCTTGTTTCATCATTCGGAACAGGAAAAAGGCCAGAAGCGCGACGATAATTCCGAGGACGGCTGATAAAAGATACGGCGCGCGTTCGGTTAGCGGTTTCTTCGGGAGAACAGGTGGGATATACGTCGGGTTTTTCTCCACGGGTCCGGCGGCAACACGGTGGAGCGTTTCTGTATCAACATAACGTGAGACATATTCAATATCGTATTGCGGACGCGATGCCGAGGGATTGCCCAAGTATGTCGTGTATTGCGCGCCTGGAGTGAGACGGAACACGACGTTTCTGACGAGTCCAAAAAGAGAGATGCCCGCCACGGCGATCGGCCGGTCGTCGCGATTCACAATCGTTATTTTGAGATACCGCGTGTTTGATTCCGGATACTCAAAAGAGAGGCGCGCGCCGGAAAATTGCGGGGTTGCGATTGCATAAATGACGCCGTATCCAAGCGGGCGCCATTCTTTTTGGTCGTTCGATGAGGCAATCGTGATCGCGCGGTTAAAATTGCGGTCCGTTGTCTCAATGTGTCCTCGCCGATGCGGAATTCCGAGCGCCCCGAGGTCGAGAATAAATTCGGTTGTCTGTTCCTGAGTATTTTCCATCCGTGTGAGTGCGGGCGTATAGCTGATTTCCCGGGCGGCGCGCCGCATTTCGCGCGCTACTGTTGCTCCGCGCACAGCGAGTGGACTTTCGCCCGCATCGGCAATCGTCGCGCGGAGGTACCTGTACGTCGCATCGGGATAACGCACTGTTGTGTCCCGTACCTTGACCGGATTGATGTCTCTGACGGTATAGTCGAAAATTTGGCCTTTGGGATTCAGGGTGCGCCACTCTGTCTGGTCGTTGCTTCCTGCTATCTCGACGATTCTTCGGAAGTTTTCCGATGGGGTTTCGATGGTAACCGCATTATGGAACGCGCCGGCTGATCCTAAATCCAGGAGAAAACTCGTTTCTTTCCCCGATACTGATGATAGATTGAACATCCGGCCGGACAACCGTTCGATACCGGACTCGGCCTCATCCGTTGCCAACGCATAAGGGACAATCTCATCACCGTCCACATTCGCAATGCGAAAATCCGCAAGATCCGGCCGAAGATGCGCGAAAAACTCCGCAGGAAGTTCCATCAGGACAAAATCGGATTTCTCCATGGTCCCTCCGGAGATGCCGCTTTGAAATTGCCATGATTCCTTTATGAACTGTGATTTATCAGGGATGCTTAATGCCTGTATCGTGCCCGCGCCAAAAAAGAAAACCACGGCGAAAAGCCCGGCGCCGAGAACGTAGAGCGGTTTAAACGATATGAAAGCAATGCGTGTCTTCATACAGGGGCGTCAAGACCCCGTTCTTTCGCAATGAGTTTTTGCTCAAAACGAAAGTAGAGGTAGGACGCAAGCAAAAGCACTACGCCGAGCCCGATAAACGAAATAATGCGATAGAGCGTCTGGAGATTGGCAAGATCAATCAAAAAGACCTTAAAGATCGTTATGCCGAAGAGGCCAAGCGCGGCCCAGCGCAAATTCCGCGCGGTGCGGAGAATTCCTATGGTGATGAGCGCTGTCGCATATAGCGCCCAGAATACGGAAATGCCGGCGTTCGCTTGATTCATCAAAGAATGGTATTTTGTGTCGCCGGCGAGTTGCATCTGCGGCGGCGGCCTGTATTGCGGTATTTGACGCCCAAAGCGGTCGCGGATCATGGTTGAGGGCCGTAATGACTCTTGGCGGCGTACCTCTTCTTCCAGCGCATAGACGCGTTTGTCAAAAAACGAATCAATCTCGAGCGTTCCGAGGATCAGGAAAAGGATGAGTGCGGCTCCGCCAAAAAGAAACGGGAGTCGCCGTTGGGTCTCGTCGATCGCGGCGACCGCACTCTTCATCCAATACCACGAGCTGGCTGCGGAGAGAATGGATGCGGCATACGCGAGGAAGCGCGCATTGAAAATCGGCGTATAGTCAATGATGCGCTCAATGCGGCTTTCAAGGCCGATGAGCCGAAAAAGCGCAATGGCATAAACCGTCGCGCCCGCGGCATAAAGATACTTTTCTTTCATCCGGACGCCGGTCCAGATCAATAGCGCGGCTTCCGCGGCCCAGCCGATTGTAATTGCATTGCCCTCGAGCTCGAGGGGGATCGCGATCGTGAGGAAACCAACGGCGATCCCTCCCAAAAAAAGCGGCAGGCGTCGGTCGTCGCTTCGCAGCCGAAGCGCGGCCGAGGCGAATGCGATATAGACCGCGGCGAGCGCGGCCGCGATAAACCCGAGCGCGTCCTCGTAGACGCCGTTATTTAAGAGCCAGTATATCCATCCGAAAAACCAGACGGGATTGATTGTCAGGATAAAAAGGTCGCCGAGGTCGCTTTGCTTTTTCGCGACGAGATTGGAGGCGGCCATAATAAACACATAAAGCGCCCAAAAGATGGTGAGGATTCCGACGGTAAAAAGAAGTTTGTCCGGCCCGTAGTGAGCCGCGTACCACCCGGAAAAATTGAGGACCGTCCCGATGAATCCGATGAGCGACAACGGATGCCATTTTCGGAAGAGCGCGATTGCAAGAACCCCGGCATTCAGAATTACGAGGTATGAAAAGAACGTCATATCCGCCGGGACCGCGGTGGAAACCAAATAGGGTGTCAGGAGTCCGCCGGCCAGGGCAATCATCGCGAGTTCCATCCCGTCGCTCCATAGAGCCAGCAAAACGCCGAATGCCGTGACCATGCACATGAAAAAGAATGTCGTTTCTTGGCCAATGAAATGGTAATACCAGAACGCGCCGTAGACGGAGAGATAGTATAACCCTAATCCCCCGCCGGAGAGAATAAAAGAGTATTTCGGATATTTCTTCCGGGCGATCTCTCCCAAAACCACGAGGGTTGTCGCGCCCAAGAGGCCGAGTATGATACGTCCGGTCTCGCCGATGAGGTTATTTTCAAAAGCGTACTTGAGAAAAAAACTCACTCCGAAAAGAATGGCGACAACCCCCGCGATTCCCAGCCACCATTGTCCGATTGCGGACTCCATATTTTTATCTTTGCGGGGCCGCAATGAATCCAAAATATCCAAAACCCCCGTGCGCCGGGGCGCCTCTTGCATCGTTCCCACAACATAGGACGGTGGTGGAGGCGGGCTTGTTTGTTGCGGCATTTGCGAACGCGCGATCTCCGTTGCCGTCGCAGAAATTCCCAGCCGTGTCTCAACCCTGGCGAGGCGCTGCTCGATGTCAGATAATTTTTTTGTTACATCTTCCATTTGATTGTTTTACTAAACTTTAGCAAATTCTCTTGATGGGCTTTCAAATACGTTGATGGAGGCGTATGAGGAGGTTTAACCTCGTAAGCGGCTTACGAGGTTAAACCTCCAATGAGTACATGTCTTCTGGATTGTATCGTTTTCGGGAAATTTGCCAAAGTTTAGTTAACGCCATCCGGGCAACATCGCAACATCGTGATTAGAAATAATGCCATAAGAATTGGAATCACGAGTGAAATGATCCATGACATAAAAGTTCCTCGCGCGACATAGACGGAACGGCGGCGGAGCAGAAAGTATAAAATAAGTGGGGTCGCAATGTAAACAATGCCGTCAATAATGAGGATATAATCCAAATCCCAAAAAATAAATGAGCGCCGCAATGTCGGACGAAAGAAACCGAGCAGAGAATGAGTGATAAATACGCTCCCTCCCTGTACGAAGCCGCTAAGAAGAAATCCGGCGCCGTAGCGTGCCGCTTTCTGCCAAAATGATAATTGGGGAGCGTAGGCTCTATACGCGTCAGCGGCTTTTGCTATGCGGTCGAGACGGCTTTTTTGCCATTCCCCGACCGCCACCCGGATTTCTTCATCGGGGTATCCATGCGCTTTTAATTGCCCGGTCAAATCTTCAACGGAAAAAGCGCGACTGTTTTTTTCTAAATATTCAAGAGCGTCTTGGATGGCCATACGAAAAAACTGAAAATTGAAAGTATGAGGGAGTTGTCATTGAAAGGTTCCGCAATCCATAAGGCATCGTCATTGCGAGGAGTCAGACGACGAAGCAATCCAGGGCTTCTGGATTGCCGCGCGCCCCCTCGACAGACTCGGGGTCGCTCGCAATGACATCTGTAATGGGTTACTGTTTTTCGTTTTTTTTATCCTCCGTAGCAGCATCGCTGCGGAGGATGGACGCTTTGCGCTTTTCGTTTACATAATACCACCACATCGGGAATATCCACAAAAGAACCAGGACCCAATTGCCCCAGGAAAGCGGCAGACCGAGAAGTCCGGTCCCGGTTTCAAGTCCGTGGCTGTGTGGCGCGGCAACGTTGAGCCGATTCGAAATGATCCCCAAGAACCGCTCCTCCTGCGTGATTTCCTCAAGCAGCGTGTGCTGGCCGGAATTGACCCACCAGTCGTGCGTGAATAATCCGAGGATGAGAATGAACGCGGCGACGAAGACCATGCCCCAGCCGGTGACGCGTTCTATTTTGTCTTTTCGCGCGACAAGCCACTGGAGCGCATTGACGCCGAGGACCGCGAGGAATGCTAAGAGCAAAAGAGGTAGTATGCGCCCGATTGCATGGACGAAAAACAAAAGCCATCCGTAAAAGACATCGCCGGATGCAGCAATCCGGGTTAAAAGGAGATAGGTTGCGGGATGTGGGCAGCCGACGCCGATGTTACCGAGAAAAAGCCCGAGGAAAAAGGGTTTGAGAAGATCGCTTTGACGTTGGATAAAGGCCGGAGCCGCACCGCTATATGATGGCGCGCGAAATTTTATGAGGCCTATTTCTCCAAGGGCAAAAAGATACGCGAAGATACCGGCGATAAAATAGAGCCAATTTTTGACAACTTCCAACGGTGCGCCGAGAGTTCCGATCGCGACTTCTCCGATCAGAGCCGCAAGTACGCCATACATTGATAATGTGATGGTGACACCAATACCAAAGGATAGGGCGATACCGAGGCCTTTTGTGATGCCTTTTCCCATCGACAGCGGCACCACAACAAACGCAAGAGGGAGGGTACAAGGAAGAACGATCATCGTGAGTCCAGCTGTAAAACTGACTAAATACCAAATTGTGCCGACTGGGGACTCGGGACTCCATAACATAAACCACAAAGCTCCAACGACAATCGTCGCAAAAAGAGAAAGCGCGATGATCGCGAGAATGGTTTTGATTTTATTGCTTTGTTGCATTGGTTTGTCGTTATCATATCATATTTGCTCGGATGCGGGAAAATTTGCTACCCTGATGTTATGCACACCAAGGGGAATATGACAGTAATCACGGATAAAAAACGAATAAACGAAATATTCGACCGTGGCATTGTCGCGGAAATTTTGCCGTCCAGGGATGCGTTGATGGAGAAACTGTATTCAGGCGAGCGTCTCTCCATTTATATCGGCGCTGATCCGACGTCAACCGCTTTGCATCTGAGTCACGCCAAAAATTACATGTTTCTTGAGGAGTTGCGCGCGCTGGGGCACGAGGTCATTGTTCTCATCGGCGATTTTACGGCACGGATCGGCGATCCGAGCGGCCGAAATACAGGCCGACCGCCGTTGACCGAAGAGGACGTGAAAAAAAACGTGGAGGGGTGGATGAAGCAGATCCATCCGCTGATGAATTTTGACGATAAAGACAATCCCCCGCGCCTGGCCTATAACAGCGCGTGGCTTGCCCCACTTTCTTTGAGCGACGTGGTGGGCCTTGCGGCGCATTTTACGGTACAGCAGATGCTGGAACGCGATATGTTTGAGAAGAGGATGCGTGAGGGTAATCCGATTTATCTCCACGAATTTTTGTACCCCCTTATGCAGGGATACGACAGCGTGGCGCTTGATGTGAATGTTGAGCTTTGCGGAACTGACCAGATTTTCAACGCGCTCGCAGGCAGGACTCTCATGAAGCGCCTGAAGAATAAGGATAAATTTATTATCGCGGTCAATCTCATGGAAAATCCAAAGACCGGAGAGTTGATGTCCAAGTCCAAGGGCGCGGGCGTTTTTTTGGATACCGGGCCGGAAGAAATGTATGGCGCCATTATGGCTCAGCCGGACGAGATGATCGAGCCGCTTTTTATCAACTGTACGCGAATCCCTCTTGGGGAAAAAGACGCTCTCCTGTCTGAAGGCCCGCGTCAGGCCAAGGCGCGCGTCGCTCTTGATATCGTCGCGCGTTTTTATGGGCGCGAGCGCGCCCAACGCGCCGAGGCGGAGTTTGAAAAGATATTCCGGACTGGCGGCGTTCCGGATGATATTCCGGAGATAACGATAACATCACCGGGCGAACTCGGGGATCAATTGATCGCCGCTGGAATCATCAAGTCGAAAACAGAATGGCATCGCCTTATTGCTGATGGTGCAATCCGCAATAAAGATGGTGTTCCTCTTGCACATTTATCTTTGATTCCGTCTTCAACGATAATCTTAAAAATCGGCAAGCGTCGCTTCGTGCGGATTGTGGTGGGGTAAGAAAATGTGAAGTATGGGACATGTATTATGAATTATGGGATTTTGAATTCCTTATAGCCCCATCAAGACCGCTATTGCATGTGTTATTGCGAGGAGTCAGACGATCCCTCGCGGAGTTTCCTGAGCGCAGTCGAAGGGCTCGGGACAGGCTCCACAATCCAGGGGGAGTCGTCATTGCGAGGAGTCCTGCTGCGGGACGACGAAGCAATCCAGCATTTCTGCCTTTACGGATTGTTTCGTCGCTGCTGCTCCTCGCGATGACGATCGAAATGGATTGCCGCGCTCCCCCTCGACGGACTCGGGGTCGCTCGCAATGACGGATGGGAGGTCGGCGGTTTATAGGTTCTTGATTGCTGATTTACATTTTTCATTTTATTTCTATGCCTCGTTTTACTGTTGATCTTCGGAAAAAAGAGGGAGGGCGCGAAGCCGTAGAGGCATCCGTCGCGTCGTCGAGCGCTCCCAAAAGCGCGGCTCGCCGATCCGTGCCCGAAAAATACGAGCCAGCGCCGTTATCCGCCAGCATTATCGATCTGAAAAAAGAGCGCGCGGCGCAAGCTCAGTCAGCGATCGGGTCTCGCGCTTCAATATCCCCGGATCAGGCCGCATCGTCTTCCGACGCATCGGATGTCGAGTCGGATGCGGCCGAGGTCGTATCGGAAACAGGAGTGGGCGACGCGCTATTGTCATGGCGCGCGCCGGAATACCGCTGGACCGAGAAATCGCCCAATTGGTTTCTGCTGCCCGGAGGCATCGCGCTCCTATTCGTCCTCATCGGAATACTTGCACATAATTATTTCTTTGTGGCTTTTATCGCCCTTGCCTGCGCGGTCGTTATCATGTATGGTGTGCGCAGACCCCGCGACATCGCGATCGCAATACGGCCGGACGGGATACAAGCCGGGGCGGTTTTCTACCGTTTCGGAGACCTCAAATCCTTCTGGATTTTTACGGGCGAGAACGGGGCCGAGTTGTCGGTTGAAACGCACAAAAAATTCACTCCGCGCCTTGCTGTTCCGCTCGGCGCGATGGACCCAGACCGCGTCCGCGCCGTACTCAAGGAATTTTTATCCGAGGTGCGTCAGGACGAATTGGCTCTTGACGTTATCGCCCGCCGCTTCGGGTTTTGAAGTTTGCCAAAGAGTGGGTCTCTTCCCCCTTCGAAAAAGGGGGATTAAGTGGGATTTGATTTTTCATGCGCTCGTAGCTCAATCGGATAGAGCATCAGATTGCGGATCTGAAGGTTACAGGTTCGAGTCCTGTCGAGCGCACCAAAATCTGACTTTCAATTTGACCGATTTTTTGGTTGGCGGCGCAAAGCGCCGTCCACTGATTTTG
>JBBTVI010000014.1:0-9114 GCA_038063315.1 Patescibacteria group bacterium
GCAGGACGACGAAGCAATCCAGGATTAAATCTCCGGAGACAAATCCCGCCATGTGGGATTGTTTTTCTCTATAAGCGCTATTTTCTTTTTTCTGGATCCGCCTTTGATTTGCTTTTCCCTTTCGATAGCGGCGCGCATATCCTCGTATATTTCGTAATAGACAAGACGTCGCACCTTGTATTTTTTCGTAAATCCATCCACCGCGCTTGATTGGTGTTCCCACACGCGCTTTTGGAGGTATGCGGTTACTCCCGTATAAAGTGTGCCATTGTGCTTGTTTGCAAGAATATAAACGCACGGCGTCTTGGACATGATGGATTGCTTCGTCTCTGCTGCTCCTCGCAATGACGACTGTGTTGGATATTATACCACGCCACTTTCGGCGGTGGCCCACGGAAGCAAACACCGCTATTATACATAAGTTGCTGGTTCTCCCGGCCAAAACGATCATCGGAGCAATGCGTCAGGAATGGCAAGGCGTATTGCACCGCCTAAATTATAAAACCTTACAATTTTTTCGATTCTTCTGTGAAGGTTTTATGATCTTTCTCACATTGCAACCTCATTACCCCCCCCTATCTCTCCATCCAGTCCTCAATCCAGCCGCGAATACCCTTGCGCGGCTGCATCGTGAAGTCGCTGTGGATAAATAGGGGGTTGACGACTTCAAATGGCGAGGTCGCCAGACGCTGGTATCCGCGCTTTTTAAGCCGCAGACGGTACCTCCCGGCCGGCAGCAACATTTCGTACAGCCCGCTGTTTTTCGTCAGAATCGGATTCGCTAATCCATACGCTTCCGCCTGCCATCGCGTCCATGTCTGGTCTTCCGGCCGGAAGAGTTCAATATTTATCTCAGCGCCATCAATAAGGACGTTCCCACTTTCCGACACAACGCGACCCGGCGCAGAAACAGTAACGCCGCCGATGACACGATTCTCCGCTTTGTTTTCCAGGGCGTCAGAAGCCGAAATCAGCAACGCATACTCTCCGGATTTCTCAAATGCGATGTCACTTCGCCATAAACCCGATAGCGCTGTCAGCGACCACACTGAGCAAGACGCGACCGGCGACTCGTGCCTGTTGGAACACAATGCGACTGTCGCGCTTGCGGTATCGTGTTCCAGTGAAATGCTAAGTGTTGCGCGGCCCCCCTCAACAAATCGGAACGCGTCGCCCTCGGGATAAAGAAGAAATGCACCCGACGAGATCGTATAGCTCCCGATTCGCGGCGGCGTTGTATCTACAATAATTTCCTGCGCCTCGCCCACTTTTGATATGTTACCCGCAACATCCGTTGCACGAAAATCAACCGCGTATGCCCCGTCCGGAAGTTCAAAAGGATGGCGCACCCGGAATGCGGCCGCGTGTGTTTTGTATCCGCTTGTGATTGTCGCGCGAAACCATTCATTGAGACCCCTAGTTCCGACATTAGCACTATACACATCCCTTTCGTCGCTGCGCACATTTCCCGCGTCATTGCGAGGAGTCCCGCTGCGGGACGACGCGGCAATCCATTCATCGTCGGATGAACCCGTGGATTGCTTCGTCGCTGCTGCTCCTCGCAATGACGACAAAACGGGTTGTCCGGCCGATGCAATCCTATACTCCACATATTGGACCCCCGAGAGATCATCCGTTGCGCTCCCGCGCATCTCAAGCGTAAATACTCCGGTGAACGCGTTTTTCTCAAGCGGCGCAAATTTCACCGCGGGCGGCGTATTATCCACGGTTACGCGGCGAGAAACAGACGCGGATGAAACCCCATCGCTTGCTTCAAGAGTCAACTCGTGCGGCCCGTCTCTCAAACCGCGCAGGTCCCAGACAAATGTGCTGGTCCCGGCCACGTCTCCCAATGGAATTGATTGCGCGCTCCCCTGCTCGCGATATGCGATGCGCGCGGAACGCACGCGATCAAGATCCGGATCCTGAATTTCAAACGCGACCTCGTAGGCCCCGCCGATGAATGTATTGTCCGCCGGACGCAAAAATGTGATTACTGGAGGATTGTTGTACACCAACGTGATATGCCCGGTCAAGGCACTCACATTACCCGCCGCGTCATACGCGACAATGTCAAAGAGATTGTCGCCGTGCTCGATAAGAGTTATTGGAAGAACGAATTTGCCGTCTGTATCAGCCGTTGCTTCAAAACCTGACGGTGGAGTACCGAGCGCACGCACGAGTACCACGCGGCTTAACGGCTCAGACACGCCGCGGATTTCAACTTGCGCGCCGGACACATCGGGATCGCCGTCATCGCGATCGCCGAATACCGCACCGTGCGCCGGAGCAGTAACCACGGGAACCGCCGGAGGCGTAAAATCTCCACGCACCATTACATGACCATTTCCGAAAAGCCCGCGGCTATCGCGGCTCCGCGCCAAAATCTCCTGCGCTCCCTCATTGATATACGACAGCGTCAAAACGAACTCCTCGTTTGCTTCGTCAAATGCGCCGTCGGACGCGCGCGCCGGATGCCACGTTACTCCCCCGTCGACCGAATATTCCACGCCAGCAATCGTGGTGCTCGCGCGGCCGCGCGCCCGATGCGGACTGGCCGCAATGCCTGAAATCTCAATTTGCTTTTGATTCGTTAAAATCTCTTCGGATGCGAAAGAGACGGCGGGTTGGAAATTACGGATAAAAAACTGCGATGACGTTGCCATAACCGCTTCATGCCCGTCGTCGGCCGTCACGCGCAGAATATATGCTCCGTCCGGAATGGCGCGCGTGTCCCACTCATAGAGCGATTCCGCCGCATCCTCTGCAATCGTCCGCCATGTCCCGCTGTCCGCCGGCTGATACTCATAATGGAACCGCACAGCATCGTCATTTTCATCATGCGCAACAATCTGGATTGTGGTTGTTGCATAAAAAATATCACCCTCGGCCGGAGAGACGATTGTGAGGCTCGGAGGCAAATTGTACCTGACCGTCAGCACTGCCGGCTCGCTCAAATTCCCTCCGACATCTTCGCTGAACACCTGAAAAACATTGACGCCGCGCGCGGTGGTCGTCGCGATCGGAACATCTGAAACCGTAAATAATCCCGCCGCATCCGGAGTTGCCGTCGCTACCTTCACGCCGTTCATAAAAACCGCCGCAAACGTATCTTCACGGATACTGCCGCGGATCGTGATAGCGCTTGTTGCCGTGATATCCCCGTCGCGCGGCTCAAGGATCACCGGTGTCGGCGGCGGCTTGAGTCCCACATTGAAAAATCCGCCTCTCTGGATTACGGTCCCGACGTTACCCGCAAGATCCTTGCCGGAGACCGAAATTTTTGCGGTCCCATCGGCGCCCGACCGCACTTCGTACTCGCCCCTCCACGTCGTGGATGCGCCCGACGCAAAAACCGCAATATCCGTATAATTGCGCTGATGCACCAAAACATCCGGCGACTGCAAGAGCGGCTCGTTCGCTTCAATTGTGATAATGATATTTTCCTTTTTTGCATACGGCGGTTCCACAGAGACATCAAATGTCGGCCCAGAACGGTCAATGAAAAAAATGGAAGACGTCGCCTCGGCATATTCGCCGCTCCTGTCCTCAGCCTGAATTTTCAATACGTATTCTCCCTCGGGAATATCCTTCGTATTCCAATCATGGGTTCCCGCCGGCGTGAGACCGCGCGCGAGCGGCTGCCAATTCAGGCCGCCGTCCGAGGAAAACCACAAAGCGACCGCATCGGATCCAAGTCCGAAATTCGCCGGCCCCTCGGCGTCATTACGATCCGTCGCTTCATAGCGGATCACCACTTTTTCACCGAATCCCTCCCCCGCTATAGGAGAAAGAATTCGCGCTTCCGGCCGATACCCGGTCGGCAGCGACGCCGCGCCGACTGACGAGGGCTGGCTCGCGACAACGAGCGGCGGCGCCCCGTCGGTCCAGGTTGCGCCGGAAATTGTCCCTGTGTTGCCAAATCCGGACTCGTCGGCTGCTGTTGCCCCCGAACCCGCGTCAAAGCCCCACACTCCGCGGATGGCCCCGTCTATCTTAACAACAATCTGGTCAATAGCGCCGCTGAAATAAAATCCACCACTTTCGACATCGCCTCCGATATAGACGTTCGTTGTATCGTTCACGTTGCCGATCCCCGGATCCAGATGATCAATCTGCGTCTTATTCACGCCATCCACAAGAATTGTCTGCTGATCGCCACTCCGCGTCCAAATGACGTGCTGCCATTTGTTGTCCGTAATCGGTACATCCGAGTGAATATCAGAGACGAGCGTGCCATCATAAAGAGTCGCGACCACGGCTCCAGCGCGCGCGCCCGTCTCGACCATGATTTGCCATAAAATATCGCCATTTGTTCCTACGCGGCCAATCAAATGGCCTAGCTGAGTGGACGAGGCCTTAAGCCATAGCGCGATTTCAAAGTTGTCGGTTAAATTGAGATTTGTGCTATTGCCGACATTCACATAATCATTAACGCCATCAAACTGAAGCGCATAGTTTGCGGCACGCGCATGATGGGCCGCAAAAATAAAGACGCAAAAAAATGCCGCCGCCACTAGGACAAGACGTGGACCCGCAAGCATATAAAATTGATTTACCACCCATCTTGGCATATATAGCCATTATACGGCAAAACCGCTGAGACCTTACATGTGGAAAACCAAAATCACCGCCAATTTAATTGGCGGTGATTTTTGGCGAGATGATCAAGGGCAAGCCGTGCCGCCATTTTACAGCGGGCAAAAAATGCTCACGCGTTTCCAGGCGCAAAACACTGTAAAACATTATGCCCACAAATCACCAAGTAGTAAGGTTTAATAAACAATGGGCGGCTAACGGGGATCGAACCCGTGCTAAGAGCTCCACAAGCTCCTGTGACTGCCACTACACCATAGCCGCCAAACAAGACATTTAAAAATTTAAACATTTAATCCTCTATGATCTCATCGGGATTTACCAGGTCTCGCCTTTTCAGCCCATGCGCCGTCCGAACCAATCCCTGATTGCGTATCAAATCATCAACCCATGGATCCTTCTTCACCTCGCGTTTGTATTGCAATCCCGCCCTTCCACCCTGCTTTAATTTCATGATAAAACTTGCAATCAATCGCGAGCATTCCTCCGCCAATCCCTTCAAACGCTTGAATGTTTCAACATTTAAATATCCAATGTCGCATGCCGCATATAACTGCGAACGCACCTCTCCCGCAGATGCCTTCGCGATATACAAATAATTCAGAAACTCCAGCTTCGTTCCGCTCTCAAACCCCTCCGCGATATTACTCATCACTGATACCGCCGCGCGTTGAATTTGATCCCGCAATCCCGCGTCACGACAATTCTGTAATGCGCGATACACGTCACGCGTCAACATCCGTGCCTTCTCCCATGCCAGCATATCCTCAAAACGCGCAATCGTCACCATGGGAAATATCGTACCACACTATCTTTCCAAAAACAACCCGATATGGTAACCTATTGACATGACCATACAAATACGGGACACCGCCAACGGCAATCGAATTCCGGCACAACTTCCCGGCGGATTTCGGGACTATGCTCCCGAGGAGATGATCTTAAAAAACCGCATTCTTGATACCGCGCGCCGCACTTTTGAGAATTTCGGGTATGAACCCATGGACACGGCAGCGGTGCAGCGGACGAATGTCCTTGTCGGAGACGATAAAGAGTTCGATAAAATTACATTTCGCGTAACACCCGCACAGCGCGGGGAAATAACCGACCTGAAACGCGATGAAACCTCGCTCCGCTTCGATCTGACCGTCCCGCTTGCCCGATTCATGGCCGCACACCCGGATATTCCCAAGCCCTTCAGGCGCTATCAGATCGGAAAAGTATGGCGCGGTGAATCGCCCCAACGCGGCCGTTACCGCGAATTCACGCAGGCGGATATTGATATTGCCGGCTCCTCATCCATTGAAGCAGATGCGGAGGTGATTGCGGCGATGAACGACGTGCTCGAGCGTTCTGGCGTTAAAAATTTTGTTTTCAAGATTAATAATTATAAAATCGCTTCTGCCTTGCCGGAATATGCCGGAATTCCCAATGAGACCGCGCCCGCCCTTCTTCGCGAGGCCGACAAGATTTCAAAAATCGGGGTTGACGCGTTTCGTAATAACCTCAAGACGCAGTTCGGATTCGCGCCCGATACAGTTGAGACCGTCAATCGTTTTTTCTCCGTCAGAGGCCGCGCGGATGCGGCCCTCAGAAAGCTGCACGATATGGAATCGTCCATGAGTAAGCCCTCTCCGCTGTTTGGCGCCGGAGTGAATGAACTTAGGGAACTCGCCTCCATTCTTTCCGCAATGGGCGTACCCGCATCGCGTGTCGAGATAGACACTGCGATCGTCCGCGGACTCAGCTATTATACGGGCTCTATTTTTGAAACCATGCTGACGGACCAGCCCGCAATCGGAAGTATCTGCTCCGGCGGACGATACGATACGCTGATGGAAAAATTCACCGCTAGTCCCCTCCCAATGGTCGGCATGTCCCTCGGAGTTGATCGGCTGCTTGCGGCGCTTGAGGAAGGCGACGCATCAGCACTCAAGACGAACGCGCAGAGACCGCAAGTCCTCATCTTTAATCTCGCGCCGGAATTCCGCAGCGATTATTATACGTTTGCGTCCGAACTCCGCTCAGCCGACATCAGCGCCGCTCTCTACATCGGCGACGACCGCGCATTCCAGGCGCAGCTTGCGTATGCCGTAAAAAAAGATATTCCGTTTGTCCTTATTTACGGTGAAGACGAAAAAAAGAAGGGCGTAGTCGCAGTCAAGGATTTACGCGCGCGGGAACAGCTGGAAATGCGTAAAAGCACTGTAATACCCTACTTGACAAACCGTGTAGTGGGAGTATGATAATTCTAATGGCAGAAGTCGCATCATGGGCTTCTCTGCTTGTCAAACAAAAGGAACCTCTTGCATAAAGGGTTCTTTTTGTTTTATGGTACCTCTTGTGGATCCGGGCCCGTGATGTATGAAGTAACATTCTGCCATTGACAAGCAGATAAGCGGGTGCGAACCCCGCCGGGTCCACGCAAAAAACCTCATCATACGATGGGATTTTTTGTTTTGCCGTAGAAATAATCGTTTCGGCGAAGCGAAACCAAAAATCGCGTCCGTGTCAGACGGACGCGATTTCTATTTCCGTAAAATGCTGGCGGTGCCCTTTCTTTTTCCGATAGCGGGTTTTTGCGTGATACCGGAAAACAATGATTTTGCGGTTGCGGCCATGGCGCAAAACCCGCGCGCCGACTGCCACATCCTTGATATAGGGCGCGCCGATATCCGTCTTTGCATCGTCCGAACGCAAAAGCACCTTTTCAAGCCGAATCTCCGCATCGGCAGCCGCGTCCAATTTCTCCACCTTTAGTTTTTGCCCGGGGGAAACAAGATACTGCTTCCCGCCGGTCTCGATAACAGCGAATGGCATAATGTCAAATAGGTTAGCACGGGATGGGCAAAAAGGCAATATGTGGAATGGTAACTTCTCACCGCCGTCATTGCGAGCGACCACGAGTCGTCGAGGGGGCGCGCGGCAATCCATTTCGACCGTCATTGCGAGCCGAACGCGAAGCAATCCAGGATTTTGGATTGCTTCGTCGTCCTGCAGCAGGCCTCCTCGCAATGACGCATGTAATGACGGTATTGATAAGGCTGTGAGGGGTTACGATGCATCCCTCTCCACTCCCTTCTCAATCGCCATCGGTTCGATTCCCGGGCGCTCGCCCGAAATCCGCAAAACATCTTTATCAATCTTGCCCAGTTCCTTGTAAGCGCTGTTAAAACTGGATACGGTTGTCCCTAAATGCGTGCCAAGTTTCTGCATATACGCCTCGTAGCTTGCGAGGTGCCGGCCGAGCTCCTGCACGCGCTTCATGATCTCTTTTGCCGACTCCTCCACCTGGAGCGCGCGCAACCCTTGCATCACCATTTTTAGATGCGCAAGAAGCGTCGTCGGCGAGACGATGTGCACCTTTTTCTCGATAAATGCATACTCAATGAGGTCGCGCGTATTGACCTTCGCCGTGCCCACCTGATTGACCAGGAGATCGTAATAAATCCCTTCCGCGGGAATAAACATAAACGCGAAATCAAAAGTCCCCTCCTCGGGACGGACGTATTTTGCGGTCTCATCAATGCGGTTTTTAAGGTCCTGTTTGAATTGCTTTTCCAGTCGCTCGCGCTCGGCCGCATCCGTCTCCTCACGAATACGGTTGTAATTCTCCAGAGAAAATTTGGAATCCACCGGAATAATTTTGTCCTTGACGAAAATTGCGGCATCCACAATCAGGTCGCGGCCGTTCTCGTCCTTGCCCAGTTTATATTGCATCTGGTACATCCCTGGCGGGAAAACATTTTTAAGAAGCGTCTCAAGATAATACTCGCCCAATATCCCGCGCTGCTTCGGATTTTTGAGAATATCCTGAAGCCCGCGGAGCTGATCCGCGAAATTCACCACCTGCTGGTTTGTCGCATCCAATTTCGCGAGACGCTCCGTCACCTCCTGAACGATCCGCGTGCTCGCGCCAAACTGCGTCTGCATCATCCGCGTTGATTCGCCGAGACGGCCGTCGAGCATCCGCGTGATCTCATTGATCTGATTCTGCAAAAGCACCAGGCCGCCGGTCTCATCCTTTTCATTCGCGCCCCCGCGCCCCAGACGCCAAAAAATGACCGCGAACCCGGCCGCAATAAGAACAATAACGATCAAAAACTCTATGCTCATGCCATTCAGTATAGATGTGACGCGTGATGTTGGCAAATTTTTCGGAAAACTGACGCAACATCTATTCTTATGTCTGTCATTCCCGCCCTTCGACTGCGCTCAGGGTAAACTCTGACAGGAATCCAGATTTCTTTTTCCTCAATAAGTCAAAACCTGGACCCCCGCCTCCGCGGGGGTGACATCAAGACGCGTAAGTCCGGAAAATAAAACGGGGAGATTTCTCTCCCCGATGCTCTATGCATTAATCCCCGCAGGTTCCCTTTGCTCAGCGGCATCACGCGTCTCGTTTGCGCTGTACTCATACGCCGGCTGTCCCATAATGCGAATGATAGCGGTCGTTGCAAAGTGCGCCGATACAAAACCCGCGACAAGAAAGACCAACCGCGTCGCCAAAACCAGCAG
>JBBTVI010000015.1:0-20799 GCA_038063315.1 Patescibacteria group bacterium
TCCAGCATTTCTGCCTTTACGGATTGTTTCGTCGCTGCTGCTCCTCGCAATGACGGTCGAAATGGATTGCCACGCGCCCCCTCGCAGCTCGGGGTCGCTCGCAATGACGGCAATGAGGCTTACGCGTAAGCTGGGAAAAGCAAAACATACTTCCCTATTTCACCGCTTCAAACCAAAGGGTTTGGCCCCAATTTCGCGCAACCCATTCTTTCGTCGCCGCGGGCAGAAATTTGCCGAGCGGCAGTTTCTTATGCGGGAAATAGTTGATGACGCTCGCGCTGTCGTAGGCCCGGATATGGAGACGGTCAAACTGCGCGAATGCCCGACATGCCTCGACTCTCGTATGGAATCGCGTCAACGGACAGCCGCCGTTCTTCTCTCCTTCGGTATAGCGATTCGTCAATTCCTCCGCGGACCGCCGCAAAAATTCTCCGCCGAGAATCCCGTGCTTGAACCAGACGTAATAGCGCCAGTAAAGGGAGTTTTTATTGCCAATGGTCCCGCTTGCTTTTCCCCCGGGCCGAAGCACCCGGCGTATCTCACTCGTTGCGCGCGCCAAATCCGGAACATGCATAAGACAGCCCCACGCGAGAACATAATCAAAAGACCCGTCCGGAAACGGAAGGCGCTCCATATCCGCCTCCACCACGGTTGCGGACAGTCCGTAAAATGCCAGGCGTTTCTTCGTCAGCGCGACCGCGTACGGAGAAAAATCAGTCGCGGTAACAATCGCGCTGGCACGGCAAAGCGCCTCGGTTGTCCATCCGGCGCCCACGGCGAGATCCAATACATTTTTTCCTTTTAATTCGCCATAATTCAGAACGCGCGAAAGCGGCGGATATCCGGTGTGCGCCCACGGCATACCTGTCATGGCTTTATGGTCAATGTTTCTAAAATAATTCCAAATGACAAACGAATCCTTTTCCCCAAGATCCAATGATTTTTTGAGAAACGTATAAGGATGCTCTTCCCAATATTCTTTTGCTTTTTGCGCTGTGTCGGTCATATTATTCACTTTCAGCAATCTCCTTCGTGCGCCGCACGACCAAATCCGCAATTGAATCCAGCGTGCGAAAATTATCCTCAATGAGATCGTCTGCCGTTAATTGTATCTTAAATTCGCGCTCCAGAAAATCCGTGAGCGCAATGAGAAAAAAGGAGTCCAAAATTCCCGTCGCGATCAGATCCGCGCCGCCGACGTCAAGACGCGGATCCTGATGCTCCCGGCGGATAAAATCCGCGATCCGATTTTTGATGATAGTGCGTTGGTCGTTATGATCCATAAAATGATGCGCGACCCTTCACAGCGTCATTGCGAGCGACTCCGAGCTTCGAGGAGGCGCGCGGCAATCCAGTCTATAATTCCTTCAATTTAACGCGGTCAATCTTGCCGCTGCTTGTAATGGGCAGTTGCGCCATAAAAACAATGCGACGCGGAATCATATACACAGGGACCTTCTCTTTCAGATACTCTTTGACGTCCCCGGCGGCAATGTCCTTTTTTGCCGCGATGAATGCCGCAAGCTCCGTCTCTTCGGTCCCGGGGTCCGGCACCGGAATCACCGCGCATTCCGTAATGTCCGAATGCGCATAGAGCGCCGCCTCGATTTCTCCCAATTCTACGCGGTAACCGCGGATTTTGACCTGATGGTCGCTCCTCCCCAGAAACTCCGCGGCGTGGTCCGGACGGAGACGAACCAGATCACCAGTTTTATACACGATATCCCGATAATGATCGTGCAACGGGTTTTGTACAAACGCTGCATCGGTTTTCGTCCGGTCGTTCCAGTACCCGGCGCCGACGCCGACGCCGCCGATATAGAGCTCCCCTTCCTCGCCC
Organism: Patescibacteria group bacterium; assembly: GCA_038063315.1. GTDB lineage: Bacteria > Patescibacteriota > Minisyncoccia > Sungbacterales > HO2-52-23 > JBBTVI01. The sequence goes on from JBBTVI010000015.1 coordinate 1,841, forward strand.
GCGACGGCGCGTCTGCCCTCCGTGGTCAGCGCGAAGGCCTCCTCTCCGACGCACGCCTTTCCGATGGGAGTCGGCGAATCATCTTTCTCCGGAATGCGCTCCGCCTCCTGGTATAAACTGATGACCGTGGTCTCGGTCGGGCCGAATAAATTGAAAAAACGCTTCCCGGGAAGTTTCTGCATCCAATAGCGAAGGAACTTGACCGGAAAAACCTCGCCTGCCCACCAGACATAGCGCAGATCCGGGAAATCGTTTTTCTGAAGCGCATCCATTTTAGCGATATAGGAGAGCATAAAGGGCGCCGAGTGCCAAATCGTCAGGCGCTCCTCACGGATGAACGCCACGATATCGCGGGGGAATAGCGATAATTTCTCCGGCACCGGGCAGAGAGTCGCGCCTACGGCAATCGCGACATACATGTCCAGAGTGGACAGATCAAAATGCATGGGCGCATGATTTGCAAGTACGTCTTTATCCGTAATTCCGAACGTCGGAATCATAAATTCCGCAAGAGCGCGGATGTTTTTATGCGTGATCACAACGCCTTTGGGCTGGCCCGTCGAACCGGACGTATAAAGAATGTAGGCGGGGTCTGTCTCGATAGTTTCCACAGGCACGAGGCGCGCGCGCGGCGTTCGCGGCAACGCCTCAAGTTCGTCGCAGAAGACCGCGTCAATGGGGAGAACCGCGCGCATTTTATCAAGATCGGCGGATTTTTCCCGAACACTCACGACAATACGGATGTCGCAATCGCGCAGTATTTTTATCAGACGCTCCGCGGGTGCCGAGTGATCCAACGGCACGTATATCGCGCCCGCTTTCAAAATTCCGAAGACCGCGACCACGGAAAAATGGCTCTTCGGAAGAAGAAACGCGACGCGGTCGAGCCGTTTGATGCTGCGTTCGACAAGCGCGGCCGCAAGAGCATCCGCGCGATCGCGCAGCTCCCGATATGTCAGGGTATTGTCCTGAAAACGCACCGCGATCTTGTCCGGGTACGCCTCCGCCGATTTATCCAAATATTCTTGGACTACCATATAATGACGACTGCAACGGCCATCCCCGCCGTTTGCGACACGCTCACGCGCGCGCGCGGCATCGGACGGGCACGGTAATACAAAACAGGTTTGCCGGTTTTGTCGTGGCGCACCTCGATGTCTTTAACGTTTTTCAACCCAAATCCCGCGGCCTTAATCAGCGCCTCTTTGGCCGCAAACCGCGCGGCAAAGTGCGCGCCCGGATCCTGCTTCTCCCTGCAATACGCGATTTCCCCGTCCGTAAAAATACGCTCGTAAAAACGCTTGTGTTTTTCTCCGTACGGCCGCTTCCGAAACCCGGCCGCATCGCAGAGATCGATCCCGATGCCTTTTGGACCATTTGTCATGCGATATACTTGGAAATAAGTTATAACAATATTAAAACAAGACGCCTCTTTTTTCTGTCATTCCCGCGAAGGCGGGAATCCAGATTTTCGTCCTTACACCAAAACAGAACCTGGACCCCCGCCTCCGCGAGGGTGACAACCAAAAATCTAAAAAACTAATCACCCAAAAACGCTTGCGAGCACCGTTCCCGCAATCCGCAGGTGATAGCGCATAAAACGCCAGGCGTGCTGCGGCGGCAGCGTATCGCGAAAACCGTAACGCGCATAGATCGCCGTGGTTTTATATCCGATATAGGCCGCCTTCATAATATTCAGTATGCCTTTACGCAAAATCCGGTATCGCGTGCGCCGCAGACGATCTTTTGCCCATTCCGCGCGAAAAATCCCGAAGTAATACTCATCCCTTTTTAAAAAGTCGCGATAAGACGACCAATGAGTGTATATCGCCTCGCTCATTGTTTTCTGCGTCACCGCGGCCGGAATAAAATCGGTCTCGTGCACTTTTTTATTTGGCTTCGGATAAATTCCGCTCGCTTTATGATACAGCCGCACCACCGCATCCGGATAAAAAAATGCGTGCCGGATGACGCGGTTATTGATAATTGCAATGCGCGGAATTTTGTACGCCGTCGTCGGATCCCCCACCTCAACAATGTGTCGAATCTCATCCGCCGCTCCCGACCCCAAAAATTCATCCGAGTCGATCCATAAAATCCAGTTCTCCTTCGTGTGTCCCAGGGCTTTCGTGCGCATCGCGTTGAAATCCGTGATTCTCTGATTCGGCTCCAGCGTGTCGAATTGGGGATAGACGCGCGCGCCGTATGCGCGCGCCTCGTCCTGCGTCCCGTCCGTGCTGTTGCCGTCGAGCACCACGATATCGCAGAAATCTTTGACGCTCTCAAGGCATTGCCGGAGATTCTCGGCGCAGTTGAGCGTCAAAATCGGCACTGAACAGGGAATTTTGTCCGCCATTTTTTAAAAAGGAAGTTCTCGACATGCTCGAACAATATTTTTCATTCTTCGAGCGAGTGAAGCAAGTCGAGAAGTACATTAAAAAATCTTCTTGATGACCCGCCCGGGCGTCCCACCATAGACAACGCCGTCCGGCACGTCGCGGTTAACCACGGTATTCGGCATAATCACCACGCCCGAACCGATACGCACACCGGGCAAAATCAGCACGCCAGCATTGATCCAGACATCGCTGCCGATGATAACCGCTCCTTTTTTTGTCGGATATTTTTTAAGAAGTTTCTCCGAGACCTCCGGGCCGGAGTCCGTATAGATATTGACGCTGTTTGCGATGTCCACCCGGTCGCCGATCTCCAGGCCCCAAAATCCGTTGAAATAGCAAAACGCGCCGACCCAACTGGTGTGGCCGATTTTGGCGGGATGCTCGCGCGAGCCGAAAATAATCGTATAGTCGCGGATCTTTGTCCGGTCGCCCACGGAAACATTATTCAGATGCGCGGAACTGCGTATATCCGTGCCCGCCCCGAGCAAAACATTTTCCGATGGAATATCCATGATGTGGCAATCTTAAAGCCGAATACCTTTTTTCTGTCATTCCCGCGCAGGCGGGAATCCAGATTTCTGTTTCCCCAGTAAGTCATAACCTGGACCCCCGCCTCCGCGGGGGTGACAACTGGAGTGAATCAGTTTTCTGCAAAAACCATCGCTTTATAGTATGCGATACGTTAAGAACTGTAACAAAATCCGGGGCGTGATGCAATAAAAAGCGGCGCGTCTTCGCACCGCAAAATGAATAGCCGGAATGAAAAGAAAATCTTCTTTACACCTCCTCATCTTCGTTCAACTCATCGGGCACACCAATCGGTATGCCATGCTCGCTAACCGTATGGTTGCACCACCGGGTTCGGCAATCGACAAAAATGGCGATCTTCCCGCCTTCTTCAACCACCGCAGCAAACCGCCGCGGATCTGCGCTGATGCGCCGCCGCTCCCGCTCCATCCATTGAGCCGTCGTTAAGGTTTGCTCCGTTACCCTCCCCGTGATCAGATGCGTCCACGATAATAACATCGGATCATCCGGTTTACAGTATCCAGTCAGACGAGTCAAGTGCGCGTCCATTGCCTGAATCAAATCCATTTCATATCACTCCCTGCTTGTGTTGGTAAGAAACTTCAACCCCATATTACTACCATTACCATGCCTGCAGAAAAAATGCAAATGTCACGCCAAATGTTCCAATAAAACCTGCTCATCCTCCGGGATGTTCGCCTTGACGGTCTTTCCGACCACCTGCGTCAGCATCTCCGGGCCAAGGCCGCCTTTTGCCGGACGCTTAAACGTTAACATATTGCGCGCGATCGTGGCACCCGCCGGAATATCGCGAAGCGCCACAATGCTCTGTCCGGCCCAGTCCCGACCCTTTTCCAAACCCGCGAGCCGTTCTTCCATCGAAGTCGAAAGACGCGCCTTTTCCACGTCACGGATTTGCGCGACCATCAACGCAAATTCATGCGGCAGGAGCGCACCCGCATTATCAAGCGAACGCGGATCGTTTTTCCCGAATGTAAGGTGTTTTTCCACGACCGAGGCGCCCAATCCCACGGCCGCAAGCACCACGTGCCAGCCCACGCTGTGATCCGAAATTCCCACAGGGACGCCAAGCAGTTCCCGCAGATGGAGCATCCGGCCAAGATCAATCTTGTCATACGGCGTCGGGTAGAGGGTTGTGCAATGGAGCGCGATGATTTCTTTTGCGCCCGCATCGCGGAGCGTCTCCACGGCGCGCACCGCCTCCGCATCGGACTGGAGCCCGAAAGAAATAATGACGGGCTTTCCCCGCCTGCCGATATTTTTCAGAAATTCGGTATTATGGGATTCTCCGGATCCTACTTTAAAAAACGGTACACCCATGTCGCGATCCAGGAAATCAAGCGCCTCTTCATCATGCGCCGTTGCGAAAAACGGGTATCCACCGGTGCGGACATAACGCGCAAGTTCCCGCGTGGCATCAAACGACAATTCTTTGTACTTCACCCGGTCAAACCAGTTGTACCCGAGTTCATTCTGAAGGCGCGCCGCCACTTTCTTGCTGATCAGATTCTCGGTTTTCGTCACCTGAAATTTGACCGCGTCGGCCCGCGCCTCATACGCGGCGTCCACCTGGCGCTTGGCAAGCTCAAGCTCGCCATAGTTCGTCACCCCGGCCTCACAGATGATATAGACGGGCTTTCCATGCCCGACCTCATTAGTTCCGAGTTTTATTGATTTTTTCTCCATTGTTATATAACAACGATATTATATGTCATAAAGTTTCGCAAATCGCAATAAAGTACCTTCCCACCCTCTCTCACGGCCCTATCAACACCGCCATTACATGCGTCATTGCGAGAAGTCCTGCTGCAGGACGACGAAGCAATCCAGAAGAAATACTGGATTGCCGCGCTCCCCCTCGACAGACTCGGGGTCGCTCGCAATGACGGCTGTGAGTGGTTCGCAATAAAAAAACCTCTATCCGTTGATATGAGATAGAGGTTACGACATTCGTGACCTTGCGCGAAACATAACGGCCACCTTTATCGCGACTTTCCCTTCCGCAACGCCGACGCGATTGCGATCAGCACAACGCCGACAGTCAGCAGTATTCCTCCCGCAAAGCGCGTGGCAAATTCCTTCTCATGGAGAAACAATCCTCCGATGATGATCCCGATGGGTATTTGCATGCGGAGCGCCGGAACCACTTTTGTCATCTCGCCCGATGAAAATGCGAGTGCGGTCAACAAACTTCCGATTGCTCCGAGTACCCCAATGACCCCCAACGCCCCGTAGTTTTCCCGGATCATCAGGGCGACCTCGCCCGGATTTCCTATCAGAATCACCAAAACGCCGTACCCAATGGTGGAGAGTGTGATGAGGGACGCCGTAAAGACGATGACATCCATTTTCCCGTATTCGGGCGCCACCGCAACGCGGTTACACATTGCGGACCACGCAAACAGAAACGCTGAACCCATGGCAAGAAGCGATGCGGGATTTGTCATTGCGGCAAAAATCCCCCACGCCGCATCAGAATTTGCGGCTTGCACATGCATGATGAGCACTCCGCCAACCACAAACAATGTACCAATGACAACAGTCGGTCCCAACCGCTCTTTGAGCATTTTCATGCCCACGAACAAACCGAAGAGCGGAACGAGATTCCGAAGCGGCAAGGCAATGGAAAGATCTCCCCGCTTCAACGCTTCCATAAAACTCCAGTAAGCGAAGATGTCGAGTAATCCTGCCCCCAGAAGTCCCTGAAGGGCTCTTCGTTGATCTCCGACGATCGCGCGTCCGTGCGACTTGAGATATGCAATTCTCACGCATGCCGAGGGAACAAGAACCGCGAGAGTGAATATCCAGAAGCAGAATACGGCTTCAAGCGAACCGCTGTTTTCAAGAAGCAGTTTATACCCGGCATCTTTGACAGCTCGAAACACTGCCGCGCCGATGGAATACGCAAACCACATTGCCACTCTCCTTTCGTTGAGTAGTCGGTTCCGCTACGACAGCGGAATCAAAAACCTCCTGTCCGGTGCGCTGTTGTAAAACCGGATGATCTCGCGTATTTCATCTCCTGCCGTGGTTTTATCAAGCCACTCCTGCATGGCGAATACGGCCGGAACCGCTTTGATTGCGCGTTCCACCTCATCCTGCTGAAGATTGGAGAAGATATTAATGGTCAACGCCTTCTCCAGCATCCGGACCACAGCCATTGGATCGTCGCCGAGCGATGAAGCCCATGTCCGTTCTCCTCGATGCTCCAACCAACTGTCCGTCAACGAAAATTTGTAATGGATACTATGGAGCTGCATAACAAGCGCTCCGCCCCACGTTGTCTGAAATTGCCACGACGGCCTCCATGTCAAGAAATTCGCAATGGAAATTGCTTGAAGTCCGGTAAAACCGTCGGATGATCTGTTTGGTATTCCACTCACTCTGTTACTCGCAAGAACCGTGAGGAAGCATTCGGCAAGCGCCCTGCTTTTCCCCGCAGCCGGGTTACCACTGAGAGACGCGGCGATATTGTCGCGCCATCCCACAACGTGTTGAATACCGTATTGGAGCCCACGTGCAACCTGCAATACCGCGTCCGCATCGAAGTAGAGTGGCGCGAGATTCAATACAACGCGTTCAATGTCTTCAAGCCGCTTTCGATCCTGGTAGAATTTCCAGGCCTCGCGCACCGCACCCCATATCCCGATGGGCTTTTCAAAATACTGCAAGAACGTCCCGGCATGGCGTCCGATAAGATCAATCTGCCTTCCCTGCGCCACAACATGGAGCGTCCCCAGGTCGCTCAATATCAACAACCGTTCGATCAGATCCGGCGGCACTTCCTCTTTTGGATCCACATACACCGGAACAATAATCAACAAATCGTCCATCCGTCTCATTCCTGATCCCCCCTTTGCATTCAGTCCGTTTTTCCGCTATTCAGTTGACAAAAAACCGTGATACAAAGGTAGCATGAATGCGTGAAAAATGCAAGGATTACCCTGCATAAAATCAATGGCGAAATCAAAAAAGCGCCGCAAAGCGACGCTCCGCACAATGACTATCAATTACTCTTTACCCGACCTTCGCCGCAATCTTTTTCTCCAATGTTGCGACGCGTGATTCCAACATACTGTATTCTTCGTATGTCACCACCCGTTTCTTACTGCGCGGGTTCGTCATCTCATCAATCTTTTCATGGATCCACAAAAGTTCTTTGCTATGTTCTTCCAACATTTCCTCATGATGTTCCAACTTAATACCAATTTCCATCACGCGGGCCTTCAAATAGGAGACATCCTCCTCAATCTTTCCCAAACGATGACCCACACCGTCAAGGCCCTCCTCGACTTTACCCAAACGCACTTCAACTTTATCAAAACGCTCATCCACGCCGTCAAATCCGCGTTTAACCATCATCGCAAAATCTTCAATATGACCATCGGCTGCTTCGAAACGCTTATCAATAGATTCAAAATGCCCATCAACTACTCTGAAGCGCTTATCCACAGATTCAAAGTGCCCATCAACTGCTTTGAAGCGCTTATCCATCGCTTCAAAGCCGCGCTTGACGGTTATTGTCAACTCTTTAACGGTTACGGCTAATTCTTCAATGGTGATTTTCTTTTTCGGCATATCCGTATATTAACAGGCCGATGAAAAATTGCAAACCGACGCATGCCCACGGCCGCTTGACTTTTTGGCGAAATGTGTATAAATTGGAATTCGATGGAATCAAAGAGGCGAATTGTCGCACCTTTCCAATTTGAAAGGAGAAAAGAATGTTTGAGGCGAATGCACACAGCAATTGGATGATACGATGGAAACCCATACCGCCAACACTGCTCAATCACGTGTCACGTGTGGCGGAGCAAGAATTCGGCATTCGTGACATCACAACCATCCGACAAGTTGACGAATGGGAACAAATGAGCAACAACTTTCGGCTCACGGCGCGAGGAGGAACCTTCCTGGTACGAAAAAATATTGTGGCAACGCTTTCTCGCATCGAGGCGAGTACCTCAATACTGCAATACCTCCACAATGCAGGCGTCGCTGTCCCTCAATTGATTTCCGCCATTGACGGACGCCACTGCGTGGAATATGAGGACTCCTACTGGCAGGTTTTTGGCTTTATTTCCGGAAACCACTTCAGAGGCACTCTGGAAGAATTGATCCAAGCGGCAAAAGCCGTCGCAAAAATGCATTCGGCTCTCGCGTCTTTTCCCGAACCACGTCGCATACCAAACGCAGATGCAGTGATGCCTTTGGAATTCGACACCCAAACAGTGATGAGTTCTTTTCGCGGCGAAAACCAATTCGAGCGTACCCTCATCGGACAGAAGGATTTTCTGGAAAACACTATCCGCTATATCCGAGAGGTCGTCGCCGATCTTGGAAGAATGCGGCAACAGGCGCTTCATGGAGACATTCATCCGCAGAATTTTCTCTTCCACAATTCTGCGTGCGCCGCAATCATCGACTTCGGAAATTCGTTTTTCGGGCCACTCATGGATGATGTTGCGATGGCGTGTCATCGTCTGACACGGCAATATGTTGTCCATCAAAAAAAGCGGCCTTGGCCGAAAACACTTTCGCCCGGACTGCGATCATTTCTTGAGGCCTATATGACCATCCACCCCCTCAGTGATGAAGAACTGGGCTTTCTTCCGGTCTTCATGACGGACCTGTTGTTCCGCAAATTGCTGAATAACATACGGACCTATATTCAAGGCAAACGAACTGCGGAGATTGCTTATACGCAGCATCAGCGATTCGTCAACTTTATGGACGAAATACATGCAGTTGAAACTGAGTTATATTCTTTCGGGCTATGAATCCGCCATGAGAACAATGGTAAACCACATAGCATAGCTCGATCATCAAACAAGAGGAGTAAATGGAAATGAGTCAAGTGCTCCATTTGGGGTATCACTATGTTTTGGACGGCAATGCGCCGGGCGCGAACTGTCCGCCCGACCGATTGCGTGACCAACTCGCCTATTTCAAGGAAAACGGGTGGACAATCCTTACGTGCGGCGATGTCGCATGGCATATCAAAGAGAAACTGCCGCTTCCGGAAAAATGCGTAACACTGTCTTTCGACGACGGCTTGAAATCGCAGTACGCCGCCGCCTTGCCGATTTTGTGCGAGTTCGACGCACCGGCGACGTTCTTTGTGATAACATGTCCGCTTGAAGGCGCAATGCCTCCCGTCATCGGCTTCCAGATTCTCATTGATCAACTCGGCGCGGAGAGAATCGAGAAAGAGATTCTCCCCGACCTACTCAAAGAGACGTGGTATCGCGTTCTTTTCGGACTCGACCCGAATCATTACGGCGCGAAAAAAGGAGAGCCGCCGGAGATGCGGTTGATCAAATGGATTTTCAATCATTTTCTTCCGCAGAGTTTCAAGATGGATCTCATCTCCGAGATGTTCGCGCGCTACATCGGACAAAATGCGGAGCGTTCAATGGTTCGGCGGTGGTTTCTCACCGATACCGAACTCCGTGAGATGGATCGCGAAGGAATGGAAATCGCATCGCATTCCCATACGCATCCTGATTTCGCCGCCTGCGGATTGACGGAGATTGAAACGGAAATGATCAGATCAAAAGAGGCCCTTAAGAATGTCTTGCCACGAACAACGATTGAGACATTCGGCTGGCCGTTCGGAGGCGCGTATCGCCAAAGCGTAATCAATCTTGCCGCACGCCACTACGCGAGCGCATGGAATTTCATGAGCGCGAGGTCAATGCCCGCAGAGTATAATCCTCACAATATTCCCCGACTCCACGAAGGATGGGGCTTTCCGCCTTCGTAACGTTTTTTCTCGCACATCATCAGACCCGCTAATTTATGGCGGGTCTTTTTTCTGTTCTTAATCTGCCGATAATCTACCCCTGCCACCATTTTATAGTGTGTTCTCTATATATCAACGTAAACCATTCAAGATTGTACGGATCCTCTTTGACGCCGGCGAACGGTTACGTAAAAAAGCGCTCTGTCTCGTCGTTTCTTCCAAGATAATCGTATAACGATCAAAAATTCCTGCACGGCCAAGAATACGCGGCGCGGTATCGAGTTCCAGAAATGCAATTGGAATTTTTAAAGAATCCAGACCTAGACGAATTTCTACCATATGCATGCGCCCCGCAACCAGTTGCCCGATGCCAGTAACCGTGAGCGGCGCACCCATTTGATAATCAATGCCGAGTGCCACCGCATCGCTTCTTGGTAACGCGGAAATCGTTGCTCCTGAATCAATAAGAAAAAGGAGTGAAAGCCATTCGCCCGTTTCAGAACATACGCTGACTTCCGCTGCGGGGAAAATCGTGATTGCTCCGCCCTCTTGAAGCGTGATCCCGTATGGAAACACTATGCCGGATTTACGCATGATAAATTACCGTCAACGATGTTGGAACGGAAAAGATATGGATTTCGTGCAGGGGGGTTGCGGGCGCCGATTTTTTTGCGCGTCGCAATACCGCAGTGAGGGTTTTGCCACTTGCGATAATCTTTCCGTTGATAATCGCAATTTGCTTGCCCCCATACTTTTTAATATCAATAGTCGGCAGCCTCCTAAGCGTATTACTCATACTAATAGGTTAACATACACCAAGCGGTAAATCAACCATTCATCATCAGCCCTGCCGCCACTGGATCGTCGGATGCACTATCGCGGGATCAATGTGGTCGCGGTTGGTGATCACGCGGCGGATTTTTGATGCGACAACGTCGTCCGTCAAAAGATGGGGCTTGAGCCCAAGAGAAAGAAGCGACGTATTTTTCGCATTATAGTAGTGCTGTTCCGATTCCACGCGGGGGTTCGGGACATTGGCGATCGCGACCCGGAGTCCCAATCCATCCCCTACCCGCTTGACCATATTTGCGAGATCCGACACGGAAAACATTTCGGTAAACTGGTTGAACACCCTGAACTCTCCTGCTTTGGGCGGATTCAAAACTGCGAGATTAACGCACTGAATCGTGTCGCGAATATTGAGAAAACCGCGCGTCTGGCCTCCGGCTCCGTACACCGTGAGCGGAATTCCGGCCACGGCTTGCGTCACAAAACGGTTCAGCACGGTTCCAAACACCTGATCGTAATGGAAGCTCGTCAAAAATTCCGGATGCAATTCTGTCTCATCGGTTTCAATTCCGTAGACAACGCCCTGATTAAGGTCTGTCGCGCGGATTCCCCAGATGCGACTGGCAAATTCAATATTATGACTATCATGCACTTTGCTCAGATGATAAAACGAACCCGGGCGTTTGGGATAAAGCACGCGCTCCTTGCGGCCATTATGCTCAATATCCATCCATCCCTCTTCAATATCAATATTGGGCGTGCCGTATTCGCCCATCGTGCCAAGCTTGACTAAGTGCGCTTCGGGGACGTAGCGACGCATGGCAAAAAGGATATTAAGCGTTCCCGCGATGTTGTTCGTCTGGGTATAGACCGCGTGGTGGCGCGTGTACATGGAATACGGAGCGGACGGCTGCTCCGCATAATCAATCACGGCCTCCGGCCGGAATTTTTCAAACACGCCATAGACAAAGCGGTGGTTCACGGCGATATCGCCCACGAAGCACTGTATCGTTTTTTCTCCGGATTCGTTCCAAAGGCGCACCCGGCGCTGCAGCGTCGGAATATGAAAAAGCGGGGCAACGCCGAGCTCCGCCTCCCAAAATCTCTTGGATAGATTGTCCGCGATCGCGACCTCGTGCCCTTGCCTTGCAAAATGCATTGCCGTGGGCCAGCCGAGATACCCGTCGCCGCCGAGGATGAGGATTCGCATATGATGAATAAAACATTTATAGGTGTAGAGAAAGTTTCGCGCCTTCTTCCGCGGCCTTGAGGCGCAGATACGCTTCCACGAGCGCCAGATCCTCCTTATAATCAATATCCATGGAATATGCCGGAGGAACGATGATCGGATAATTGTTTTTGCCCTCAAGAAGCCGATCCCGAGTCAGTGTCTCATAACTCGTGAGCCAAAGGTTCGCCGCATGATAGAATTTCGGCTTGGGCTTTTTTGCGTAGTAGGCATAGTGCAGATCGTATTGCCAAAACGTGATCGTGCCGTCGTCTTTGATTTCCCGGATGTTATACGGATGATTGATGGTATCCACCTCCGCGACTGTCACGACCGAATCCGCATTTTTCTCAATGGCATGCGCAATCGCCTGTTCAATTTGTTCGGGCGTGACCAGCGGCGTCGTGGGCTGCAAGAGAATCGCATAATCCGCGTGATACTTTTCGCGCCGTTCCAACTCCTCGACGGTCCAGACCATGACGTCAATGACCGAGGACCAATCCTCGGCAAGTTCCTTCGGACGCATAAAAGGAATCTCGGCGCCGTGTTCCTTTGCGATCCCGGCGATATTCTCGTCATCCGTCGAGACAATGACGCGGTCAATCCCCTTTGCCCGCTTTGCGGCGTCAATCGGATGCGCGATTAAGGGCTTTCCGGCCAATGGATGGATATTTTTCCCGGGAAAACGCTTTGACCCGCCCCGCGCCGGAATAACGGCGATGAATTTTTTATTCCCGTTCATTTCTCAACAATAAATTTGAATTTATATCCCAAACCGAATGCGGCCAGCATTTGTTCAAGTGATTGAACATTTTCGGGACTCGCTAAAAATGTCCGGAATTTTTCGGGCAGAAATTCCGTGGTCTCATCGCCGAAAGGATCCGAAAATTGCAGATGATTCAAAATGGAATCCCTTCCACTGACAAAAGTTTTGATGTCCGCCTTTTGGAACCCTGCTTTCTCAAAAAGGAGCCGGAGCGTCGGCTCCGAAAAATAAGAGACGTGGACTCTTCCGGTAAATGTCCGCGCAGCCGCGTGCAAAATACCGCAGACCAATCCATAGACGTTGGGGCAACGCCCGACGAATAGCCCGCCGGGCTTCAAAATCCTTGCCACTTCGCGCAATACCTCGACCGGCCGTATCAAATGTTCCACCACTCCGAACATCGTCACGATGTCAAAATGGTTCTCCGGAAAATGCGCGTCTTCCAGAAGTTTTCGCTCCACCGGAATTCCGAATTCCCGCTCGGCGTGCGCTGCGGCTTTCTCATTCAATTCAAGCCCATGGACATCGTACCCCGCTTCTTTCGCGGTCTTAAGAAAAAGGCCATACGAGCATCCAACGTCGAGTATTCTGCCCGACGGTATTCGCGGCTTAATTTCATCAAATAATGCGTCATACAATTCCTTATCCACTTCCCGCTGTTTCGGAGACGACAGAAAGTCGAGCGCGCGGTCGTTGGAAGCGACATCACTATTGTAATAGGCGACCATCGCATCGGCTTTCATTTGCGGATTTACGTACACCAACGCGCAGTTTTTGCAACGAACAAAATCAAAACCGTTTTTGGTAAATAAAATGTCGTATGCGGGATTATCGCAAAGCCGGCAGACAATGTGTTCCGTGAGATCGGCGGAAATTTTTCCCGTTGCCGGATCAATCAACGCGTCGATCTCCCGATCCCGCCACTCAAAAAACTCATTTCGTTTTGTTTCTTTGTCGAAGGTAGACATGATAAAAATTATGAATACAACTCGCTATGCGTACCGAGATCCACAAAGATCATTGCGCCATCTTCCCGAAATTTATAGACCGCGCGCCAGTCGCCGCTAATGTTGATGCTCCGGTATCCTTGATATTTCCCGTGCAATGAATGATTTTGCAGAACGGCGTCGAAAGGATTCCGTGCGAAAATGCTCAGCCGTTCTTTCACTTGCTTTTGCTGTGCGGATGAAATCTTAGCGTATCGCTTCTCAAAATGACGATGAAAAATGATCATTGCTATCGGAGTGCGTCGAGATATTCGCGCATTTCGGTCACAGACGTAAACGCGGGCGACAAATTCTTCTTTTTCTGAATATCTTCCTCAACGCGCACGAGTAATTTTTCCAGGCGCGGGGACATACACGGAGCCGCGCGCAGGCACATCTCCTTTTCCCGAATAAACTCCTTAAGGTAGGCATTGACCACAATGCTCAGCGGCACGCCAAGTTCCCGCGCGACTTTTTGCGCTTCTTTTTTTACCTCCGGATCTGTTTTTATATTTAGTACGGTTTTAACCATAACTAAAGTATATACAACGGTTATGAGGCGTCAAGGGTGGTTTTTGTAACCCATCAGAGCCCTATCTCAAAGCCGCTCTTATGAGCGTCATTGCGAGGAGTCAGACGACGAAGCAATCCCCGCCTTCACAGGGTTTCGGCGGGCAAGCATAAAGTAAACATGGTGAGAATAGAGGCCTGCTTGTCCGCCGTAGCTTCAGCGTAGGCGGAGATTGCCGCGCGTCCCCTCGACAGACTCGGGGTCGCTCGCAATGACGACTGTGAGGGGTTTCATTTTATTACACCATCTTCTTCCGCATCAAGCGCTCATCAATACGAAGATTCTTTATCACCTCTAAAACACGCTCGGAGGCGTTGCCGTCACCAAGGCGTTTGCCGCAACGCGCGAGATTTTTCTTAAATCCCGCATCGGTCAGTGCGTAATGGATGGCGTTGCCGATGCCGCGCTCTGTTGGTTTCGCATCCACAATATTCTCTTCCCGATCCCTTCCCCGCTGCCGATTGCCGATGTTAATGGCAGGCAATTTGAAATAGGGCGCCTCCACCAAAGCAGAGGAGGAATTACCGATGATGAACCGTCCGTCCGCCATCAAACCAAGAAAATCAAGATTTTCAATGTTTTTATGGATGAGAAAATCCGGATCAGAGCGCATCTCGTCAATGGCCTGAATCACGCCCTCATACCCGGGGTCCGAACACGGATAGAGCAACACGGTTTTTAATTTTGCGCTTTTGAGGGCCGCGAGCATTGCCTGCGCCGCGCGATAATTTTGTTCTTTCGTCCAGAATGTATCCGGATGAAAAAGCGCAATCACATATTCGTCGTCCCCTCCAAGGCCGTATTTTTGCTTTGCTGCCGCGGTATCGGTGTACATCTTTTTGACAATCCGGTCTATATAGAGCGACCCGACAACATGAATCCGCCACGGTTCTTCGCCGAGGCCCCGGATGCGACGCGCAGCGTCTTTCATCTCCGGAAAATGAATGTGCGCGAGCTTTGTGATCGCATGACGCTGGACATCGTCAATGTTTCCGGATATTTCTCCACCCTGCGAATGGGTAACGGGAATGCCGAGATTGAGCGCGGCAAATGCAACCATAAGATGCTCTCCCCGATCCCCGTGAACCATTACGATATCCGGCCTGATGCGCTCAAGTACCCCTGCGGCCTTCTGCAAACAAACGCTGAGATTCTCCGCGCGTATCTCGGGCGTATCGCCCCGTCCCGCGCCCATCTCAACAAGTTCAATCGTCGCGCTGGGGAATGCGGCGTGCGCCTCATCCGCCGTATTCCCGAACTCTTTGGATGCGTGCATGTCGCCGAGAAGAATTTGAAGTTCGAGGATCGGATCTTTTTCAATGAGTCGCATAAGAGGAACATACGCGCCGAACCCGCCGCGCTTGCCGGAAAACACACAAATTTTACGTTTTAATGTTTTCATAACATCGCCGTCACCAATTCATACAATCTCTCCCCGCTTTTGCAGTCCACATTGTAGCACATTTTATCACGCAGCAAATTCCGTTCCGCACGCTTGAACGCCGGATCTCTGAGAGACATCCGGATGGCACTCAAAAGTTCGGCGTCGCTTTTAACAAGCGTGGTCGCGTTGGTCGCCATCACCGCGCGGTAGTAATTGGTCTCATACATCAGCCACGTCATGTCCTCTTTCGCGCCGTCCGGCCGCTCGCGCCAGCGCGCGCCATACCCGATATTGATAATGGGCTTGTCAAAACAGACCGCATCGAGCGAGAGCGTGGAGGCGAAATTGATCGAGACGTCCGAATGATAAAGCGTATTCGTAAAATCGGCCATATCTTGGCGCGTCGGATCCCAATGATCAATAAAAAAGTCCGATGTGCGGTACGTATCGTCTACAAAAACACCCGGTGTATTTTTCAAAGAATCAAACCGGCCGTCGTTTCCGCTGAAGTGCGGACGGATAAGAATGTTGGAAACGGGAATCGCACCGTGCTCCTCGGCCTGCACAAGACGCCGCACAAGCGCGTCATCGCCACGCGACCACTCCCCTTCCGAGCCGACAAAAATAAGCGGGCGCGACGGATCAAAATCTTTTTTCGCGCAGTATTGCTCCCGCGATATCAAGACGCCCGGATCGCGATAAATGTCGAACTGCGGGAATCCGACAGTGCGAATCTTTTCCGGATTGAATTTTTGATATTCCACGGCCTCCCCGGCCATCCATTCATTCTGCACCGCAAACACATCCGGCTCAAAACGAAAAAGATTTTTATCCAGATTGTCCCAGCTTTTCGGCATGCTGACGGTGGCAATCTCGCGGCGGCGCGCGCCTTTCAGAAACGCGAGGTCGAAAACCGAGAGGATCGCCGTGGAAAAAACAAGGTCCGGCCTGTACCGCACAAAATAGGAGTCGTAGCAGCGATCCGGAAACAAAAACGCCTCCGCGCTCCAGACGAGAGAGCGCGATATGCGCGTATGGGCAAGCACGGGATAGAGCGCGTACCAAAACGAATTTGTGGCAGCGGTCTTGGGCGATACTTTCGTCGTGCCGTAGCGCGCATAGAGTTTCGTCGTGGGAGAAAAAATCGCGCGTCCGGTTGCGGCACCGAACCGCCGGCGGATGCCCCGCGAGACGATATTGGGCACAAATTCCACGACGACGTTTTCCCGTTCAAATTCCTTTTTCAGATATTCCGGCGGCCTTCTCCCTTCGATCACCGCAAAAAGGAGAATGGTGCGGATGTCCGGGTTTCCCGCGAGCATTTCAAAAAAACGATTCCGGAGAAGATTCCGGACAATAATGCCGCGGTTGATGGGAATGAAAATGGTTTTCACGTGCTTATTGAATTTGGCAAATCTTTTAGAAAATCCCTCACAGATGTCATTGCGAGCGACCCCGAGGTCATCGAGGGGGAGCGCGGCAATCTCCGCCTACGCTGAAGCTACGGCGGACAAGCAGGCCTCTATTCTCACCATGTTTACTTTATGCTTGCCCGCCGAAACCCTGTGAAGGCGGGGATTGCTTCGTCGTCCTGTGGCAGGCTTCCTCGCAATGACGTATGTATGAAGTGTGATTTCTACGCTTTAACGGGCTCCTCCTCCCAATTGTAAACCCACCGGCCGTCGGACCAGCTTGCAAACCGTCCGCGGTAGTAGTCGCGGTTGAGCATTTCGGTCTGGGTCATGTCGCGGCCCGCAGTCCCGATCATAATGCGCCAGTCGGGTATCTCCCGCTCGATCCGCTCGCGCATCTCCGTACGCGGAAGTCCTGCAAACGCCGTGAGTTCTTTGAGCAGCGCCGGAGTCACCGAGATCGGGCCGTCCTTTGTTTTATCCGTTTCCTGAATCGTGAAATGCCGCTCAACATAGTCCGCGCCCTCGGCTAATGCAACTTTTGCGGCCTGAATCCCGTCACGCGCGACCAACGTATGATCGGACCAACCCACTGTCGGCGCAAACTGCCGCAGCCATCCGATACGGGCGAGATTACACATGACGCGCGTATTCGGATAACTCGTCACGCAGTGAAGCAATGTCAGTTCTCTGCCCGCGTCCTTGACGATGCGGGCCGTTTCCCGAATTTCATCGTCGAATGTCCCGCCGGTTGAAACAATCAGGTGATCGAACGCGCCAGAAAGCTCCCGGATCATCGCATGGCTCGCGCAGTCGTAGCTCGCCACCTTGACCACCCGTTTCGACCACGGAAGCGCCGCCACCGCCGGTATGCGGCGGCGCGCGAAAATCGCGGTCAGCGGAATTACGCCCGCCTTTTTGCATTCTTCAATAAAGAAGAAATGGTCTTCCAGCGTCAGATCAAGCCGGCGCAAGCGGTCACGCTCCGGCTCAAAAGGCCGCCGGATGGTCTTTTGTACGCCGTTATTTTCCACCCATCCGTCCTCGAACCGCTCACGGCGTGTCAGATCCTCGGAAAAAATGGTCTGCATCTTCAGATGCGTCGCGCCTGCCTCCGCAGCCGCGCGAATCATCTCGCCGAAAATCTTCCGCTCGCCCGAATGGTTTTGACACAATTCCGCAATGATGTAAGGCATAAAATTTATAATGAAACAAAATCCGACACAAACATCTCCGCCGCCACTTTATTGCCATCAAGTGTTCCCCACTGTCCCTCGATCTCCTTTTTAATTTTCCGGTACCGCGCGCGCATGCTCTCCGCCTCTTCAAGGATCGAGGAAAGCTCCTGCCCGCGATAGACGATTCCCATGCCCAGCCGCTCGATCATTCTATTATTAAAATATATTTCCGGATCGTCAAAGCGGTCAAAATCGGGGATCACGAGCGGTACTTCATAAATCATGGAAAGCCACACCGAGCTCCAGCCGCTCCGCGCAAAATGGAGCAGGATTGCCTTTGAAGCCATCGCATGAGGGACCGCGCGCATCGCGCCTCCGGCAACGGCCGCTGCGTCGTTGGTATAAATCTTCAGGCCTAAGGCGCGGGCATCGCGATACAACCGCTCCAAACCGGGAATCCCCGTGATCGTCACATAGATCCCATCTTCGCGAACATCCCGTCCTGAATCCTCGCCGCTCCGAACCGTAATCAGCGGCGGCGTCACAACCTCGCGGACGCGATCCGCGTACCGGGAGCGATACGCCGTTGAATCCGTAAACGTCGAAGGATATGCAATCGCAAGAATTTTTTGCGCACCCTCAATGCGTCGCGCCAAAGTCGCGCCCGCGTTCAAAAGTTCCGACGGGACCGCAATATGCTCACTCGCCTCTTTCGCGCCTTCGAGAATCAACGAAAGGTACCCGAACGACGCGGAATACGACGGCCCGATACCATACGAGCATCGGGGCGACCGGTTGAGCTCCACCGCGACATTCCTCCCGTCAAGCTCGACTCTCCTGCCGTCAAGCGTCTCCCCATGTACTTTTCCGCCCAGATGCGCGCGCATCTTTTCCTCGGTGGCGGCGCATATTCTTGTCCACCGTTCCAACGCGTCCCTGTATTTTTCCTTTT